>JBBSWF010000147.1:0-32522 GCA_038046365.1 Nanobdellota archaeon
ACGAAAATCAGAACAAACGAAATGTAGTCAATAAAATGCGTTCAGAAGTCAGGGATCTTATATTCCTCCACCGTCTTTCCAAACGTGGCCTTGCTGATCTCGTTGGTTAGGATGGCAAATTCGATGTCTGTTTGAACTCCCCGATCCTTCCACTCTCCGGTCAATTCCTGTCGGATTGCGATACCCCTAAGTCTCTTCTCGATCCAATCTTTGGAATATCCCTTCTGTTCATAGAGGGATTTCATTCTGTCTTGGGCCAATTCGGGGTTCTCGATTTCCTGTACCCGCTCATAGCCTACTTTGGCGAGCCATTGTTTGAACGGTTCTGCTTTGGAAGAAGGGACGGACTGAATAAGACGGAATATCGTTTCAGTGTTTGCACAATCGGTTTCATAGCTCTTTCCATCTGAAGCAGGTAATTTCAGTTGGTTACATTTTGTAACCACCTCACTACCCTCCTGGTTTAACCGATATTTGAGGACCTTCCAGTAATTGCGAGGATCCGTGCTTTCCGTCAAGACGGCAATAATATCAACAACTGAGAATTTCCATTGCCCTTCATGCCATATTCTTCTGATCTTATTGTCCTGAAAAACCACAAGTGCGGTTTCTTGATCAACCATTCGATAGTCGGTTGTGGACCTTATTTAAATAGAATCGCCACATATGTCCAGTGCGATGAACAACCAAGAATGTCCAGGAATCACTGGCCGAATAGCCCGTATAACGCGATCCCCATCGTTGTGGGTTTGAACTAGACGATCCGCAGATTGGCGTTGTTCAAATCCACCCCTCGCTATTTTCTATCTTCTTCGTGGGATAGCTGTTGTAGGGCAGGAATCGTATTCTGGGCAGACACTAGTGGCTGGATGGAAGTGGATGGCACAGCGTTTGCCCCTTAGTTTCTTCCAACAAGCCTTTCTTTCAATTCAAGATGATTTCTCACTAATTCATCTACTGTCTTCCCGGAGGTGCGTGATTGCCATTGCAGTTCTATGCTCTTATTTTCTGTCGTGAAATATAAGACGGCCTGTGTTACCGGTGAAAAGGGCAGTGCCCAGCGCATCATGCACGCCAATTGATAGTCTTTCCTCTCAAGAGATTCTTTTCCTGCGGCTTCGACCCAATCATTTAGGATTGAATAAGCGCATTGGCATTCCTCGATTTTGTACCTTCCGTCCGAAAGCTCTTTCCATTCTTGTGTGGATGGAAGTTTCGGTCCCTTCAATTCAACAGCCCTTGACGCAAAGGAATGTCCCAGCCACAAGCCGACAGGATTTGTTGCATCTTGTGGCAGTTCATCTTCTATCTCCAGGATATGTCCTCCGTATTCATTGTTCCAGCTTTTCTTTGATATATACCGGAGTCCTGAATCAAGTCCTCGTACCTGGTAAACGCGATGATCCGTGGTCGTGACAAGGGGGCACATTCCAAAACTGTTTGTGCTGGGTTTGTCAAGAAGAGCGATCACTTTTGTGGACATTATGGATCGAGGGGTTGGTCGACGATATTTAAATCACACGTTCGATACTGCAGAAATGAACTTCTAGTCAGAGCAGAGGATCTGGGGCGTGGACTGGTCTTTGGATAAAAGCCGGTGAGAATCCGCCCCTCGCTATTTCTAATCCACCAGGCATCACTACTCAAACACGCATTTTGCCGGCCCAAAAGAGACCAGTTCCTTTTGCAACGAATGTTCCACTATCCGGTTGTCCGGGAATGACTCTCCGATGACGCGTATGATGCGACGGAGTTTATACGGGTCGTCCACGAAGACGCCGAATTCAAGGAATGGATCCCCGATGTATTCGCATATGAAACACACATCTTGATGCTCTGCGAGGAATGCCAAGAGCTTCCGCCGATCGTCTATGTTCTTGTTCACGATGAATATGCTGTACTGGTAGATGTTCAGCTTCGAGTAATCGAGGAATACTGTGTATTTCTTGATGTATCCACAGGATTCGAGGGTTTTGATGCGTTTCTTTATCGCTTGTGCAGTTAACGGGACTTTTTTTGATAAGTAGGTGTAGTCTGACCTTGAGTTCGATGCGAGCTCTCTTAGCAGGGTCTTATCTATTGGATCGAGGATATGAGACCTGGCTCTAGCGAATGGTTTGAACAGTGGGATCCCGAACAGTTTTTCATAATAGTAATGGTTCCGTTTGTGCTGTGTGAATCTATGGTCGATGATGATTCCCTTGAATTTTTCTTGCATCGTGCGGAATTTCTCGTCGACCTCTTCTATCGTCTTTCCGAAGATGGACATACCGAAGTCCCAGATGCCGACATGTTCTCCGACCCAGCAGATATGCGGCGAGGTTTTGAGGTATTCCTTAAGTTCACTCTCCCGTTGGGTTTTTGTCGCCACGAAGACAGCGGCACCTACATAACCCATCTTCTCCATATCGATCTCAGTCACATACCCCAATAGTATTCCCCTGTCCTTGAGCCGTTGCAAACGATATGTAGCTACCTCTCGGGACACACCTGCTGATTTGGCTAGTTTCGCCATCGGAAGCCGAGAGTTTCTTATGAGCGCACCAAGCAGTCTCTTGTCCGTCGCGTCCAGATTGAGTTCCACGGCGTAAGTTAGATTGTTGCTATTTTAATATTTTTCTATCTAAAAAGTCATATTTGTGTAAAAAAAGTAACAATCTATCTTATATTATAACCATATATGATTTGGAGTATGAGTGAGAGTATGACCTCAGACGAGGAGCGAGGGTTATCCGAGGGGTCTGCGATTTATCATAGATATGCCGAGGTATATGGCCTTTTCAGCCAAGCAGAGGACGCTCCGAAAAAAGTGGCCGAGTGGATCATTCCAAAGATAAGAGGCAAGGCTGTTCTGGATATAGGATGTGGCGGTGGGAAGTATGCAGGTCTTCTCGCATCCGAAGCCATAGGATACTTCGGTATTGATAGCTCATATGAGCAGATCGGCATTGCTCGTGAGGCGTATCCAGATGGTATTTTCGCTCAAGGATGCGCGAGTAGGCTCCCTGTTCATTCACAAAGTGTAGATACGGCGATCGCGGCTTGGGCGATTGGATCCATCAGGGGTGATAGGAGAAGACAAAATGCGATTATGGAAGCCGGACGGGTGGTACGACCGGGCGGATGTATCTATCTTGTGGAAAATGATGATTGCGGCGAATTCCAGTCCATCAGAGGGGAAGAGTATCTGGTTAAATCAAGTGCCTATAACACATGGCTCATAGAACAGGGATTTTCTGTTGCTGACCGCGTCAAGACGTACTTCGAGTTCTCAACAATCAATTGTGCAAAAATGGTTTTCGAGATGATCTGGGGCAAAACTGTCTCAGATAATATCTCGAATAGAATGATCGGTCACGACATTTTAATATTTACAAAGGAGGTTGCTCATGAGTAAATTCCTTGAGGATGCGCTATACGTCAGCCAAAACTCTGTGCATGTGAAGATAGACCGATTCGCTATCGAGAGATTTGTGGAGGATCACTCCGGCCAGTTCAAGCACTGGCTTGACGAATCACCATTTAGGATCCAAGATCTAAATGAGAGGGACAGGCTGCATTTTCTGCTCACTTTTAATGCAGTCAGTTTCTCTTATTGGGGATCCCCCAAGTGGACCGTTGAACACAAAGGGAAGATGTACGACGGATCTTGGGGGATGGTCATCTCATTAGGCCGAGCGTTAGAAGAAGGGAGAGACATCACAGATCCCCATTATCTGTCCTCTATGTCCGAAGAGGAATGGGGAATTATAACTCGGGGTAATGTGCCAATCCCACTTGCGCAAGAGAGGTGTCAGAATCTTCGAGAGATCGGTGGAATATTAATCGAAAAATATGAGGGGGACTTCAATAATCTCGTTTCTTCGACCGATAGAGATGCAGTCTCTCTCGTTGATAAGATCGTTGAAGAGTTCCCATGTTTTAGAGATGAGTCTTTATACAAAGGGAGAATTGTCCGATTCTATAAACGAGCACAGGTGCTTGTTGGAGATATCGAATGGATGTACCGGGGAAAAGAAGGCCTTGAGATCACAGGTACAGAAAGGCTTACTGCATGCACGGATTATAAGGACCCTTTTATACTCAGAGCAAATGATATTCTAGTCTATTCTCCGACCCTGGCCGAAAAGGTTGATTCCTATCAAGAGATTCCAAAGGGGAGTGATGAAGAAATAGAGATCAGATCGAATACTGCTGTTGCGGTAGACCTGATCGCAGAAGGTCTCAAGAAAAAGAACCCGAAAATAAGGCCCAAGGATGTGAACGATGACTTATGGCTTGAAAGCCAAAAGAAGATCCAAGGAATTCGGCCTTACCATTTGACTAGGACGACCGCTTATTGAATAGAGAATAAGATTTAAGGGTCATATCCTCGCTCCCCCTTCACCCTCAAACCCCAAGAAGGACAGGTTCCAGGTCAAGGCGAATCCAATGACCGCAGCATCGCCATACGGATCATCTTCGCTATTGCCATAGGTCTTTATCAGCTTCTTATACTCTCTCTTTGTCAAATCAATCGCCTTCTGCACGGATTCACCATTTAGTAGAGTTATTAAGGTTATATTGCATGCCTTCCTGATAGGCAAGGCATTCTTGTCTTTTTCCGGTGATGAGGATCTTGCAGGATCGCGAGATACCATAAATTGTGCCGAGTAACCGATATAAGCGCGGGCACCATATTCCACGGATTGCTTCCCGAGCTTGACAAGTGAATCGCAAGCAAGCGCATGGACAATCGCCCCTTTAGTGATCGCCACGTTTGTTTTGTCGAGGATCGGCTCATTATCATGCCCTTTGACCTCATATGCTGTGCCGTGCCCATTAAGACATATCAACTTAGCGCCTTCTCTAGCATTGATCTCCAGATTCTTGCGTGTTGCGTCCTTGCCTTCGAGATCGGTGAGGTGGATGTCTGACTGGTTCTTTCCAGTGTTCACGATATACTTCATAAAAGAATGCAGATACGCGGTCTCATCATCGTGATATGGGCGAGTTATGATGACCTGTTTCACCATTCTCTAAATCTCCCCGCCCATCAGGATACGCAGCATATTTATCTGCACTTGTACGATTTTCTTGCCAAGATCATCATCCTTTTCTACGTGGGATATCAAATCCCCCACAGAGAGGTTTTCCCCGTTTCCTAACATGAGTTTGGCATGGGATTGAAGGGTCTTGAATCTAGCAATGACAAGCTTGCGCTGTTCATCATAGATTATGTCCTTATTGGTCATACTATCCCCACTACCTTTAGTTTTCGGAGTATTTTGTATCCTAACTCAGTATCAGCATTTATTTCATTATAGGCTGCATCCCATGAATAGGGTTTATCGTTTACCACTGCCATGACTTGTACTCGTTCTGGCTCGGGTAGGTTAGCATAAGCACTGATGAATTTCGACTTGAGTTCATCTAATTCGGCGCTTATCATGGTATACCCATCACTCAACAGGTTAAACACGGCGGGATTTATACCTTTCTTAGGGATTCTATCCGAATCCTTAAGATTGACAGTTTCGGACGGTGGCTCAAAATCCCCTTATATCCGAATCCGCCCTCGAAGACTTCTTCTTCGGCTTGCCTTCTTTCTTCGCGCATCCTGCCTGCTCGTCTGTGTGAAGTGTGTGCTTGATCTCAGAGATGAGATCCTTGAAGGACTTATGCAATGCACGCGGGAGATCCCAGTCGTGCGACTTGCACGACTCGAATACGCGCGTGGGCGCAATGAGCCTGACATGGAGGGCGTATTTTGCTTTCCCGCCTTCCTTCTGGTAAGTCTTGACATGGACTACAAGGCTCATTCGATTCTTGATCTGGCGCTTGATCTTTTCGTAATACTCTTCAGAGAGCCGCATCACTGCCTCCTGCTCTTCAGTGTCGAGTTTGTTGACTCCTATGAACTGGATGATCTCGTTCTTGACTAATGCCATTAAAATCACCTCGGTATCAATTACAGGTTATCGACCTCAAATGGACTTTAAGAAACCTTCGGATTTGCATTCATTTCAAGATATGGTGGGAGTCAGTACCCTGGAATCCGTCCGGGTATCGCGGAACGTCTCCCCGGCCTTCACTGAGAACGGCTTGTAAGAAGTCCCAGTTATGACGCCTTTCCCGCAATCTCCCGGGCAATTCAATCCTGTCTCTATAGGAGAGTCGCACACCTTGTTTCCGCAGCACGTCGGCTGGCCTGTGCAGCTGAACTTGTCCTTTGGTGGGTAGACATAGACTCCTGTGCAGTGAGGGAATGGGTATTTCGGGCAGTATATCCTTTCAGTCTTCTGGGTCTTTTTTGTGCAGTCTTCTGGGCACGACGCCTCGCCTTCATTGTCCTGGCACTTTCCGTCGCCACAGCAAGTCGGTGGCAGCGCGCACCCTCCTTTTACCTGTGATTGGTATATGTATCTTCCTTTGCAGCTTGGCGGTTGGACTTTCTGGCAGGCATCTTTGGATTGCGCTGGTTGGAAGCAGTCGCGCGGGCAGTTTGAAGGGTTCTCTCCAGTTTCGCACTTGGCATTTCCGCAACACGTTGGCTGCACCTGGCAGCCGCCTGCTATTGTCTTTCGTATAAGGTATCCTGTTCCGCATTTCACTTCCTTGATTGGAGCGCATGCTTTGCCCCCGATGTATGTGAATCTTTGCAGGAATGATGAACGGTCCGATCCAGTGGCTCCTATCCTAGGTGCTGACGAGTTCAGTGTGTACTTGCCAGCGTCCCAAGCGCCGCTGATCGGCAAGTATGCCTCTAGGACCAGCGTCATGATGATGATCATCGTAATCAGTTTTATCTTTGCCATTGATCAGTACCTCTATATCGACGTAGTCCTAGTATTATAAAAAATTGAGCATGATACGGATCAGGACCGTCTGATTCCAAACATTTATTAATGAAAAATGCTTTGGTGTAGGTTATGATAGCAAGTATCTACGAAGTTAGGGAATGCCCGGAGTGTTCTGGCACTAACCTGTCCTATCTCGAAGAGCGAGACCAGGTGGTTTGTCGGGAATGCGGGCTTGTCTATGAGCCTTTAACCCCGTCCGAAGACAAGAAGCTGGTAAAAACCTCCGGCTCAAAGAATCAGGCCAGCTCAAAATCTTCCAAGAAACCAGCTAAGAAAAAGGCTGCTCCGAAAAAGAAAGGCAAGAAGAAGTGATTTTTTGAACCCGCCGGTTCTCACAGATGGATCTGTATAGACGGTTATGAATTTATTTCTCGAAAGTACGAGCTAGATTAGAGTGACGATATAGAAGCGTATCGAAGATATGATTCTTACTGCTTCGATTGTCTGGCTAGCCTTGTGAGGTATCCAGCGACGAGATTGCGCAGCTTCTTCGAGGCGAATGTCGCCTGTTTCCCGATTATCTCTTTGTTCTCGTTGAAAGTTGTCTTGAAGCCGGCGGGTTCCTTCTGGAACATCTCATGTCCTATCCGCTTGACTTGCTGTGTCTTGATTCTTCCCATAATACCGATGGAGCTGGGCTCATATTAAAAAGCTTTCTGGAGCGGCAGCGATAGATTAATCTAATACATCATTGGCACCACTATTAACAGTGAGTTGAAGAGATGATTATCACTATCGCAGGGGACATCGGCGCGGGCAAGAGCACTGTCGCAGGCATCCTGTCAAGGGAGCTTGGCTTCAAGAATTACTCATGCGGCCGTTTCCAGAGGAAGATCGCAAATGATCGAGGAGTCCCTATCCTTGTGCTTGCCGAGATCGCGAAGACCGACCCAACAGTCGACGAGGCGACCGACAGGTGGCAGGTCGAAATCGGCAAGAAGGAAGACAATTTTGTGATGGAGGGCCGCATCAGTTTCCATTTCATCCCGGATTCCTACAAGGTGTATCTGGCAGTCCGCCCCGAGGAAGGGGGAAAGAGAGTGTTCAAGAGCAAGCGCCCTGACGAGCAGGCGAACACGACTCTTCAATTAACAATGGAGAACAATCGCACCCGTCGCGAAGCTGAGCTCTATCGGTACAAGACCACCTACAATTTGGATCCTACCGACAAAAGGAATTATGACCTGGTCATCGACACTACAGATATCCCCGCCACCGAAGTCGCTAGGCGGATCATCGAAGGTATGCGCAAGCACCCTCACCGTACGTAATAAGTCGACCTAGATTTTCGGGGGCAGCACCTTCTCGCGTGGTGGTCTCGATCATCGTCTCATCGGTCGCCGCTCGACGAGGGGCTCCCTATTGCGACCAAAGAAATGTCACGCTCGACTGAGGGTGCTGCCCCGCAACATGAGTCGACTTATTACGTACCCCTCACCCAAACGTTTAAATATGCCTCAGGATTCGCTTGATTGGTCCTTCTGGAAACGATAATCGAGCCAGTCTCGGGACCAAAAAGAGCAGTCTGGATGTATAAAACAATGCGGGGTATGATGACATGCCAATCAAGAAACAGGATTTCATCGAGATAACTTATGTCGGCAGGCTTGCTGACACTCAGGAGATATTTGACACTACCGATGAGAAGCTCGCGAAGCAAGCAGGGCTCACCCATCATGCTCATTTCGGCCCTCAGATCGTGTGCGTAGGCGAGAGGCATGTTCTCCCGGGGCTTGACGACCACTTCGTCGGCGCTGAGCTAGGATCTCACAATTATGTTATCCCTGCGCAGGATGGTTTTGGCAAGAAAGATGCCTCTCTTATCCAGATGGTACCGATCTCTCAGTTCAAGAAGCAGCGGATCCAGCCGATCCAGGGTATGCAGCTTGATGTTGACGGTCAGATCGGCGTCGTGAAGATCGCTAGCGGCGGCCGCGTTCTAGTCGATTTCAACCATCCTCTAGCTGGCAAGGACTTAACCTACGAAGTCACGATCCATAAGGTCATCACCGATCCTAAGGCCAAGCTCAAAGCTATGCTTGATCTCTCATTGCATACCCACAAGGAGCTCCCTATCACAATGAACGGCGACGAGGCCACAGTCGAGCTTCCAAGCAAGCTGCCTGATGACGCTGCGAGCAAGTTCTCAGAGCACCTGTGCAAACTCACCGGATTCAAGAAAGTCAATTTCACTTCCGGCAAGAAACCGGATAAACCTGCTAAAAATTTAAATAAAGAGGAGGGAACCGTCGCCGAGTAAGTGGCGAGGTGGAAAAATGGAATTCAACAGGCCGGCTCAACTAGCGAACAGTCCCCAAAAAGGCAATCTGTCTATCAATCCGACTCGGAAGGTCGCTGACATAAACGAGCCTGGTGTCCAGGGCAAATCAGCCCAGCGCAGCGAGATCGACCGCGAGCTCGAAGAGCTGCTCTCTCGCCAGCGCGCGACTATCAAAGTGATAGGTTGTGGTGGCGGAGGCAACAACACCATCGACCGTATCACTGAGGTGGGCATC
This sequence comes from Nanobdellota archaeon, assembly GCA_038046365.1. GTDB lineage: Archaea > Nanobdellota > Nanobdellia > Woesearchaeales > JAGWAF01 > JBBSWF01. Next base: position 9,359 of record JBBSWF010000147.1, read on the forward strand.
AAGGGTGCTGAGACGATCGCTATCAACACCGATGCCCAGGATCTTCTCTACACAGAGGCTGACAAGAAGATACTCATCGGAAAAGAGGTTACAAGGGGCCTTGGCGCTGGAAGCGACCCACGGCTTGGCGAATCAGCCGCAAGAGAGAACGAGCACGATCTGAAAAACTCGCTGACTGGCGCGGATATGGTCTTTATTACGTGCGGCCTTGGAGGCGGCACAGGCACAGGTTCGGCTCCTGTCGCTGCCGAGATGGCTAAGAAGATGGGCGCGCTAACAGTCGCTATCGTGACGATGCCTTTTACGATGGAGGGCAACAGGAGATATGAGAACGCGCTCCTCGGCCTCGAGAAGCTCGAGACTGTCGCTGACACTCTAATAGTAATCCCTAACGACAAGCTCCTTGAGCTCGCGCCAGATCTTCCTTTGCACACTGCGTTTAAGGTCGCTGACGAGATCCTCACGAACGCTGTCAAGGGCATCGCTGAACTGGTCACTAAGACCGGGCTTGTGAACCTTGATTTCGCTGACGTGCGCGCAGTCATGGGAAATGGCGGAGTCGCTCTAATCGGTGTCGGCGAGTCCGACAGCGAGAACCGCGCAATAGAGGCTGTCGAGAAGGCTATCCACAATCCGTTGCTTGATGTCGATATCGGGGGCGCATCAGGCGCGCTCATCAACGTTGCAGGTGGCCAGGACATGACGCTCGAAGAGGCGCGCAAAGTCGTCGAGACAGTGAGCGAGAAACTCGATCCTGAAGCAAGGGTTATCTGGGGAGCTCAAATCTATGACGACCTCGAGCGCACGATTCGGGTCATGCTAATAATCACAGGAGTCAAATCCAGCCAGATATTTGGCAAGGGCAAGAGGCTTGCCCACCAGAAGAAGGCTGAGATAGAGACGGAGCTTGGGATAAGTTTCTTGGATTAAGTATAAAAAGGGCTGATTACTCGTTTATGCTTAATCGACGATACAATTCCTAGCACGGCTGGATCGGTCCAGCCCCACAGTATAACAACCCCACGGAAGGACAGGAAAAGTGTACATCGAAGAACCACAGACACGCATGCAGCGAATCAAATCATTCATAATGGAATGCAAGAGGGTGCTGTTCGTGACGAAGAAGCCGACGACAGAAGAGCTCAAGGTCATCCTGAAAGTCTCAGGGCTTGGGATCTTGCTAATTGGTTTCATCGGGTTCTTGCTTCAGATGACCAAACACCTGCTCTTCGGATAAGACCATGGCAGACGAAAAAACCACTCAAGAATGCGAGATATTCGGACTTAGGACCACCGCTAACCGCGAAGACCAGGTCATGGACTTCATATCAAGCAACGTCAAGAAGAAGGATCTTGGCGTCTATTCTCTCGTGCGGCCGCACGGTCTGCGAGGGTACATCTTCATGGAAGCAAAAGATAGGCAGACTGCCGAGCAGGCTGCCCAGAACGTGCCTTACGCAAGAGGCATCCTCCCTAACAAGATCGAATACGAGGAGATCGAACATATGCTCGAGATGGTCAAGCGTGAGGTCGCCATCCAAAAGAACGACATCGTCGAGATCATCAGCGGGCCGTTCAAGCGCGAGAAGGCCAAAGTGACTCGCATCGATAAGACAAAGGAAGAGGTCGTTGTAGAGTTGCTTGAGGCTGCCGTGCCGATCCCGATCACTGTCAAGATGGACTCGGTCAAGGTCGTGCGCCGCGACACTGAAGATGAGAGCGGCGCATCGACTGCTTCAGAGGAGGAATGATCTGGAAATTGATTGCATTTTTAGGCACGAAAGCCTTTTAAAGCGACCCTGATTCCAGCGAAATATCAACATGGCAGACATTATAGAAGCGATGGTAGAAGGCGGAAAAGCCTCCGCGGCTCCTCCATTAGGCCCAGCCCTTGGACCGATGGGTGTCAACATTGGCCAGGTCATCGCTGAGATCAATAACAAGACCCAGCACTTCAAGGGCATGCAGGTCCCTGTCAAGATCGTCGTTGACAAAGAATCCAAATCATTCGAGGTCAGTGTGGGTACCCCGCCGGCCTCCGCCTTGATCAAGAAAGAAGCCAACATCGAGAAAGGTGCGGGAAACCCTCTCGCGGACAAAGTGGCTGATTTGAGGATTGAACAAATTATCAAGATCTCTAAGATGAAGGAAGGCGACCTGCTAGGCAAAGAGCCGGTCGCTAAAGTGAAGGAGATAATCGGCACATGCCACAGCATGGGCGTGCTGGTCGAAGGCCTTCCTGGCAGAGAGGCTTTGCGCGAGATAGAGAAAGGCAAGTTCGTCGACAAAATCAAGGCTGGAAAAACCGAGCTCACTCAAGAGGAGCTCAAGGCTCTCGAGAACGAGAGGAAGCGCCTAGCTGAAGAGTCTGAGAAGCGTAAGGCCGACCTTGAGGCCAAGGCAAAGGCTATCATCACTGCCATGGCTGGAAAGAGCCGCGGAGAGATCAAGGCAAAGCTAGTCGAAGCCAAGATCCCGACGCTCATGATCGAGGCTCTCCTCCCAGTCGAGGCGCCTACAGCAGCAGGAGCAAAGGGAGCTGCTCCGGCATCCGGCGGCGACAAGAAAGCCGAAGCCGCGCCTAAGAAAGAAGAGAAGAAGAAGTGAGTTTTTGTTCTTATCTTGTTCGTTATTGGCAGATATATTTGATATCGTGCAGGAAAAATATCGCGTAGATCCTTTTTTCGCTTGAGTATTCGCTCACAGTTGACAAATGAGTAAAACTAAAGCGATCTGAACTTTTTCAAGTCGTTTAGGGTAACGTCATAATCAAGAAACCTCTGGAAATCAGATGGCAAGAACGTGTCAGGAAGCCTCTTGAATCTTCGCACCACGCTGTTGAACTGTTCGTTCGAGAGGCTGTAAAGTCTTTTCGCGATGAATCGGCATATCCTGCTTGATCTAGACCATATCGTGCGTTTCCATAGCAGATCGTATTCTTTTAGGCGCCTGGCCCCTGTTTCTCCGCTATTTAGGGAGTCTATCACGACCTTGCCTGCGAGTTCTGCCGAGAACATAGCTTGCCGTATCCCTTCTCCAAATAGAGGATTGATTGTTCGCGCGGCATCTCCTATTGTCATAAATCCACCCCCACTAAGGCCGTGCGGGCAATCCAGATATGCATCTCCTCCATGGGTCTCAAGACGTATTCCGCTTCTTAGTCGGTGGTCTGATGCTATCCATTTTTCGAGGTGTGATTTAAGGCTGCAGCCACCGGCCTGCTGCCCTAATGACCAACAATTGCCGACCTTAGCGGTGTCCTTCCCTGTCGAGAATATCCAGGAGTATCCTCCTGGCGCGTACCTGTTGTCAAAACGAATGCACATTGCGTCATTGAAACCGAGGGAAAGCCGGTCCATCTCATGCTCCATCCCTATCCAATGGTGTTTCTTTGCCGGCCGCACGAGGCCAAGAGATTTTGCAAGAACACCTCCGGGTCCTGTAGCGTCGATCACTATCTTCGCCCTAAATTCTTCATCGCCAGATATCCTGCTTACCCTGACTCCGACAATAGACTTTCCGTCGAGGATTGGTTCTGTCGCTTCTGCGCCAATCATTACTTTAGCGCCTCCAGCCTTGGCGTCTTCTAGTAGGAATTTCTTTAGCTTGCTAAAATCAAGAACCTTTGCCTCGATTGGGATCTCCGCGGTTTCGTCTGGACTTTCAAAGATTAATCTGCGGATGTCTTGCTGCGCCAATTTTGATGGCAGTCCGAACCGCTCCATCGTTTGTGCGGGGACGCCTGCAGTGGATTTCTTTGGACACCCTAATCTTTTTGTTCTGTCTAACAAGAGGACTGACAGGTCCGAGTTCATGCGCAGGAATCTCGCGCAATGCGCTCCGGCAGGGCCTGCTCCGGCGATGACAACATCCCATTTCTCCATGCTTGCTTCGCTCATGAGCCTGCAGGGATTCGAACCCTGATTAAGCGGTCCGAAGCCGCTTGTGCTATCCGTTACACCACAGGCCCGATTGGTTGGTATGGTTGATTATTTTGTCTCTATATATCTTATATCTTTGGGGCCCGAAGCACCAGCGGAGGGCACCTATTTTGATCGACCTTTTCTAAAAAGGTCGGTGCCCTATCCGTTACACCACAGGCCCGATTGGTTGGTATGGTTGATTATTTGTCGAAGATTCTCTGTCGAGTTAAAAAGGCTTGTGTCGACAAACCTTTAAATAACACGCCAAGAATCGCTTTGACATGGAAGCTTCAAAACAAGCGAAACCTAAGGTCGATGCAAAAGCCGCAAAGCCAGCCGCCAATCCTTCTTCTCCTAAGCCGAATCAGAAGCCGGAACTCACAGATGTGGGTCTCACTGCCAAGAAAGCCGAGAACTTCTCGGATTGGTACACTCAGGTGGTAATCAAGTCGGAGCTAGCGGACTACAGCATAGTCTCTGGCTGCATGGTCATCCGTCCTTTGGGCATGTCGATCTGGGATAACATCAGGTGCGCGTGTGAACCTCGCCTGAAAGAGCTCGGGGTTCAGAATGCTTACTTCCCTCTTTTCATCCCGGAGTCTCTCCTAGCCAAGGAAGAAGCTCACGTCGCTGGTTTCACTCCAGAGGTCGCTTGGGTAACTCATGGCGGTTCGACTCCTTTAGGTGAGAAGCTAGCGGTCCGCCCGACTAGCGAGGCGATCATGTATGACTCTTATTCCAAATGGGTCAGGTCCTGGCGTGATCTTCCTCTGAAACTCATGCAGTGGAACAACGTAGTGCGCTGGGAGTTTAAGCACCCCACATTGCTCTTGAGGACAAGAGAGTTCCTCTGGGTCGAGGGCCACACCGCTTTCGCGACGCAAGAGCAGGCGGATCAGGAGATCAAGGATGTGATGGCCCATTGGAAAGATGTCTGCGAGAATGTATTAGCGCTTCCAGGTCTGCATGGCAGAAAAACCGAGAGCGAGAAGTTTGCAGGCGCGGTCTTTACTGAATCGTTGGAGTTCTTTGTTCCTAACGGCCGCCTTGCTCAAGGTCCTGATGCTCACTCAGATGGGATCAACTTCGCCAAGGCATATGACATAAAGTTCCTTGATAAGGACGGGTCATGGAAGCACGCTTGGCAAAACACATGGGCAATCAGCACAAGGATGATAGGAATTCTTGTCGCGGTGCACAGCGATGACAAAGGTCTTGTAATCCCGCCCCGCCTGGCTCCGATAAAGGCTGTCATCGTGCCTATCCTTTTCGACGACTCAAAAGACGTCACTTTAGCCAAGGCCGATGAGCTCAAGAAGCGTCTGAGTGAGAAGTTCGCTGTCGAGCTCGATGATCGCGAAGGCTACACCGCTGGCTACAAGTTCAATCATTGGGAGCTAAGAGGAGTTCCAATCCGGATAGAGCTTGGGCCTAAAGATATCTCTAAAGGGACTTGCATGGTAGTCAGGAGAGACACCGGAGAGAAAGAGGCTGTTCCCCTTGACGCTCTGGATTATAAGATCGGCGCGGTCCTTGAGCTGATCCAGAAGAACCTTCTGGACAAAGCGAGGAAACTTCTAAAGGACAACACTGTCATGGCGAGGTCCTGGAACGAGCTAAAAGATGGCATCGCCAAAAAGAAGCTCTGCCTCACATCCTGGTGCACTGAGCCTGCTTGCGAAGAGAAGGTCAAGGTGGACTGCGACGGCGCAAAGGCTCTCAACATACCGATGGATACTCCAAATGAGAAGCCAGCCACTTGTGCGATGTGCGGAAAGCCCGGAAAGGTCTGGGTGCACATAGGTAAGAGCTACTGATCATTTTCGGATTTTTCGATTGCGCTAGAAAGAGTCCTATAACCCTATATGGATATCGGCAACGACTGCGCAGGCACTCCGAACTTCTTGACTACGATCCCTTTTAGGCCATCATCCGCCCAGATTGCCACTGCAAGCGCGGATGTATCAGCGGATTGCTGCGACGCTGCAAAGGTGAGTATCACCATGTTTCCTTCATCAGGATTCAATTGGTCGCTGATGTGACCCAGATCGAGTTTGGACTCCGCTTTCGGTGCTCGCAGCGAGCCCCCCTGCATCAGAAGCACAAGCGCCGCGTCAGCGCCCCATTTGAGCGCTAGGTCCCGCATCTTTACAGCGTCGAAAGACAGCATAGGTTTGCGCACTACGACTGCTGCTCTGAAAGGATTTGGGAATACTGGGCATTTGACATGTATAGGCCCATTGACTCGCGAAGATATCTCCTTAGCGAGATACTCTCCTGGCGTCGACAGGAAATGGCCTGCCCTCGTGGATTCTATCAGATCCTGCTCTTTGAGCAGGTCGAGAATGGACCTGACAGACCCTTCGCCTATCCCGAGACATCTTACTATCTCCGCGCGAGATAGGGGATTCTTAGATATTATCCGAAATACTCTCAGGACATCGATCGATGAGAACTTGGGTGATACTCCAGCCATATCGTCGATGCATCGTTTGGCATTTTTAATCCTTTTGAAGGGGAAAACCTTTTAAGCCGTATTGTCAACCGTCGGGGGATGGTCAAAAGTTCGGCCAAGAAGCCGGCTAAGATGAAGTCCACTGGCGCCAAGCCTGGGGATATCGTCCGCATAGTATGCTCGGATGAAGTGTTGATCGGCACATTCATGCCAAGCGAGGACGACTCGATATACGTCCTAAAGCTCGACAACGGGTACAATGTGGGCATCGACAAGAAGCGTGTCAAGTTGCTTGAGGTCACAGTCGCTTATTCCATGTCTGAACAGAAAAGCCCTGCAGAACCAGCCCACAAGACGGGCCTTCCTATGATCTCTATCCTGCACACAGGCGGCACTATCGCTTCAAAGGTCGACTACCGCACTGGCGGCGTCATAGCCCGGTTCTCTCCAGAGGAATTGATTGAGATGTTCCCGGAGATTGGCAAGATCGCCAACTTAAGGAGCAGACTGCTCTCTAATATGTGGAGCGAGGACATGAGGTTCGCCCATTATCGAATTATGGCCAAAGCAATCGAAGATGAGATAAAATCAGGCTGCGACGGGATCATAATTACTCATGGAACCGATTCGCTACATTACACCTCAGCTGCTCTCGCGTTCATGCTCAAAAACCTTCCAGTACCGGTCTTGATAGTCGGCGCCCAGCGCAGCTCAGATCGTGGATCGTCTGACGCAGGCCCTAATCTGATCAGTGCCGCAAAGTTCATAGTCTCTACTGATTTCTCTGGCGTGGCCATCTGCATGCATGAGAAGAGCGATGACACTAGGTGCGCCATCTTGCCCCCTGCCAAGACTCGCAAGGATCATTCGAGCCGCCGTGACGCTTTCCAACCGATCAATTGCATGCCCATCGCGCACATCGAGACCGATTCTGGTAAAGTCGATTTCATAGAAAAAGACTATCCGAAGAAGGACAAGAGCCGCGTCCTCAAGATCCGCGACAAGATGGAGGAGAAGGTGGCGATCCTTGCGCTGCATCCGAACATGTTCCCCGATCAGTTTAGTTTCTATAAGGACGCGGGCTATAAGGGCCTTATCCTTGAAGGAATGGGCCTAGGGCATGGCCCAACAGGCAATCCTAATCCAGAGACCAAGATCCACGAGAAGAACAAGGCTGCCCTAGCGGATCTCATCAAGAAAGGCTGTGTAGTGGCCATGACGTCTCAGACCATAAATGGAAGGGTCCACCTCCATGTATACAGCAAGGGCATTGAGCTGGCGGAGATGGGTGTCGTCCCATGCCAGGACATGACCCCGGAGACAGCGTTCATCAAGCTCGCATGGCTTCTTGGCAACTATAGTTCCAAGGAAGCCAAGGCCTTAATGTCCGAGAACATAATAGGAGAGATTTCGAGCCGCACTCTTTTCGGCGCGTTTCCCGCTCATGCAAACTATCCGTGAATTGCTCAACAAGATCAGATGGGACAAGAAGGAAGACCCTTATGCCTTTTTGATAGGGTATGAGGATCGATTAGGCAAGAAGATCATCGAGATCCCCTATCCAGACATTGTCAAGATCGATGAAGGATTCATGGTCCTCGATGAGGATACCGAGATCCCTTTGCATCGGGTCAGGCACGTCAAGAGAGAAGGCGAGATAATCTGGAAGAGGCAACCGAAGCCTCCGAAAGAGCAGTGATAAAAACAAGCGAAGTGATGACAATGGATGGCATTGATTACAAGAATATAGGGTTCAGGTGCGGGCTTGAGATCCATCAGCAGTTGGAGACTGGGAAGCTGTTCTGCCGCTGCCCCAGCATAGTTCATGATTTCGATCCAGACATCCATGTGAGGCGCAGGCTTCGTCCTGTAGCAGGAGAAGGAGGCCACATCGACCCCGCCGCGCTATTTGAGGCCACAAAAGGAAGGGCTATCCAATATGAAGGCTGCAGTACATCTTGCTGTCTTGTCGAGCTCGATGAAGAGCCTCCGCATGAAATGGACAATGACGCATTCATAGCTGCCTTGCAAGTCGCCAAGATGATGCATTGCAAGACAGTGGATGAAGTCAGGGTGATGCGCAAGATCGTGATCGATGGCAGCAATGTTTCAGGTTTTCAAAGGACTTCGCTCATCGGGACAGGAGGATTTATTGAGACTAGCAAGGGCAGGGTGGGCATTGCAGGCCTCTTCCTTGAAGAGGAATCTGCCCAGAAGGTGAATGAATCAAGCGATGTCATAACTTACCGGCTCGACCGCCTCGGCATTCCGCTAATCGAAGTGCAGACAGATGCGTCCATATCAGATCCAGATCACGCGAAGGAGGCTGCTGAGACCATCGGGATGATCCTTCGCAGCACTGGACGCGCCAAGCGCGGCATTGGAACCATCCGTCAGGACGTCAATGTGAGCGTGTCTGGCGGCGCGCGCGTTGAAATTAAAGGTTTCCAGGAGCTCAAAGGCATACCGGGGGTCATTGATTTCGAGATCAGGCGGCAGTCGGCTTCGATTAGCAAGGGAGAGAGAGTTAATTCCGAAGTGAGGAGAGCTGAACCTGATCTCACGACCTCATTTCTTAGGCCTATGCCCGGAGCCAAGAGGATGTATCCTGAGACGGATGTGGCTCCAGTGAGGATCACGCCAGAGCTGCTGGCTTCAATAAAGATACCCCCATTGCTCAAGGATCAGATCGATGGACTCGCCGTACATTTCTCTCTTGATAAGGATATCGCTGCGACCATAGTCAATGATGGCATCGCAGAGGATTTCAAGGCGTTGTGCGAGAAGTGCAAGTCATTGAAGCCAAGCTACATTGCTGACGTCCTCTTGTCCGGGCCTAAGCAGGCTAAGAAGAAGTCAGGTAGAGATGTCAGCCCTACCCTACATGAGTGGACTGCTTTATTCCTCGGCCTTGATTCGGGTGCGGTCTCAAAGGAGTCTGTCATAGACATTCTGGCGACAGGAAAGCCGCTGCATGATATCCTTGGCCGCTTCAAGTCCATGGGCGACGCAGAGCTAGATCTTGCCATCAAGCGGATAGTCGATGTTAACAAGGGCCTTCCTTTCAACGCCTTGATTGGCAAGGTCATGGCTGAACTTAGAGGAAAGGCTGATGGAAAGAAGATAGCTGACAGATTGAAAGATATCTCTAAGTGATCATTTTATATCATCTGCATGTTCAGCCAGGAATTTATTGACATAGTCTGCGGCTTGCTGCGCCCCGTCCCCCCATTCTTTCTTTGAGATGACGCTCTTTATCGCAGGAATCACTTTGATGAACTTGTCAATCTCTTCTCTGGTTATCTCCTTGCCCCATACTCCGAGACCTTCTTTGTGGAGATAGTGGGCGTTCAACGCTTGCTCGAATTGGTTTCCGATAGGGAAGCTCAGTATAGGTTTCTTGAGCGTCAATGATTCAGATATCAAGGAGAATCCTCCGTTTATTATGACTGCCTTGCATGAGGCGAGGTCCTTGAACCACTGGTCCTGATCGAATGGAAGAAATGATGTTTTTCCGGCCATTCCAACGCTTGCGAATCCGTATGCCTTGATCTCGATTCCAAGTTTAGGCAGAAGATCAGCTAACGCCACGTTCGATTGCGATGTCTGGTAGACTAGTATGTGACTTCCTTCGCTTGTCTTGAGGCCGCGTACCTTCTTCGAGACGATCGGCCTGATTCGCACAGATCCTAATAGTATGGGCACGTCGAAGAAAGTCGTGATTAGTTTCACCCTTGTGCGTCGCGTGAATGCCCTTACCACTAACCGTGATTTCAGGCACTCTATCCCCCATCCTTTTGGTATCTCGATATCTCCGTGTGTTATAACACACTGGTTGTCGATAGAGATTATAGGCGGGCCATGTATGAATCGCGCCATCGGGTTGAAGTCTGTGATTATTAGGTCGGGTTGAAATTCATTGGAGAATCTTTTCACGGCGATCAGATCTTTTATCCATCTAGGGAAATTCATCAGGTTGATAAGGATCGTACCGAATGCCGTTACATTGTTCTTGCGGTATTCCATATGGGGCGTCACTGCTTCGATAACCCTGCTACAATATGGCTCGATTATCTTCAAAGCGTTTGCTTCAGACACTCCGATGATCGTATGCCCGGCTTCTTTGAGTCGTTCCATCACTGCCGCGCTCCTTGTGGCATGGCCGTTGCCTTCTGCTGCGACAAGGTATAGTATCTTTGACCGGGGAATCATCTAACCGCCTCCCATTCTCTGTCTTTTGATTTGCCGGTCAGCGCCGCATGGATCGCGTTTGATGCCCAAGAGGATAACACCCTGATGTGCCCTTTGGATCTGTATCTTCTTGGCGATTCCTCCACTTTAGAGTCAAGGCATATCACTTTTCCCTCCTTGCCTATCCGCCGAAAGAGATCGACGTCTTCGGTTACAGCCCGCTTCTCATCAAATCCACCTGCTTTTTCAAATGAAGACCTGTTAACAGCCATGAAAGCCCCTCTTCCGCAGAATCGTGGCGCTATTGTGGCTATCAGGTTTGGAGACGCGCAGAACAGGGTGTCTCTTAATGTCTTTTCGGATTCTATTACAGATACCCTTGCTGTCGCTGCGTGGAACGATCCTTGCTTCGCATCGGCTTCTTCAAGCGTCCGCGGATCCTTGATCCTTATGTCAGCGTCGATGAAGACAAGGAGGTCTCCTTTTGCGGCTCTCGCCCCGATGTTCCTTTGGTGGGCTGCGCATCTCTTATTTGAGAGGATCACTCTTGCCCCGTTAGATCTCCCAACTATTGCAGTCCCATCCTTAGACCGGGCATCAACTACTATCACTTCTCCTGGTCGCTTGCTTTGCGCGCGGAGGTCCTTTAGCAGCGCAGGAAGGTATCTCTCCTCTTCGAGAGTGGGGATTATAACCGAGATCATCGGGCTGACCTCGCCAGTTTATCTGCCAGAAAATCATAGGCATGTGTCACGACAAGATGATGGCAGGGTATCAGCTCTAGGTTATGGCGTGACCCGATCAATCCAGTTCGCAAAGCTTTTTCAGATACAAGCGAGTCCTTTGTCCCTATAATCACTGTGCATGGCTTCTTGATAGCTGGCCAATCGATGCTGTGGCTTAGCAAGTCCTTGATCGCTAGAGCATATGTGTGAAGGTGTGTCCCTTTGAGGTCCGTGTATGGGTGTTTGATCATTGACGAGTTGAAGAGGTCGGCATAATCCTGCACTGGCTTGGTTGATTTTGGCTCCGATACCACCGCATTTGTGGCAGTGGCTAGGTTCTCCCAGAACCATTGGCGCTTCACAAGGCCTTTTGAGAAAGGCCCGATCATGATTATCTTGCTGATTCGCCGGCCTGCTGAGAACGTTAATTTTGATGCGATGACCGCCCCAAGGCTCTGGCCGATCACTATTGCGCCAAGGGCATTCTCTTTCTCCATGACTTTTTGGACTTCAAGTGTTGCTTGGTTGAGGGACTCGTATTTGACCTGCTGTGAATTTCCGTGCCCTGGCAGATCTATTAGTATCACCGTTCTTCTCTGGAACTGTTTCAGATATGGAATCCAAATGGTGTGATTAGAGCCTGCTCCATGGAGGAAGATGATTGGCGATGAATTCCCCTTGATCGTTTTGTACCAAATCACTGCAATACCTCTGACCAGGTATATTGAAATAGTGTATCGACGCACCGGACGGGATTCGAACCCGCGGCCTGCAGCTTACTTCACGACCGAAGGATCACAAACCTTCGGTTTACGATAGGAGGCTGCCGCTCTAATCCAAGCTGAGCTACCAGTGCTTGTATTAGAGATGTTATTCGGCACGCTTTTTAAAGGTTTTACAATTATTCACTGATCAAGGAGTGAGTATTCCAAAATGGAGAACGAGATGTCCTATCGTATAAAACAAGTGCCAGAAGACTTCATCGTCATCGAGAAGCCATCGCTTGCTCTGGTCGAAGGCGGCAAGTACGCTTACTTCACGGTCCGCAAGAAAGGTTACACCACATTAAGGGCGGTTCATATGATCGCCAGAGTCCTTGGCATAGAGTACAAGAGAGTTGGTTATTGCGGAAGCAAGGACAAGCAGGCAGTCACTGAGCAGGCTTTCTCCATAAACGATATGCCAAAAGAGAGGCTTGCCGGCCTTAGGCTTCCGGGAGTTGAGATCAATTTCATAGGGCGGGGAGAACGGCCGCTTCGGCTTGGCGAGCTTGAGAAGAATCATTTTAGGATTATCATTCGGGAGATCCAAAATCTGCCAACGCCTATCTCAAGATATGTCAATTATTATGGCAGCCAGCGGTTCGGCCGCCATAACGCTGCTGTTGGCCGCGCATTGGTCCGCAGGAGGTATGTCGAGGCGATCACGTTGATCTGCGAGTCAAGCGATGAGTATGCCGACCAACTGCACACGTTCATAGGCGAGCATCCGAATAACCCGATCGGCGCTCTTAGGCTCCTTCCAAAGACGCTGCTGATGCTGTATGTCCATGCATATCAGGCGATCTTGTGGAATGAGACCGTTGAGAGATACCTAGAAGAGAGAGGTTCTGCACTGTCTGCCCCGCTGATCGGTTTTGGCACACAGGCAAGCGACCCGCTTATCAACAAAATTGTAGAGGATATACTCACAAGGGAGGGTCTCACACCCCGCGACTTCGTATTTAGGGACATGCCTGAACTTTGCGCAGAAGGAGGTGAGCGAGCGATCTTTGTGGATGTGCCTAATCTAGTCGTCGGCAGATTAGAAGATAATGAACTGGGTCCAGGCAAGAAATCATGCGTCGAATTCTCGCTCCCCCCAGGAAGCTACGCCACTGTCTTTATCGACCAGCTTTTCTCGGCAGCACTTTGATGATGCGCCGCAGTATAACCTCAGGCGGTCCGACAGCGTCGACATTTAGCAATATTCCCCTATCCTTGAAGAATCCAACCAGGTCTCTTGTCTGCGAGTGGTATACCTCAAGGCGCCTCTTGATCACTTCAGGGCTGTCGTCCGCGCGCTGGATGAGCGCTTGCCCTTCATTGTCGCACACGCCTTCTTTCTTTGGAGGATTGGTGTTCTTGTTATACACAGAATGGCATTTAGGGCAGATCATGCGCGCGGATAGCCTCTTCACCAGTTCTTCGTCCGGCGCGTCAAGGTAGATCGCGAGTTCTGGGGAGATCTTCATTTTCTCGAGGATCTCCGCCTGGTTCACAGTCCTTGGGAATCCATCGAGCAGCACGCCTTTGGAATATTTGGCATCCTTGAGCACTCCGACTGTCTTTTCCACGATGATCTCATCGGGCGCCATCTCGCCGCGCGACACTGCTGCTTCGACCATCCTGCCGAATTCGGTCTTCTTGGCTATCTCATCGCGGAGTATGTCTCCTGTCGAGAGTTTCGGCAGTCCGATCTCTTTCGCTAGAAGTTCTCCTACAGTACCCTTGCCTGATCCTGGCGGGCCGAGGAGCAGCATCCGGTGCTTATAGCGGATCGCATTGACTTTAAAGCAAATGTGCGATCCGCTAGAATAGCAAATCGCAGTATCCATATTTTGCAATTTATGCGATTTGCTATTAGCCAAGGTATCCCAGATCCTCCTTGTATTCTGTCTCTCTTGTCCATGCATCTTTGAGACGCTTAGTGAGGGGCAGGCATTCCTTGCGTACCTCTTTCCATGCCTTGTGCGCATCTGCGATGAGTTTGGAGTCTGTCTCGTCGTCCTGTATCAGGTCTGCCTCACAGAATGCCCGAAGAAGGAATTGCACGCGGCGAAATAGCGCGACTATGCCTTTCTTCTCTTTCGGGTCGAAGAATCGCCATTCATACATGAGCGCGATAGATTCTGAGCTTGGGTGGATTATGTCTCCAAGCATGCCGGATACGTCTTCTAGCCTCTCTGCCATCCTTTTCTTTATGGCGCGCAGAAGGAATTTCTCGCTCTCGAGCGTAGATATCTCGAAATTATGGTCCATCTCGTCGAATGCAGGCAGGTGCCTGTATTTCTTCCTTAGTCCTTCGTATGCGTCGGATATCATAGCGAGTGGTGGTCAGAACTGGGTTTAAATAAGTATCTTCATTGGAGTATTCTTTCCGGATGCCGGATTCAAGCGATCCCGCACCGGTTAGCCACAGGCAGCATCGCTGACACAAGCTGGAATTTCTTGGTAGCGTCCATTTCAGACAGGTCATATTCTATCTCTTCGTTCTGGGTCATATCTTTTAGCGCCTGACAGAGGTCGGTCTTTAGATCTTCAAGGCGTGTCGCTGGCATCTTGATGCGCACGTTTGATCCGAGCGCTATCCCGGTCCTTATTCGTCCTCCGCCTTCGATCGTCAGCGACAGGTTGGATTCAGGGAGGTAGGTCTTTGATCCGTCAGTGTTTATAACATAGAATGATATCGCTATCTTGGAATCTTTAGGTATGGATTGCACTTCTTTGATGCTGTTCACTACTTCGAAAGCGGCTTCTTTCGATGCTCGCATGTCGGGGACTCCGATCTGCGCCGGCCGTACCGGAACTATTATTGAATGGGATACCTCCTTCTTTGGCACCTCTCTTGGCGCTTCCTGCTCTTTGGACGCTGGTTCTACTGGGGCGATTATTACCTGTGGAACATCCGGCAGTTCGCTTGTTCCTTTGGAAGATTCTGCTGGTTCATCAAGCATCGTAGACGTGATGAAGTAGACCATCAATCCCACCAGAATAGCGGTGGCCAGCGCCAATAACCAGCTGTCTTTTACAAACGCCGTGAAATCCTCGATCGATTGCTTCATGGAGTCATAAGTCGTCTAGAGGTTCTAAAAGGTAACGGATTATTGCTGTATGGTCCTTATGCGCTCAGCATTTCTCGCCGTTAGCTGCCTTGATTCCTAGTTCCTTGTAGGATTTCCACAAGAAGAATCCGAGTATCACAAAGGTCATTATCGGTGACAGATATGCAGGTATATGCGCTCCGAACGCATCAGCTAGCATTATTCCTCCAAGGAAAAGTATAGAGTACATCGCTCCGTTCTTGAGATACTTGTATTTCTTCACATTCTCGATGTTCCCCATTGTGAGCTGCCGCACGACGACTGCGCCAATTCCATTTCCGATCAATATAAGGGGGACAGACAGAGTGAACGCGAAGGCTCCTAGCACCCCGTCGATGGAGAACGTCGCGTCGATCACCTCAAGGTAGAATATCTTTGCCCAATCGCTCAATCCTGCGTCTCCATGCAGCATCTCATGCTCCATCTTCTCTGCGTTCTGCTTGAATCCGTGTGTTATAAAGAACGCTGTCGACCCTACCACTGCGCCAAATGCCATCATCGGTTCTTTCTTTAGCGCAAACCATACGACAACAGCCAGCAGTATCGATACGATGGCATAGAACCACACCCCTTGCCTCTCAAAGAATCGCTCAGCATGGAGTCCGTATGATTTTTGCTCGAGGAATATCCAATGCAGGAACAGGAAGATCAGAAATATCCCTGCTCCGGCTAGCAGGATTGGCGCAGCTAGTTCCATCGCATGCGCTGCTATCGGATCTGAGCTGAACGTCGCTGTGAAAGCCCCGACCAATCCTAGCTGCGGGCTAGTCGCCATTATGATTATGAGCGGCAGAACCCCTCTGACTACGAATACAGCGAAGAGTATCCCCCATACCAGGAACCACCTCTTGGCCTT
Source organism: Nanobdellota archaeon (assembly GCA_038046365.1). Lineage (GTDB taxonomy): Archaea > Nanobdellota > Nanobdellia > Woesearchaeales > JAGWAF01 > JBBSWF01. The sequence goes on from JBBSWF010000147.1 coordinate 25,371, forward strand.
CTGGGACATTGTCCCCAGGACTTCAGCATTTATCACCGCGTTGTCCACGCTGTTTATCACTTCGAAGAGCGTCAGCCCCAGGACCGTGAGTATCATCGACAGTATGTCCGCCATTTCGACTGGGAGACTGTCCCGGCGTTATTATACCTTCCGCCACTCCTTTCCTCACAAAAGGCTTTAAAAGGCCGTGTAAGTCTACCGTCCATAGTGCCTCCGTAGCACAGTAGCTAGTGCGTCTGCCTTGTAAAGAGCCCCGGGCAGCGGGCCTCAAAAGACAGCAGAAGGTCGCGAGTGCAAGTCTCGCCGGAGGCTTACAAAAACCTGCAGTTTTTGAGCCTCAAAGTGCAAGCACGTTTGAGACTTCCTAGATAATGTTGCAAGCCTATGGGAAGGTACTCTGAATGTGCTGCAAGTTCCCTACTTAATCGACTCACGTATAAGATTCAAGGCTTTGTAGTATTCATGTTGCACATACTCTCGGCGCGTCTCGTTTGAGAATGATCCTGGAATGCGTCTCAAAAGGGTTGCGTCGATGTGATCAGTCTTGCGATAAACTGGATTGTCTAGTTCATACATGTATTCCCCAGCTGGGCATTCTGGGGTAAATCCATCGACGCCTTCGTCTTTGAATTCTCTCCGGATACCATCCCGACTGGAGCTATAGATATAGTGTTATTCACGCCGGTTTCGGCGGACAACCCATGAGGAATCCTTCTTGCGGCACCCAGACGTGATCCTCGCATTTCAGGCCGCTCATCGACCAATAGATGGCCGGGTCTTTATAGTACGGATGCTCCTTGAATTTCACATGGATCGTGTCACCATCTGCGTAGCACTGGTCTTTTGGGGCGTCGCAATCGGCGAACAAGAAATTCGACTTTGGAGTGATTATCACTCCGTTGTACATCTTGACAGAGATCCCTTTACCACCCCAAAGGCACCCATTTGGACAGGCGGGGCTTGAATCGATCGGCACTTGATACTCGATATTTGGAATGGCTTTGTCTTTTATGACTTGTGAATAATCTTGCCTAGGCAGTGTGGGCTGCAAGACTGGCATCGGCTGTCTTTGCGGCAGCCTGATAAGATCCGGCCTGGAGACCATACCCGACAGGCTGCTGTTATCGAGATGAACGGCGAGGATTGCAATGAGCGTGATAGATAGAATGGACAGAATCATTTTCAAGCTTCCCATAACGATTTCTTGAGAGTCTGCTTAATAAATGTTTTTTATTTGATAAAGATAGGGAGTTATCGTCTTCAGCGAACTCAAACAGAGAGGGCATACTCCATCGCCGCTAAGATCCGTTTGTTCACTTCCATACCTTTCGCTGCAATCCGTATATACCGGTCCATGTTTTGAGCGCTTTGAGCCGAGAGATCTCTGACGTACGCCTGCTTTTGGGCCATTCTTTTGCATACTTCTTTGGCCGCTCTCCCCCTAGGAAGCTTCACCAGGAAAAAGTACGTGGCTGAAGGCATGACTTCAACACCTGCGCTTGATAATTCCCCCATAAGAATCCGGGCATCTTCTTTCGCTGTTTTTATCGCACAGTTCACATAGCTTTGATTCCGCACCGCTGTGATCGCGGCCAATATCCCTGGAGTGCTAATCGACCAAGGGGGTGTCTTCTCCTTGAGCTTTGCGACCAGACACGGGTCAGCGACTAGATATCCCACTCTCAATCCGGACAACGCATATGATTTTGACAGGGTCTTCATGACGATCAAGTTGCTATACTTCGGCACCAACCGCTCTACTGATTCCCCGATACATTCCACATAGGCTTCATCGACTAGGAATCTGGTATCCATTGGTATGGACTGGAGTATAGTCTCAATCTGCAGGGCTTTCAGATACTGACCTGTCGGATTGTTGGGATTCACAATCGTGACCAGACCACAATCCTTCGCAGCATGGATTATCATTTCCGGATCTATCCTGAACCCGTCTTTTGCATCTTGAAAGACCGGGAACACAATCAATCCTAGCTTGTCTTGCAGAACCCTCCTATATTCATTGTACATAGGGTCGAGCACCGCTGCACTTTTCACGTCTAATGTCTCCAGAAGCAAGTGGCATATCCGAGTAGAGCCTGCACCGACATAGATCTGATCAGTAGGTATACATCTCTCTTGGCTGATCGCCTTGACGAGTCCGTCTGGCTCTATCGGCGGGCTATTCCGCACAAGCCAAGGGAGATTCTCCTTCAAGACTTTGATGACCTCGGGACATGGATCGTATGGGGCATCGCAGACATCAGCGCGCACTATATCCTCCTTGGAACCAAGACTCTCAAATCCGCTGCCGATCGCATCGAATGAGCTTCCTCCATGGAAATCGTAAGGGTTCATGTTCTCCCCCATACTGAGATCAACCGGTCCGATGATCCTTCTTCGTAAGCTGCGCCATCAAAATCCCCGTACTTCCCTACGCATCTCCATATTGGCCCCAGAAACGACGCTTGGTCTTCAACAGAGCAGTACCTTATCACCTCATCGTCATGCCACTCCTGTTCAATCATCGAACACCGATCTAGATACCGATGTTCATATCTCAGCCGCCTGACCTTTCCATCGAATGTACCCTTCCTGCGGACTGTTAGTTCATGATTGTCTTGCATCCCAGAATATGTCTCATCAATGCACTCAGGCAGCATGGCGAAATTGCTCTGATCGAAAATCATCATCTTATCGACAATCCCGCTCAGATGAGAGAAGACCCGCTTTTGGCCTTCTGGATCAGAAACGTACGGTGGGAACGTCGTCCAGATAGACATAGCTGAGTCATACCTCTTCTCAAGATGGATCTCCTCAAAACGGCAATGAATCGTCGTCAGACCTTTACGCATTGCTGCATCCAATGCCTCTTTAGATGCATCCAGCACAGTGACGTCAAAACCTTCATCCTGCAATAATCTGGCATGAGTCCCACATCCTCCTCCAAGATCTAGCACAGTGCGTACCCCCTGCTGTTTGAGCAATCTCGACAGGAATATGGCCTCCTTCTCAATCGATTGGCCTCTTGTCAAAGCATCGCGCCAAACCGGATATAATCTCGAATTATCGTAGATCCTCATGGCACGTCTAATAGTGGATGATAATTAAATGTGAGGTTATAACCTCATTTAACCAAAAGTTTAATAAGTGTATTAAAAGTTAAAATCATCGATTCGGAGCCGCAAATGAAACAAATCACTGAAAATGGAATCTCCAGCTCGACCCCAGAACTCATAGTCCGGATATTATCCAAAGACTACCCTCTCAGGATCAACGAGATCCACCGGAGGCTCAAAGAGAACCACCAAATAGATATCAGCTTCCAAGGCGTGAGGAAGGCCTTGCAGATACTCGTTTCGAGCGGGAAACTCCGCTATTCTGACGGGGAATATTCCGTGCATAAAGAGTGGATCAAGCAGCTGAAAAACATGAGCGATTCGCTGGTCAACAATTACTTCACGGCAGAACTGAAAAGCAAGCCTCCCACGATAGAGCGGATCGGCAAGGAATTCCAGATCTTCCGTTTCAAGGACGCTCTTCAGACAGACAAATTCGTTGGAGAACTACTGTTTGATATCGCTCAAGCTCCCGGGGAGAAGAATCTATGCATCCAGATGCTCCATTACTGGTTCCCGCTCGGGCACATGGGCACTGAGAGTGAATTCATCCTAGAGATGAGACGCAGAAAGACAGAGATATACTACCTAAAATTCTCAAAAAGCTATCTGCTGGACAGACTCTCTGAAAAGTTCTATCGTCAACATGGGGCGCACTTCGGAACGACCGCCGACGAGCTGGAACGCTACAGCGAGATATGTTCGATAGGGGACTTCATAATCAAAGTACAGTATCCGGCACAATTCATCGATGAACTGGACGCGATTTACAAGAAGACCAAAGATATCAAGGACTTCGATTTCAAATCCTTCGGCACCATCATCAAGAAAGAACTGCCTGTGACCCTGACTATATTCCGTGATAAGTCCATAGCGATGAGTATCCAAGAAAAAACATTGAATTATTATCCCCGGGCGGATAGGTAGGGGCAAGTACATTCCCTATCTGATGATTTTTGTCACATCTTGACTGCGCGAATTCTGGGATGCCAATCGAACCTCGTGTCTACTGCGTCCGGCGTATCGGTTGGCCTTTCATAAGATCGTAAAGTTGCATGAATCCTATCGGCAGAGTCGGGGAGAGATTCAATCCAAGTATCGAATCCACTCGGTATATTGCTGCGAGGACCTCTTTAGGAAGCGCCACCATCGCCTTTCCCCGGATGGAATACCTATCCGGCTCGCATAACAATAAAAACGCATCGGATGTGTGTCCTCTGCATGCCAAAGGACGCTTTCCGTAGGCAGCGCATTCCTGCTCTTGCAGGAAACCGCATGGAAAGACATTCCTCCTAAAATAGGATTCCTGGGTGGATGAGTACCCTCGTTCCGACTCCCGCAGCAATCTCTCAAGCTCGACGGGGTCTTCCGTCGATTCGATTTGGCTGATAATCGCAGACTGGGCACTGATCCCTGAAGCGAGCTTAAGGCTGAAGAGCACATCCTCTTTCCACATCCGGAGGAAATGAAACGCATTCGCCTGGTGCTGGACAAGCATCATTTGCTTCTGCGGACTTCTTGTGAACCGATCATAGAGTCCGATATATTCAGCAGCGCCGACATCTCCTGGAGCCATGTGACAACAGGCAGTGCAACCTCGAACGCAAGAAGGGACATGCGTGGATTGCGAACGGACCTCAGCATTGTACTCATCCACCTCCCTAAGAATAGATATATAGGCACGAAAGAATGCCCTCGGGAGCGCATGCGAATCGCGGAAATCTTTCAATCCAGGAAGCGCGGTCATCCTCTCCAGATCACGGACCATGCTTTCTTCGAGCTGCCTGGTCTTGGCGTCTGCCTTAGCGAAAAGATACATGACCGACGGATCCAGCAAACTCTTAAGAAGATTTTGCTACGAGATCCATACTATTTTATATAATGGGGCGAGAGCCTCATGCTTGGTGATAATACATGGGAATACAATTGACACCCGCAGAGATGGAGCTAGTCAAGCAAGGCAAACTCGATGTGGCAAACATAGAGGAATACCGGAAGGCCCATCCAGTGCCGTCAGTCAACCTCAATGAGGTCGAAGACATCAAACAGAAGATCCGCGACGCACTCAAGGCCTACCAGGACTCGATCGCGCGCAACAAAGAGCTGTACAAGGAACTGCAAGAGAACAGAAAGCATAAGGAACAGATGAGGAAGAATCTCGAGGCTCTCCGCTTGCAGAAGAAGAAGCTGCTTGGGATAGCGTGAAGATTTGATTGTTGTCAGACCGATACATATCTCTTTCTATATTTTCAGGTTTTATTTGTAATTGAGGACATCATTTTTATATCCCTCCAGGGGAAATGACTGGATGAGCATCAAGGACAACTCTATAATATACATGATTGGCAAGACCTGGCAGTACTCCAAGGGCAACCGCCAAAGGGTAGTGATGTTCGTAGCCATGTTTGTCATAGCCAATCTGATCCATGCTCTCGAACCCCTGATCATCGCACTGATAGTCAACACGATCCAGGCAGAGGGCATAACACAATCAAACCTCAACTACCTTCTTCTTCTAACCAGCCTAGTTGTTGTGCGCAGTGTCGGATTCTGGATATTCCACGGCCCGGCTAGAGTGATGGAACTTAAGAATTCATTCTTCGTCGAGTCGCAATACAAGAGATTCCTCCTAAACGGCACTCTTCACTTGCCATTAGAATGGCATGCGGACCATCATTCGGGGGACACTATCGATCGGATCAACAAAGCCGCACAAGCCCTCTTTGAATTCTCAGGAGAGATTTTCATAATAATAGAGAACACCGTGCGGTTCGCCACCGCGTACGCGGCTCTGGTATATTTCAACCTTGCCTCAAGCTATATCGTGCTCATATTCACAGCCATCGCAGTGGCTACGATCCATCTGTTCGACAAGATCCTGCGGAAGCGTTGGAGAATCCTAAGCCGTGCGGAGAACAGGATATCTGCCAAGATTTTTGACGTCATCAGCAACATCACAACAGTCATCATACTGAGGGTGGAGCATCTGCTCTCCAAAGAGATATTCAAAAGCATCATAGGTCCATTTGGTTTCTTCACAAAAACACAGAAGATCAACGAGACGAAATGGTTCCTGGTCAGCATGTGCGCCGCAGGAATGATGGCCTTCGTGATCGGGACATATATCACCGCATCGTTCCGCTCAGGAAGCTCAATAATGATCGGGACCATATTTGCTCTCTATCAATATGTCACTCGGATCAGCGACATATTCTACGAGTTGGCCTGGAGATACAGCAATATCGTCCGGAATAAGACCCGCGTCGATAACGGAGAGGAGATTGCCCTCAATTTCCAGAAGAAAGGGCCTGCCGGCAGAAGACTGCAAGGCGCATGGCATAAACTGCAGATAACCAACCTCTCTTTCTCATACCAGAACAAGCAGGAAGGGGAGTTGCATCTTGATAACATCTCCTTCTCCATACAACACGGGCAGAAGATCGCCCTGATCGGAGAGTCCGGATCAGGAAAGACCACGTTCCTCAAATTGATCCGAGCGCTGTACAAGCCAAGGCACGCCGAGGTATCGCTAGATGGAAAAGGAGTCCCACTAGGCCTTGACGGGATAAGCGAGGATGTCACCCTATTGCCGCAGGAGCCGGAACTGTTCAACACAACTATCCGGAACAACATCACGCTGGGGGTCAGCCATACTGATAGTATGGTCAAGAGATATACGGATATGGCTGTGTTCACAAAAGTAGTAGCGCGGCTGCCAAGACGGCTAGACACTAACATCCTAGAGAAAGGAGTCAACCTATCTGGCGGAGAGAAGCAGAGGCTCGCTCTGGCAAGAGGGCTGCTCGCGGCCCATGACAAGCCGATACTTCTTCTTGACGAGCCGACATCGAGCGTGGATGCGCGCACCGAGACGCAGATCTACGACAATATCTTCTCATCGTTCGCAGACAAATCGATAGTATCTTCGATACATCGACTGCACCTGCTCAACCGTTTCGACCAGATATATATGTTCGACAAGGGCAGGCTTTGCGCGGAAACTAGTTGTCGTGGTTGAAGTATGCGGTTCTTCTGC
>JBBSWF010000148.1:0-5634 GCA_038046365.1 Nanobdellota archaeon
CGATAAAACTAGGTATGACAATCAAGCCACTGGATGAATTATGCAAAGTTCTCTAGAAGTTGCAAATCGCGGTGTTATGAGGCAAGTCATCTATCAATTTAGCCGCGAACTCGATCCGCGATCGCTGATTCCATCGCTTGAAGAGTTCTGTCAGGAAGGAAAGGACGATTTTGTTTTTCAGGATCTGGTGGCTGTTCTTCCAAAAGGCCATGCTAAGGAATCGTTCTCTTGTCAGATGGGCGATCACGTAGGCCTCGCGATGATAGGCGATCCGTATGCTATCATCTGGAATCCGACCCCGTTGGATAGGGATTGGTTCACTAAGTTGCATTCAGAGGGCTATAGGGGGAAGAAGATACTATTGCACACGGGGATCATACGTGGAGGAAGAATCCCAAAGGATGAAGATCATATGGTCAAGGTATTCGGAAAACACTCTGATTGCTCTATCGATATCATGTATACAGATGATCTTGCCCTTCAGATATATCGTTTCTTGCGCAAGTGATTCATACAATTTTTGTACTTCTAGATACAAATATACAAACATTTAAATACTTACATTTCATACAACGAGCATGCCCCACAACAAAGAGGAGATCGATGCCGCGAGGCTGTATGAACTGCTCAGGTCTATCTCTAAGTATATCGAGAAGAAGGTCAGGATGTACGCGTTGGGTGGGACCGCCCTGACGATTCTGGGGATCAAGAAGTCGACCTTGGATATAGATATCAACATAGATTCGGAGAAGGAGTACACGTATATCTGCGATGTGTTTGAGAGGATCGGCTTCGAGAGAAAGGGCACTTATCGGTGGTTCACCCAGGAGGGGTTGGTGTTCGATCTGTTCTTCGGGTCGAACATCCTCGGCACTGAGCTGCTGCCGGATTGTCTTGAGAAGGCGAGATTGATCGATTCATTCGGCAAGATAGAGCTCTACACGTTGTCGCTGTATGATGTGATCATCAGCAAACTCGCGAGAGGCGATTCAAGGGACTTTGAGGACATCAAGGCCATATTCGATAGCGAGAAGATCGAATTGAAGGTTCTCGTCAAGAGATATCAGGAGACGATGGAGACGTCCACCGTGTCTGATTGTCAGCAGAAGTTATTGGACCTCATCGAGATCAAGTTCAAGGACTGGAAGTTCGATTTAGATAAGGGCCTGATAAGCGAGGTGAGAATATGGCAGCCGCGATAGAGAAGAAGCTCGCTGAGGCCGGGTACCGTATGCTCGGCTCGGATGAGAGCATCGAGAAGTTGATCTATGATATCATCTGCGACGGCGATATAAGATACTTGAAGGCAGTGCCGTTTCTCATATATAAGCATCGGCCGGATATCGACAGGATACGGAGCCGGTGCGTTGGCGCAGGAAAGGATCTGCTGTTCCAGGCTATCATCGCCATCACCGCTAGGCTCTTTGGTGAGTTCAAGATAGACAGGGTCCTTCCAGTGTATCTGGAAGAAGATGCGAGGGAAGATGCGACTAGGTTCAATCGGCTGATGAAACAGGCAGGGTTGGACTATGGGGAATTCCGCGGCGAGTTTGAGGCGCAGTCAAGGGCTGGGCCGTCGCTGTTCATCGAGAAGCAGAAGGTATACGCCGAAAGGGACATTCAGATGGCGCTCTCAAAGCTCTTCACGCGAAAAGAGAGGCAGATGATCCGGAGATTGATGGATGATAAGCCGATCAGCAAGACGGATTATGAGTATTATTCGAGGAAGACCAAGAAGAAGCTCGCGAGCATAGTGGACCTGCAGGATCTCGCCAGGGCGCTTTACTCAAAGACACCCAAGTATGATGAGAACCTCTTCCGGCTCAAGAGACTGCTTGAAGGATGGCTTGAGAAGGATAAAGGGGAGGAAGGGGTATCTATATTGAATTTCTCTGTGTTCGATCACGATCGCCTGTCTGTCAGTTTCAGGAAGAAAGAGGGCCGGTACTCATCAGGCCAGGTGTTCAACACGATCAAGCGATTGAAGGAGATCAAGGACGATGAGATGCTGGACCTCCTCAAGAAGTATCCGATGCAGGAGTTTGGGTAGGGAGGTTTAATGTCCCTACTAATCCGATTTAGATTAGTTACTCTATCGTCTGCCCAACTACTAATTTAGCAGATATTAGTAGGAGATTAGTATTTACCCCACCGCAACCTATAAATATAAGATATAACTTATATCACTATAATGAACACTACCATCGCCGTGAAGCAGGACACCTTCGACCTCCTCAAGCACGTTAAGGCCGAGTTGAAGGCAGAGACTTTCGACGCCACTATCAGGCAGTTGGTCCTTCATATGAAGAAGCCGGAGAAGTCAATGTTCGGCGCGATGAAGGGGGTCAAAGCGGTTTTCAAGAGGGAAGAGATTGACCGTTTTGATTGATAGTTGGGCGTGGATCGAGTACTTCAAGGGCACTCCTTTCGGGAAGAAAGCGCGCGATTACATCGAAGGTGGAGACGAGATAGTCGTCAGTTCCATGAACATCGCCGAGGTCTACAGGTTCCTCATAGCTACCAGGCCTCAGGACAGCGCGCGCTTCATCGATTTCATGATAAAGACCTCATTCGTCTCTTTTCTCACGACCGAGATCGCTTTGGAAGCCGCTAAAAATAAGCACGAGAAGAAGATGGGCATGGCGGACGCTATTGTGCTTGCGACAGCCGCTCACCATAAGGCCACGATAGTGACTGGCGATGATGACTTCAAGGGCATGGGGGATGTGGTGTATATACCGGGTTTGCAGGGTTGAGGGTGTGGAAACAATCAAGAAGGGATTTATGTATAGTATCGCTGATCTCGAATAGAATATATCTATTGACTAGATGTTGAGGATCTTGTAGTGCCATCATTTGATGGAGGCATCAGACTTCTTGAGATACCAGTATACCAAGAATATGATAGATATCGAGAACAACACGAATCCGACGATGACTACACTGATTGCTAGATCCTGTGGCAGATTGGCAATTTGTAATAGGAACCCTACAAAGCAACCTACCAAGGTTGCGATGCCCCCGATTATGTTTAGGTTTACCATCGCGTCGATCTGATCAATCCTGAGTCTGGATTTGCGCAAACTATCAAACATGAAGATTAAGGCGTCTGGGGTTTGTTCCTTTAGTTTGAGTTTTATCTCTTGGTCATGTTTGTTCTTTACTTCTTGGATTCTTTGGTTTATTTTTTCGATGATCAAGAAGACGTCCCCTAGGTATACAAAGATTCCGACAACTAATATTCTAAGGTATTCACTATTAGTCAATGTTGCGATATCCACTATTATCTCCCCATGGTTTCTGATAAGGCAAGTCCGATAAGGGACCCCATTATTATGAACATCAGGTAAAATGCTGGCCCGAATACTACAAGACTCAACTTGGGTATCACAAATAGACCAACAAGCAGACCTACAATTCCTCCGATGACTACTAAATCCCTGCGATACCCGTTTGCCATAAAACCGATCTAGAGTCCAAGATTTTAAATGTTTGCTAGGCTGGATTCATCCCGCCCTCTCCTTCCCCACCCTCTCCCTTATCTCCCGATCCCCCTCACCTCCCTGAAAGTCGGATACCCCTCGACGTCCTCCCCCCGCATCACCGCGTTTATCTTGCCGATTATCGGGTGCATCTCGCTTCCTGCTTCGCTCTTGTGTTTGAGGTGGAATATCGCTAGCCAGGTCAGGTGTGGCTTTGTCGGTTCTCTCTCGGCGATGCGTAGAGAGTCCCGAAAGACCTCTTTCATCGTCAGGCGTTTCTTTGGCAGGCGGAAGTATCTGGCGGGCAGGTCTGTCTTGATCCCGTAGTCGCTGTACGCTGAGAATCCTGTCGGTGTGGCGTCTGTCAGCGCTTTTGTCGAGAAGAGGATCTCCCGTCTGGTCTTGTAGTATATTATAGAGCCGGCTGGCACACGTGGGTCTGTCGTCATCTCGTGCTCGCGCAGTTCTGTGAGGAATTCGGCGAGTTTTGGCTGTGCTGTCCTGTCGAGTGAGTAGGTCCCGTCCTGGTCCTTGGCCACTGCTTTGATTGTGGTCAGGTCCTTGATCTTCCGGTACATCATCGCGCGGCCTATCCCTGCCGCGTCGGTCAGTTCGTCGAGGCTCTTGGGTTCTAGCAGTTCAAGAAGTATGGTTATCCCTGTCCCTGACATCGGCGCTGCGATTCCTGGATTGGTGGACAGGAGCTGCAGCAGCAGGCTCGCGTGGCTTGTGCCGGAGAGCGTCAATGTGCCGCGTTTTATGTCCACTAGCCCTTCGCGCTCAAGGTCGTTCGCCGCGCGGTACGTCTGTGCCCTGCTCTTCTTGATCGAGAGGGCTATGTCAGGTATCGAGGTTTTCCCTTCAGCGATCCTCTCGAACACCGAAAGGTTGGTCTTTGACAGCCTCATGTAGGGTTTTTTGGCCTAGGGGGGATATATAATTTCGCATTTTACTAGACAGAATGGGGTTGGGCTTGGAAAGGGATGGGGCATATATAAAGAAAGGTCCATATAGTTATATAACGATATATAGTCATCTTAAAGCCATTCCGCCAGGTATTGGAGGGGTCGGGTGGAGGCAGTGTCCTTCGTCGCGGCGATAAGAAAACAACAGTAAGAAGGTGGATAGAATGAATCTGGCATGGTACGCTGCCGCGGGCGGTCTGCTTGGCGGCTGGGCGAAGAATAGTGGGAGCGAAGGAGAGCTTGTCTCTTCAGGGGGTTCCCTGGGCAGCTCGGGTTGGAAGTGGTTCGGTTGGATCGCTGGGATCCTTGGGGGGATCACCTTCGGCCCAGGCGGCGCGCTGTATGGCGTGTTCGCCACGCTCGGACCTAAGACTGCCGCGAGTGGTGTGCTGCTTGGGTTTATCGGAGGCTATCTTGTCACTATGGTCTTCGACGAGTTCGTCCTGTTCAACGGCAGGAGCAGGTCAAAGGTGGGCGTCGCCGCCAGGGGTGTTGTCAGATGATTGGCACCCTTGGCGGCTTCGCCGCTTTTTTCAGTTATGCCTATGGCCTGCTGGTCTCATTGGTCAGCGTCCTCGGTCCGCCAGAGACTATCTCACGCCTTGTGTTCTTCACTGTCTTCGGCGCTGTCACGCGCGTCTCTCTCGCTGTGTATCTCAAGTATAAGAAAGATGGATTCTTCAAGCCTGCATGGAAGCGCATATTCATCGAGATCATCTTCGCCGCGTTCTTCGGAAGCATCGGCGCATGGCTGATGGCGGAGCTAGGCACTGTCCCGAGCGTGGTCAAGGTGACCTACACCGTCCTATTGTTCATCGGAGGGTTGATCGGTCCGAACATGATCCTAAAGGGCATCGAAGCGTTCGGCGCAGAGAAGCTGTTCGAGGACGTCGCGGTGTCTGCTCCGTCGGGGCTGACAGAGAGGCAGAGGAAAGGCCTGACCTACGCGAGGGAGAACAATCAAGTCACCAACAAGGAATACCGCAAGGTGAACAGTGTCTCTGACACGACCGCTGAGAGCGACCTGCAAGACCTAACGGAGAAGGGATTGCTCAAGCGGTTCGGCTCGACCAAAGGGACGAGGTATGAGGCGGTGTGAATATAAGAGCCCGTTAATCAAAGAAAGAGATACAAATTAGAGCGAGCGTAGCGAGCTAGGGTTTAAACCCCCGGCCTTTAGGCCGAAT
>JBBSWF010000149.1:0-9860 GCA_038046365.1 Nanobdellota archaeon
AACGGATAGATCCCACTATATAAAATATGGCATTTTATTATGCGGTAAGCTCTAATATGCAACACTCCTGTGCAAAACACTACTTCAGCCAGGTTTGTTCAATCGCTAGGATACATACCAATTGGACTCACTCAAGCCAATGAACTTGGATTTGACATATACCGGAAAACGATTGAGAGCCAAAAGGACCGCAACGCCCGGATGATCAAAGAGATGTTCGACCAAGCATTGAACCTGTAGAACACACTGAATCCCACTCACTTCTTGCGCTTTCTAGAATAGTAAACAAAGAAATTCAGCGCGAAGAGCCACCATGCGATCAAAGCGGAGAAACCCGCAGACATCGTATTGTACTTGAATATCGACCACAGCCCGATGATCGCCAGGAACTCGAAGAGGAAAAACCTCAACTGAGGATTCAATAGAGCAGATGTGAACGTGGTCATTGGGTATCTGCGGTTCTTCTTGAACTGAATATAAGATAGAATGGCAGTGTATTGCATCCAGAACAGCAGAGCGACGACCATCAGAAACTTATGCCGGAAGTAGCCGCCGAAAGCGCCTAATAAGGCGATTACCGTGACAAGAATCATGGCCTGCTTAGGCTGCTTTTGAGGGGTATAGATCATCCTGTGCCATTAATCGGATACCATGTTTAAAATAGTTTTGGTGATACAGGCGCAATGATATAAATCACGGTCTTTCTCCCAGATCATGGTAGAAGACACTCCTGGCTTGGGATTTCGCACGACTCCACGCTATGTTCAGTGCGCACCAAACCTGCTCCTTATCGGAGTGACACATGCTCCAATCTATCGCGCTGGCGAAGATGGCGTCACAAGGGATGAGATCGCGACAAAGTTAAACGCATTGGAGAAAACACTTGCCGGAATGTCTTATCTATGCGTTGAAGCAAGTGAATACAGTTGGAGAACGATAAATTCCATGAAACCTGACACTTTCGAAGGGTTCACATCAAGAAATTTCAAAGGAAGATTCGTATACCTAGATGAGAACACAGATTATGCAGACGCATTGAAGATCCAGGGGATGTCTCCATCGTTATTTGGGATGATGCAGATGCTCACCATATATCCGAATATTCAGGCCGCCAGTCCTGACCCCGAGAGCTTCTTCTTGAACATGACTGCTTCATTGAATCACGGAAAGCAGGTCACTGCATATTATAGGGGCATTGATGTCGAAACGGTCATCGGCAAGCTGCCAAAGATATTCTATTTCCTCATGTCTCAGCCAGAACTTCTGCGAGGGTGTTTTGAGGCCGCGATCAAATTCGAGAACGATTACCTATCTGGATTGCGAGACCATCTATTCTACGCGCCAAAGATCAAAGAGATGCAGTCATTGGACGGCATGAAAGGCGCAATGCTTGGAGACTCGCACATAGACCCGATCGCAAAATGCCTGACTGCCGAAGCGCCGGCCAGACCTCCATACTGGTTCCAGTTCATCATGAAACAGGATCGCCAAACACAATCCATGATAGCTTTGATCGAAGTAATGGACAAGGAATTCTGAGCCAGAACTGGAGCCAGAAGCGATAGAGTGCAAGCGCACTATTTTCATCATAATAACCATTAAATATCTACCCGCCGATAGATAATGGATGCTATTTTCAGAACTCTGCGAGGCGTTCTCGCGGATCGAAGAGACGCGATCAGGGAACGAGATGCGGTCTATACTTGCCGCGTTACTCAAGAAGACTCCTTGCGATGAAGTAGGCATAGTTTGCAACCTCATGGAAGGGCAGCTGGCGTCGCCGTACGAAGGGATTGTCGTCGGGTTCGCTGAAAAGATGGCTGTCCGGGCGATAGCCGACGCCTACGGGAAGGATGCTTCTTCAGTCGGGGCTGCTGCGAAGAAAAAAGGGGACGCCGGATCGGCAGCTGAGCCGCTCGCTAATGCCCGGAAGGCGACGCTCGGACTAAAAGAAGTATTTCACGTGCTCAACAAACTCGCCGGCACAATCGGAGGGGGGAGCCAGGAATCGAAGATCACGATACTGTCCAAGATGCTCAAATCTTGCACGCCGCTCGAGGCGAAATATCTGGTCAGGTTCGTGTGCGGCCAGTTAAGGTTGGGAGCAGGGACGATGACAGTCCTTGACGCGCTGGCGATGGCTTTTCTAGGAGGCAAAGACAAACGCAAAGAACTCGAATCCGCGTATAACATCTGCCCTGATGTCGGATGGATAGCAGAGACTTGCGCGAGACGCGGGCTTGCTGGCATAAAGAGGATCGGGGTCAAGCCCGGACGGCCCATAAAGATGATGCTCGCCAGCAGGACAGACTCCATCGCATCGATAAAAGATAGGATGGACCTGATCTGCGCTGAAGAGAAATACGACGGCGAGAGAATGCAGGCGCATTTTGACGGGAAGAGGCTGACACTGTTCTCGCGAAGGCTCGATGTGATAACTGAGCAGTTCCCGGACGTGGCGCAGGCTCTGCTCAAGCGCCTGAAAGCAAAGAGCTACGTGATCGAAGGAGAATGCTGCGCAGTGGACAAGGCCGGAAACCTAGAGCCGTTCCAAAAATTGATGAAACGAAGACGCAAACATGACGTGGAAGAATACTCTAAGTCAATACCGGTGACTCTGTTCCTCTTCGACCTGCTATACTTGAATGGAAAGACGTACCTCAATGCGCCTTACCTCCAGAGACGAAACGCTCTGGCATCAATAGTGAAAATATCCGGGCCTGGAAAAGGCAGGACAATCACCCTCGCGCGGAATGTGGTGACCTCTGACATCGACAAAGTCGAGGACTTCTTCAACGAATCTCTAGAGCGCGGATGCGAAGGGATCATCGCGAAGAACGCTGGCGCGGAGGGCGTGTATCAGGCAGGATCACGAGGGACATTGTGGATCAAATGGAAGCGCGAGTATTCAAAGGAGATGCAAGACACTTTTGATCTTGTAGTGGTCGGGGCATACCTGGGACGGGGGAAAAGGGCCGGCAAGTACGGGGCGCTGCTTTGCGCGACGTATAACGATAAAACGGACCAATACGAGACGATATGCAAACTAGGGTCGGGATTTACCGATCTGGAATTAGGCAGGCTAGAGAAGAGGCTCGGGAAATACCGGGCCAGAAAAAAACCGAATAATGTGGCGGCTAAATCTGTCGAAGAGCCTGACGTGTGGTTCAAGCCAGGGCAGGTATGCGAAGTGCTGGGGGCAGAACTGACACGAAGCCCGACGCACACATGCTCTGAACTGGACGGGAAGGGGCTGGCGATACGATTCCCTCGCTTGGTGAGATGGAGAGATGACAAGAACGCCGAGCAGGCCACTACTTCTGGAGAGATAGAGAAGATGGCGAAAGGTAGATAATGGCGCCGATGGCCTGAAATCCCCACACGATACTAATAAATATCCCACTGGCAACCGACGGGATATGCCGACGCCCGAGAAAAGCGCAGGGATAATCGTCTATCATCAGGCAGAAGGCGCTGCGCCGAAGTACCTTCTTTTGCACTATCAATCAGGCCACTGGGGATTCCCCAAAGGCCACATCGAGAAAGGAGAAACCGAAGAGCAGACTGCGCTTCGCGAGCTCTACGAAGAGACCGGACTGCAGCACGTCTTTATGCTCGGCGGATTCAAAGGAAGCATCAACTACTACTTCACAAACAAAGAGAAAGCGCCGATATACAAAGAGGTCGTGTTCTTCCTTGTGCAATCACCATCCAAAAACGTTGTGCTAAGCAACGAGCACATCGGTTTCCGGTGGCTAGACTACACGACAGCCATGAAGGCCATCACGTTCAAGAACGAACAGGACCTGCTCAAGAAAGCCGACGAATGGGTCAGGACAAAAAAATCATCATACGGCGGAGAATTCTCCGGACATTCATTAGTCGGGTCGGATATCTAATCGCAAATCGCATTGATTATTGAACTATGGATACTGTGATTTGCGATTCTAGCGAATCGCACAAAAGTTCAATAAATTATGCGATCCGCTATAACCGAGTTCAAGCGGTCTATCGGTTGTTTAGCACGGACGATGCTCTGAAACAGGTTTTGTCCCTTTCGAGGCAATAATTAAATACGGACTTGATCGGATTAAACCCCTAAATGACCTCTAATCAAGAGATTGCAGACATCCTCTACCAGATCGCCGACCTGATGGAGATGCAGGACGTTGCATTCAAGCCGCAGGCATATCGGCGAGCGGCACAGACTGTCGAGCGCTGGTCGGAAGAAGTAGAAGATGTAGCCAAGCGCGGGGGCCTCGAGGCGCTGCCGGGGGTGGGCAAAGGAATAGCCCTGCACATCAACGAGATGATACTCCACAACGGGCGGTCGATTTACCTTGAGAGGCTCAAGAAGAGCCTACCCATCAAAGCCGACGAGCTTTTCGCAGTCGAAGGACTCGGCCCGAAAAGGGCGATGATACTCTACAAGAGACTGAAAGTGACCGATCTGACAAGCCTCGAGAAAGCGGCGCGAGCGGGAAAGATAGCAATACTTGAGCACTTTGGAGAAGCAATGCAAGAGAAGATTTTATCCGGGATACAATTCGCGCGAAAAGCACGCGGACGGATGCTCCTCTCACAAGCCCTGCCTATTGCAGAAAGGATAATCGCGACCATCAAGAAAGCCGGACCTGTATCAAACATCGCATACGCAGGATCGCTTAGGAGAAAATCATCGACAATTGGCGACATAGATATCCTTGTCACGACAAAGAATCCAAAAAAACTGATGAGCGCGTTTACTGGAATGAAAGAAGCGGCGCGAACCATCGCGAGCGGACCTACAAAGAGCACGATAGAGCTACGCAACGGGCCGCACGCAGACCTGCGCGTCCTCGAACCGGCACAGTGGGGATCGGCGCTGCAATACTTCACCGGATCGAAGAACCACAACATAGCGCTTCGTCGCATAGCCATCTCCAAAGGATACAAACTCTCAGAATACGGGCTCTTCAAAGGAAACAAGAATGCGGCCTGCAAGACAGAAGAAGAGATCTACAAAAAGCTCGGGATGGAATACATTGAGCCGGAACTGCGCGAGGACAACGGCGAGATAAAAGCGGCGCAAGAAGGCAGGTTGCCCAAACTCATCGAGCTATCCGACCTGCGCGGAGACTTGCACACCCACAGCACATGGAGCGACGGAACAGCATCGATACTTGAGATGGCACAGGCAGCGGCATCACACGGGCTGGAATACATCGCGCTCACAGACCACACAGAGAAACTCAAGATCGCCAACGGGCTGACTCCTAAGAGATTCGAGAAACAGGCAGAAGAATTGCGCGGACTCTCAAAGAGACTGGGCGGATTCCAGATACTCCATGGATGCGAACTCAACATCATGGAAGACGGAACGCCTGACATGCCTGACTCCACGCTCAAGAAGTTCAACATCGTAGTCGCGAGCATACACCTGGGACTTGGCAACGATCGTGCCAAAGCAACACGCCGCCTAGTGACCGCGATATCAAACCCTCACATCGACATCATCGGACACCCGACAGGCAGGCTCATCGGAAAAAGGCCCGGCTATGAGATAGAACTTGACGCCGTGATCGACGCATGCAAGGAGCACGGCAAAGCGCTTGAGATAGACTCGCAGCCAGATCGGCTCGACCTGGACTTTTCCATGGTGCGCGAGTGCGTCAAGCGCGGAGTCCGCGTATCGATATCAAGCGACAGCCACGCCACAGACAGCTTCCGCTTCCTTGAATTTGGAGCATGCAACGCACGGAGAGGCTGGTGCGAGAAAAAAGACGTTATCAACACTCTCTCTGCGGATAAGGTCAGAGAATGGGCGAGCAAGCACAATTGAGGCCATCATCCACCACCTGCTTCAGGAAGCTGAAGTGTTGCAGCACATCGCTATGATTTTATACTCCTACTGATATTGTACTCATAATGGACAGCCGCGGATTCATCAAATATGTAGAAGAGCAAGTGCCGACTCGGCTCAAGACCAACAAGTTCCTAGTCTTCCAGGACATGATCCGAAAGAGGAACATCACGTCAGAGGACGAGCTTGCGGCGTTCCTGTCGAACCGGGAGATCGCGCTGCAGGACTTCATCAACGCCAACAAGACTGGAGGGACCATGGAAGGCCACTTACGCGAGAAAGCAGAAGAGATCGCATTCATCAAATACATCAAGCTCAACTTCATGAAATACCTCTAAGCGCGGCTGATGACAAAAGCCTTGCGCCGGAAGACACAATGGTCACGATCAAAGAATCCATAAGCGGAAGGACAGTCTGCAAAGACGCGCTCATCTGCTCGTCTATGTGGAAGAAAGCACGCGGACTCATCCTGTCGCAGCGAAAAAACCTGGTATTTGTGTTCCCATGGGCGAGCAGGGTGGCATTGCACATGGTCGGAGTGTTGTACCCAATCGACGTGGTCGGGCTTGATTCTAAGAAGAGGGTCGTGAGCCTGGCAAGATTGAAGCCCCTGCAGTTCTGGAGATCGCCTGCGGAAGTAGAATACATCATAGAATTATGCAAGAAGCCCTATTTTGTGCCAAAACTTGGCACGCAACTGAAATTCTGAAATAGGACGATACTCCTAACTGCACACTTTATATAACCCTGGTTAATCCAAACCGTCGATGATAGACAAGATCAAAGGCGTGCTGTCTGTGCGCGGCGAAGTCGACGAACTCAAAAGAGACATGTCAGAGCTGTCTCTTGAGCTTCGCAAGCTAACAGAAGATTACAAAACTGAATCGGTACGCATGAAAGAACTCCACGACACTCAAAGCGACCTGCTATCCACATTCCTGTCAGCCACACAGACACTCAACAAACTAAAAGAAGACATACGGGCCGAGCTTGAGGAATTCCGCATGTTTAACCGACAGGTGCAAAGCAAGATAATGGACAAGTTCAACCAGGAGATAAGCACGGTGCTCACGACCAACACCAAAGCGCTTGAGCTTGACAAGTCGCACTACGAGAAGATGCGGCACGAGATAGAAAAACACGGAGAGTTGCTATCACAGATAAACGTCGAGATGGGAAAAATGGTGCTCATCTCACAACGTATAAAATCGCAGGACTTCGAACTGAGCGAACACCATAAGAAACTGCTTGAGTCCGACCAGAACAAATTGCACCTGATGCAGAGGGTCGATGAACTAGAGCGAATGATCGCGAAATTCAAGCAAAGCCCGAGACCCGGAAGGCAGTACTAACAATACTTTTCAATATACTTCGGAAGCATATACTGCATATCCCTCTAGAAGAAATGATGACCTCACTTCTTTCCTTGCATGAACCTTCTGCTGGTTCCGTTGCACATCTATAGCCTGCCTGCTCAGTATCGACTGGCACACGCAGGACTCGTCGCGCGAGTCTATTGGAGAGAGCAATCTTCTAGTGTCAACTATCATTTCTCGAGCATATCCCACAGCGATGGACTGACGCGAGCGATACTGACGCCGGACACGCCGCCAAAGACGCTGCCAGACCGGATACTCCAGCCGCTCGAGCGGCTGATAAACCGGCAGCTCGATGACCTGATCGAGAAGAAAGGCGAAGGGATAGATTCGGCGTACCTCTTCATCAGGCACGATCAGGGACATTATATCATAAGGGGTGCTATACAGCGAGCACTAGAGTATAGATCGGTGCCGCTGAAGATCTACATCTCGTCCGACCTGACGAATAGGCTCGTGCGAGGGGATTGAATGTCAAACGTATTTTTAAGGGCTGGGCGCTTCCATCTCTGCATCGAGCGATCAAAATGAAACTCTACTACATACCTATGTACCCGTATTCTTGCGACCCGCTAAAGAACGAATCGCACCCGGACAGGATATTCGAGCTGTACACGAAGGCACAAAAAACCTCAGGCAGGATGTACACGATAAACGTGCCAGACGGGATCGCCAATATCATCGCCCCAAAGCTCGAGCCGAGCGCGCGCCCGCCTCAGCTCACTGAAAAGATGACACCTCTAATGGCGGCGATAATGTTCCACCAGCTAGACAAGATACTCTCGGAATGCGACCCGGACAAGCCCATCCTCAGCTGGCTGTACATCTATGAGACCAGCCCATCGCACATCATACTCCGCGACGCGCTGGTAGAGGCCTACAACAACAAAGGGCAAGAAATACTGATCGAGCCAATCAAGAACGACGAGAAAAAGTTCGTGGCTCCACAATCGACGAGATCGGGAAAGAAGTGAGACGCGCGCGATCAGAAAAAAGTGGGAGCGCTGGGATTTGAACCCAGATCCGCTGGTCTCTTCCTTGAAGCGTGAGCTTCAACAGACCATAGTTTTTTGTCATCGCCACGGCTTTCCGCAGCTCATCGCTCCATGACTGGAGCCAGCTATTCTAGCCAAGTTATACTACGCTCCCACTAATCAGACGGACACACTGGACCCCTTAAAAAGATTTCTAGTGATTATCGAGAAGAACTCTTTCAATAGCTCTCTTGCTAATCGGGCCCTCTCTTATGATCGTGCCGCTGTCGACGTCAAATACCGTGGATGTCCTGCGCTTTGGAAGACGGCCACCATCAATGAAGAGACCGACACCATCGAGCGACTCTATCGCTTGGCTGATCTGGTAACAATCACCATGGCCCGCGCGGTTGGCTGAAGTAGATGTGATCGGACGGCCAAATGCCTTAGCGAGCCGACGGCAGAAACCATAAGCGGGGATGCGAAACGACTTGCCTTTTGTGATGATAGTGAGCGGGCCTGGAAGGAAGGCATCGATTAGCGCCTCGACTTTTTGAGTGACTTTGAAGAACTTCTTTGCCATAGCCTTGTCAGCTACCATCACGCTGATGCGCTTTGCCTGCTGACTCTGCTTTGCCCTGAATGTGGCTGCAACAGCCTTCTTGTTGTATGCGTCAGCGCCAAGACCATAAGACGTCTCAGTAGGAAAGACGATCAGGCCGCCGGACTTGAGGACCTCGACAGCCTTGCCAACCGCAGACCTCGAGCTGACCTTGATGATCGCTGCCATATCGGTCCATCCTGCTTTTGGGGTGAAAAATGTTTCTATAAACCCTTAAAAGACAGCACTGGCAATCACTTGCCGGGGATGGCAAGGACTGCCCGGAAACCATGCATCTTCGCAAGCTTTTTAAATAGAAGCGTTAACAGTCTCCAATACCCGAATTCGGGAGGTGGAAAACATGAAGAAACTACTAAGCATAGCAATGCTCAGCCTCTTGATGCTTACGTCGATCGCGTACGCATTTGAAACGGCTAAGAGCCAACCGATAACACTGGTATCAGACTCCGGTGCGAAAAGCACAATCCCGGTGGTCAAGGCAGTAAGGATGATCTCGACCGGCGGAAACAGATACTCCAACAAGTGTCTTGATATCGGCCAATCCTGGTGCCAGCGCCTCGGACGCTGCCTAGCCCACTACGAGCAATGCGACGTATTGCCAAGCAGGCTCGGAATCAGCAAGCCAGGAGTTGTCAGAGTCAAGCTAGTAGCAGGACTAGCCAAGCTAGAGAAGCCATTGCCCGTGACTGACTACTCACTGCAGCCGAGGAGAGAACGCAAAGACGCCCCATTGTTCAAGCAGACAACCGGCGGCAAGCGCATCTGGAGCAACCTCGCGACCTACATCGGAACAAAGTAGATCAAGAACTAAGGAATCTAACCTTTCATTTTTTTGTTTTTGTATCTATCTACTTCTAAAGATTCATACACCTCTTACTTCTTACACCGTCTCAATAATCCCCCACTTCGGCTCCGGTGAAAATCTCCCCAGTCCGCCAGCTGCAAAACACCCAACTGCTCCTCAGAAGAGGCTGGCTCCCCGGTTGGGGCGACCCCTCACCTGTACCCATATCTTTTGGCGTTACTTGCTGCGTATGAGTAGGTAG
>JBBSWF010000150.1:0-11021 GCA_038046365.1 Nanobdellota archaeon
CTACAGTATTCCCTGAACGAGTCCCGCCATCAGGCGGGCGAGTTCGGGAATACTGTTCCAAATCGGTAATCATATAAATCAGGACGCGACTGTCGATATTCTTCGGGGTGATAGATGATGAGTGACGATATTGTCGAGCAAGGCTCACGCGAGTCTTCAGACGATCCTATGTCTGATGTTCGATCGGAGCCGCCAGGTCAAGATTTTCGCCTTAACAAGGCTCAATCAATGCTTGAAGTGGATGAGGACCTCCTCAAGCGCATTGAATCGGTCCTTTTCGCCGCCGGAAAGAAGGTTCCGATCGAGGACATCGCCAAGATGTGCAACAAGAAGGATTTTGTCACTCTTATCGAGGCGGGCCTAAAAAAGCTCAAGGAGCGCTATGCCTCTGCTGACTCTTCTTTGATGGTCATCCAGGATGGTCCTGCCTGGAAGCTTACAGTAAAGGAGCAGTTCATGCCCTTTGTCCGCAAGATTGTCACTCAGACAGAACTCAAGAAGTCCGTGATGGAAACTTTGGCCGTCATCTCTTACAAGAACCCAATCCTGCAGTCAGACCTCATCAAGATCCGAACTAACAAGGCTTACGATCATCTTGATCTCCTTGAAGAAGAGGGGTATATCACTCGCAAGAAGGCTGGCCGCACAAAGGAGATCACTCTCGCCCAGAAATTTTTTGACTACTTTGATCTTCCTGAGGAGGCCTTGCGCGAGAAGTTCAAGTCTGTCCAGGAGCTCGAATCTCAAGTCGAGCAGGCAGAGTTCGCCTTAAAGTCCAAGAAAGCCGAGATCCAGAAGAGCAAGGAGAACCAAAAAGCCATGGAGGAGGCGCATAAGGCTGAATCACAGGCTAAGATCGTGGCGCTCGAAAAGTCGATAGAGGCGCATCCTGTGATCGAGATACTAGACGATAAGGGACTGCCTCATGAGCTCGACACTTACGATGAGCCTGTTGAGATCGCTGACGAGCCGGCGCAGTCAGACGTCAAGATCCTGCACAACCGTCTAGGCGAACTAGACATAGTCTCCACCAAGCCAAAGGTGGAGATCGTTGGTGGAAAAGTCGTGGCTTTGGGCGAGATGCAAGTAGAGGAGCCGTCTTCTCTTGTCAGAGGTGGGCCAGAAGAGGGCGAAGCAGCGGGAGCTAAGACATCGGATGAAGATGATTCTGATGTCGACCGCCGTGTCGCTGAGATCCTGGGCGGCGCAGGCGATGTGGAGGCTGAAGTGTCCCCCGACGAGGTTGTGGAGGAGAATTCCGGCATAATAGTAGAAGAACCCTCTCCTGAAGATCCTGCTGAAGATGCTCAGCTAAATGCATCTCCAAACGGAAGTCCTGCGCAAAAAGAATCTTCTAAAGAAGGAAATTCCAAATGACCAATTCGATAATTCTGCTTCTCCGCTGTCCTAATTGCGGCCACGACCAAAAATACCTTCCCGCAAAGCCCGGTCTTGCAGGCAAATCCCGAAAGTGCGTCTACTGTGGCAAGGCTTTCAAGGTGTCGACGCACATAGTTTCCTCTTGACCGTCCATATTTCGTTAGCTGGCCCTCATAAGCTCTCTGGCGCTGCCCAGTCAGACGCCCCCTCGTCGCTGTCATTCTGGGTCATTTTTGTCGTCGATAAATCACCATTCTCCCACCGCAACGCTTATAAACGCTCGGCGGTTCTGTGTGTCAATAAAACAGTTGATTTATAGTCGATAAACATGGCAGAGAAAGAACAGGTTCAGCCTGCGGATTCACCCGCGGCAAAGCAGATCGTCTCTCGATTGATCGAGCAGGAGATGAAGCAGTCATATCTAAATTATTCCATGTCCGTTATTGTAGGTAGAGCCCTACCCGACGTAAGAGACGGCCTCAAGCCTGTTCATCGCAGGGTGCTCTACACCATGTTCGAGTCTGGCTTGCTCCATAACAAGCCTTTCCGCAAGTCCGCTAACGTAGTCGGTACCTGTATGGCCAGATATCACCCGCATGGTGATTCTGCTATTTATGACACTTTGGTGCGGCTCGCCCAGGACTTCTCTTTGAGGTATCCTTTGGTCAATGGTCAGGGTAACTTCGGTTCTGTCGATGGCGATGCTGCCGCGGCCATGCGTTACACCGAGGCTCGCATGACTAAACTCTCTGAGGAGCTTCTTCAGGATATTGACAAGGAGACTGTAGAGTTTGCTCCTAATTTCGATGGTTCCATCAAGGAGCCTACTGTCCTCCCCTCCAAATTCCCGAATCTTCTAATCAACGGCTCGGCTGGCATCGCAGTCGGCATGGCGACTAACATCCCTCCTCATAACATCAAGGAGATCTGTGGCGCTGTGATCGCCAAGATCGACGAGCCAGGCCTCGACGCTGATGGCCTGATGCGCCACGTCTCTGGTCCAGATTTCCCTACTGGTGGCATCATCATGGATGATGGTGGCATCGCGCAGGCTTACCGCACTGGGAGGGGTAAGGTTGTTGTCCGGGCCAAGATCGATGTCGAGGAGCGAAAAGCCGAGCGCATGAACTTGATCGTCACTGAAATCCCTTTCCAGGTCAACAAGTCCGTCCTTATCGAGGATATTGCCAAGCAGGTTCGCGACAAGGTCGTCCAAGGCATAATGGACATCCGTGATGAGTCTGATCGTGATGGCATGCGCATCGTCTTCGAGCTCAAGGCTGGCGCCAATCCTGATGTTGTTCAGAACCAGCTTTTCAAGCATAGCCGCTTGCAGACCACTTTTGGCATCATCAATCTCGCTCTTGTCAATAATCAGCCGCGCACTCTGCCTCTGGCGGACATGATCCAGCATTTCATCGACCACCGTTTCGAGATGGTTACCCGCCGCTCGCAGTTCGACCTCACAAAGGCCCGCGAGCGAAGCCATATCCTTGAGGGGCTAATCATCGCCTTAAACCAGATTGACAAAGTGGTCGCCGTAATCAAGGGCTCGAAATCTGCTGATGTGGCCAAGATGGGCCTTCAGGCCAATTTCTCTCTCACTGACGCTCAATCCCAGGCCATCCTTGAGATGCGCCTCCAGCGCCTCACTGCGCTTGAGCAGGACAAGATCCGTGATGAGCAGTTGGATCTTGTCAAGCGCATCGCGTTCCTAGTTGACCTGCTCTCTTCAAGGCCCAAGCTCCTCAATGTCATCAAGGAGGAGATGTCGGCCCTGATCAAGGATTTTGGCGATGACCGCCGCACGAGGATCGAGCGCGGAGGCGGCGAGCTGGAAGTCGAGGAGCTCATCAAGCCGGAGGATGTAGTCGTCACTCTCTCTCATGCGGGTTACATCAAGCGCCTGCCTGTTGACACTTACCGTCAGCAGAAGCGCGGCGGCCGCGGTGTGACTGGCGCGTCGATTAGGGAAGAAGACTTCATTGAAAAGGTCTTCATCGCCAATACGCACGACACTCTATTGGTCTTTACTGATAAGGGCAAGGTGCATTGGCTGCGTGTCTTTGATGTGCCTCAGGCTGGCCGTGCTGCGATGGGCACAGCCTTGATCAACATCTTGGCGCTCGATCAGGATGAGAAGCCTACTGCTTGCATCCCTGTGAACTCATATGATCCCAATCATTTCATCTTGATGGCGACCGCCAAGGGCACTGTCAAGAAGGTGGCATTAGACTCCTTCTCAAACCGGAGGAGGGGCGGTATTGTCGCGGTCTCGCTGCAGCCTGACGATCGTCTTGTGGGTGTAGAGCTCACTAATGGCAAGAAGCAGATTTTGATGGCCACTGAACAGGGCATGGCCGTCAAGTTCGACGAGTCTGATGTCCGTGATATGGGTCGCACAGCGATGGGCGTGCGTGGCATCAAACTCAAGGGCGCTGATAAAGTAGTCGGCATCCTGATCGCTGATCCTGGCATGTCTGTACTCACTGTGACCCAGAAGGGCTTTGGCAAGCGTACCGATGTTGGTGAGTACCGCCTGACATCAAGGGGCGGCGTCGGTGTAATCAATCTCAAGATCACGGATAAGAATGGCAAGGTCGTGTCTGTCCAGTCAGTGTCGGACTCTGACGGGGTCATGCTGATCTCAAGAAATGGCATCATCATACGCACTCCGGTCAAGGGCATCTCTATCATCGGCCGTGCCACTCAGGGTGTCCGTGTGATGCGCCTTGAAGATGATGATTCTTTAGTCTCTGCGACCATAGTAGAGCTTGATGAGGAGTCTAAGGAGAGTGTGTCAGCCCATCCCATTCTGGGTCCGGATAAGGATGTTCCTCCTTCAGGAGATTTGGTCGAAGAGGATGAATGCGATGATGCTCCTCCAAACGATGAGGGTGCTGGTGAGGCCCCCGATTCTGATGATGTCTCATCTTCAGGTGGTAATGGAGAAGGGCCATTCTTGGAAGATGATTCTGGTGATGATCAAGATGGTCTAGCTGATGCTCCGGTCCTCTCTAGTGAGACTCCTGATCCTTACTCGCCATTGCCTGATCCAGCGAGCGGCATTCCTCCGATACTTCCCCAAGATCCTGATCCTTTCAGTCCGGAGGGTAATCCGCGTTTCCCATGAGAATCTTCTGTGTGGTCCCGCGAGGTATTGAGCCTGTCGCTTGTCTTGATGTCAAGGAGATCATTTCAAAGAAGGCGGAGTCCGGCGATGGCTGGATCGCTTTTGATGTTAAGGATATCAAGGATGCTATCCGTTTCTCCTATCGCGCCCAATCTGTCTCTAAAGTGATTGTCTCTGCAGCTGAATTGGCCCCGTCTAAAGAACTGGACCTTGAGGGTTCTTTCCAGGATATGGTGTCCGGGGCTGACTGGCAGTCTATCTTGCCAAATGGCCTGTCTTTCGCTGCCCGCGCAACTAAAGTCGGAGAAGAGGATCTTCCATCGCCTGATATCGCCGCGATGGTAGGTGGCATGATAAAGGACAAGACCGGTGCGGTCGTCAACCTTAAGGAGCCTGACGTGCTCATCTCCGCTTACGTCGGCCACGACAGATTGGCTTTTGGCCTGGACTTGTCAGGTGATGATCTGGCCAAGCGTCCTTATCGTCTTTTCCTCCAGGGTCAGGCTATCAAGGCTCCGCTTGCATACGCGCTTGTGCGGGAGTCTGGCTGGACTCCTAACTCTTCGATTCTCGATCCTTTCTGCCAGGCTGGCACTGTCCCTGTCGAGGCGGCTTTGTGGGCGTCTGGCGCTAGCGCGAATAAGTTCGCGAAAGAGCGCCTGTTCTTCACCAGATCGAAGGTCTGGAGAGATGTCGATGTCAAGTCGATCCTTGAGGAGGTGGATAAGGCTGCTTGCCAGGATCCTTTGTCTATCACTGCGATGGATGAGTCTTTCAAGTCGATCAGCTCATCTAAGAAGAACGCCAAGATAGCTGGTGTCGAGAAGCTGATCACCTTCAGCAAGCTAGATGTCGAGTGGCTTGATGTGAAGTTTGGCAAAGCGGGCCTCGACTGCATCGCGACCTTCCCAACCATGTCGTCTAAGATCACCCCTCAATCTAGGCTTGATGGTGTCTATAAGGAGTTCCTGCATCAATGCGGCTACATCCTAAATAATAAGGGCAAGGTGGCTATCCTCTCAAGGACTGTCGCCCCTTGGCTCAAGCCTGTCAAGGACAATGGTTTCACTGTATCGAGCAGCCGTCCTGTCTGGCAGGGCAAGGAACAGATGATGTTGATGGTTCTTGATAAGGAGTGATATTCTTGGCCCATCTGGCCGGCTCCGGTGAAAGAGTCCGCCAGCTCCATCACTTATTTAAACATCCTTCTCGTATTTGGTCCTGGGGTGGCGACCGCGCCAACGGTTTCCGTCGGCCTTACGGCCTTCGGTCTAACTGAGGTAACGTCTGCCCACACCTCCGTCATGGAGGAAGTGGCCACTGCTTATGGCAGCGTGAGTGATTGCGGGCTCCATCACAGAAACGCATGACAAGATGATCTCTTGTTGTGGTTCAAATATTTATGATCCGAGCGCAGCGAGGATCAATAAATGTTTGTTCGAACGGCTTGCGTGCGCGCCGGGTATCCCGGCATAAGGAGGATTCCGTGAAGTCCCTGGTGACAGGGTCGAGTACCGGTTGACGAGCGCGCAAGATGCGCTGAAACGCGATTGTCCTGGCCTGTGCAAGGCGATCTGGAGAATGCATGCGGGTAATCCCGGTATTGTATATCCAGAATGCGCCGCTAAGTTGAATGCGCGGGCAGCCCATCGCCAAGTTGGATATGGCAGCCGTCCCTGAGATACGGGTCGGCCGCGGCAACTGGTTCGGGGCTGACAGAAGGCAGCGTAACGCCACCCCTTTTTTTTTCTCACGCTCTAGGATTTTGACGAGATTATCTCCGCTAATCTTTATGAACCGTGTCGTGTTTCAACATGTATGGAAAACTTCCTCGAAGACTTCCTTGGGCTCCGCATTCAGATCCTTGACAAAGAACAGGTCCGCTCAAGGGATGGTCTGAATTTTTTTAGTGTCAGTGTCGACGGTGGATTAGTTGACGCATTGGTAAAAACTGATTGGGCTGATAGAACGTTGGTAAAGTACCTCTCTCCTGCTGAATGTCTTCTTTTCGATGAGGACAGCGGGCGATACAACTCATCGCGGGTCAAGGAAGCCCCGCACGTACCTAATGGTCTTAGGGTAGCTATCCAATCCATTGATTATGTGGCTGATTCAGATCAGGCAAAAATAGTAGCAAAGAAGATCAAAACTATGCTCGGTGAGACTTTGAGGGTGAGGGCCGAGTTCGCTTATTATCTTGGTTACGGAAAATATTTTTGTTATGCGTCAGAATCGACCAAATCCACATTCCATCTTGATTTGGACAGTGCAGACGTCAGGCTCCGCTCGTCCTCCAAATCGCAATACCTGATCCCGATAAGCATAGGTGGCGTGCATGATCATTCTAGGTTGGATCGTTTGGTCTCTGAAATTGGTCAATCTCGTGATTCCTCCGCTTCACTGGACATACCAATTCATAAACAACGGATGTACGATTGCGCTCGTGTCGCTCCGCCGACCCCTCTCGATCCGAAAATGCTCCTTCGGTTCAAGACTATTCATCTGGTTGGCGGACCCATCTTATCCGGTTTCTTTGAAGAGTCAGGAAGGCCGATTGTTCCGATGCATGAAGGTATAGAGTCTGGTTGTTTTGGCGGGCCTGTTCGGTTTAAGCCCGGCGCATACAACGTCCTTGTCTAGCGGGTTCCACCAATCTTTAAATAGTCCCTATTGTCACCTTCTCTTATGGGTAATGATAGAGTTTCGATGCCGATGTCAAGCGCTGGCTTGACTCGCTTCAATGAGGTTTCTGATTCAAAATGGCAGCTTCAGCCAGGCCATGTGTTTGTGGTCATTGCCCTAGTCATAGCTTTGGTTCTATTGTTCCACATGTATGGCAATCAATGGTTCGGGCTATGATTTTTAAGGGTCTTGGCCTTGCGGTTTGGCATGGCTGATTCAGTGGAGCGTGTCATTGGGCATTTCGCGGATTCGGTTGCTTCTACTTTGGATGGTTTTGTGGCGCAATGTAGGGATAGCTGCTTTTTACGGTCGTTTGGGCCGGGTTATGCCGTTTTCAGGTCCCAGATCGTTTCAGTGGATGGGGGTTTGTTCGATGTCTATAAGTTGTCTTACCTGAAAAATTCTCAAGATCCTTACGAATCCCTCGGCTTGTGGTTGCGCAGATCCGCTGCATTGGTCACTGGTCAAGGGCCTGCGGATCATGCATATAACGAGTCTAGGAAAAAGATGCTTAGTCTAAAAGAGCAGGCTGTCACTCCTCGATGGAGCGCGCTTTTGGATGCGATAATCCAGGTGAGTTCGGTTGATACTGATCTAGCAGGAAATGTTTATGTCGATCGTGCGTCTTATCCCGCCTTTCGATTTTCTATGAGTGTTGAACCGGGGGGTAAATCCTATTGGTGTCATGTCGATAACTCTGAGGATGAATGTGTGCATATCGATCTGCGTCCAGAGACTAGAATCATCGCTTCATCGACTGGCAAGCCCGGGGTTTACCGTGAAGTAAGCGTCTCGGATATCCGGCTGTTTTACGAGCTGTTTCCAGTCGTTTCCTGTTGGGCCGAGCGCGCTTTGCGCGTTGGGAGTGTCGAATGAGTCGCAGGGTATTTATACGCCTTCTTGAATCCACTTATCATGATGCCTAAGATCAATCCGAAGCAGATGCAGCAGATGATGCGCCAGATGGGCATCTCTCAGGAGAATGTCGACGCTGTTGAGGTCATAATCCGCTGTCCTGACAAAGACATCGTCATAATTAACCCTGAAGTTGCAAAGGTCCACATGATGGGCCAGCTGACTTTCCAGATCACGGGCACAGTCGAAGAGCGCCCGAGGGAACTGATGATCTCCCCCGACGATGTCAAGACAGTGATGGGTCAAGCGAACGTGTCTGAGGAAGAGGCGAAAAAAGCCATCAAACGCTCAAATGGCGACCTTGCTGAGGCGATCCTGTCTTTGAGTCAGTCTCAGTAGTGATTCTTCGATTCACCTGATTAGTTACCATCACTCAGTGGTGTTCTGAAAAGTTCCAGTCGCATCCCCCGATCCTTCTGCCCATCCTCCGCTTTTTCCGTTTTTTCCCCGATACATATAAATAGTTTTTATACACCGTTACTTTGATGGAGTCTTTCACCGAGGCATTCCGTCAGGCAAAAGACAAGGTTAAGGTAGCTGATTATGGCGTGAACCGCATCCTTGCCATGAGCCGTGACGCGAACGTTGTGCGGTCAGCATTGGTGAATGTGCGTGACGCGCAGGAGAGGGCAGTTGACGCCATCCTGCTATATGAGAGAGTTTACAAGAGGGTGCCTGCCTATCCGGTTGGGCATCTTGAGACCAAGCTTCGCTTGTTCTCGCAGTATTGTATCAAGAGGTATAAATTCACTGATGAAACAGTTAAGGATATCCGGCTTGTCAATGAGTGGGTCAGGTCTAGCGAGGGTCTGCAGATCTCGCTGTCCTCTGACAACAGGCTGGTCATCAGCGACGGGGGGTTCCAATCCCAGTCAGTCCCTCTGGCCGGGATAAAATCAATGATTGTGAAGGCGAATTCATTCATAGATGCAGTAGGAAAGGTGGTGCAGAATGTTGGAAGCGATTGAGAATGCAAAGGAGGAGCTCAAGCGTGCCGATCACTTGATGTACGTGAGTCTCAAGTACACAAGGACAGTCGACGTGCTAAAGAGCATTGTTGAGCGTCTCATCAACGCGTTCGATTTTCTAATCGATTCTCTTCTAAAGGCCAAGAAGGTCAAGGATATTCCTAAGATCCCCAAACTTAAGGTTGAGGCGGTCAAGAAGTGTTATACTGATGTCCCGGCTATTGCCTCTTACATGGATTTCTACCTGCTCCTGCGGTCTGTCGACCGCGCCACCTTCGAGCGCACGCTCGAGTATCGCAGGCACGTGACCATGACAGCTCATCTCGATGACAAGGAAATCGAGATCGACATTGACATCATAGAGGATTACTTCCATAAGGCCAAGGAGTTCGTTTCGATTGTGGAGGGCCTAATCGGCGAGAAGAAGAATGACTAAGGTGGTCGCGGTTATTTCAGGCAAGGGCGGGGTCGGCAAGACCACCGTAGCAGTCAATATCGCTGCTGCTCTAGTGGGCTTCGGGCGCTTGCCTGTTGTCGTCGATGGCGACCTTCATTCTCCTAATGTCGGCATGCAGCTTGGTTCTCCTTCTCTTCCAGTCACAATCAATCAGGTCCTCGATGGCGAGCATCCTGTCTCGAGCGCCATGTATCTGCATCCCTCGGGCATTCGCGTCGTTCCAGCGTCCATCTCTTTCCATGACGCCAAGAAAGCCCGCCATGAGGACGTCCATATCGTGGTCGACAGCTTGCGCAACGGCTCTGACTTGACTCTTCTTGACTGCCCTGCTGGTCTTGGCAAGGAGGTTAGGTCTGTCATCGCCGCGTCTGACGCAGTCATCGCTGTCACAACCCCCGACCTCGTAGCTGTCACCGATGTCATCAAGTCTGTCCAGTTAGCCAAGGATCTCCACAAGGATGTTCTGGGTGTGGTAGTCAACCAGCTCACCCCGGAATCCGAGCTGTCTATGACTAACATCGCCACGCTCACCGGCCTGCCTGTACTGACCGGCATCCCGCACGATGCGGCTATCCTTGAGTCTCTGAAGATCCGTCATCCAGTCGTGTTCTCTCATCCTGAATCTATTTCCGCCATCCGCTTCAAGGAACTCGCAGCCCTTCTTGTGGGCGATAAGTATGAGTGCGGGTTCCATTAGCTCGTTCTTGGCCCTATTCCGTTATTTATCTTACCCGCCTCCCTCAAGAAAGATATTAATACGCTAAGCCTACGGTTTCCCATCATGAATCCGCAGGAGATGCGATCTGTCCTCATCCGTAAGGGATGGACTATTGATGAGATCGAGTCAGCCATACGCATAATCAAAGAGGCTCCGGATTCTAAGACTCGTTTTGTCCGTGTGCTTGATAAGGCGGTTTTCTGGCTTAACTTGATGCTTGCTCTCACTGGCAATTTCATAATCTCGGTCGTGCTCATCCCTTTCATGCTATTTGCCACGCCGCTCTATCTTTATCCGTCTCTATTTGTGGTTGGGCTCTCTTTTGGCGCCCTCTACGACATGGTGGTCTTCGACATAGAGAAGATCGATGAGGCGCCTAAGATTTTCGTGGGTCCTTTCCTGCTGGCCATCGCACTGATCAACATCTATATCATCACCACGCTCAATAACTACTTGGCCACACGGATAGAATATCAGCAGGGGATGCACATTCCTCTTGTCGTTGCGCTGGTCTACTCTGCAGGTTTTATGGCTCCTTATGTCTGGACGCATTGGGAGGAGTTGAAGAGGATGGCCGTTGAGCGGAAGCAGTCCCCTCCTCCTGCAAGGCCTCAACTCAAGCCATTGCCCAAGCTCGTCCCGGCGAAATAGGATTGTTTTTGATACCAGACTCCTCAGAGTTGTGCAAACACATCGATCCAGAATTGCCAGCGTCGTATTTGAGCGATGAGAATTCTTAAGGAGGATTCCCAAAGGGAATCCTCGGGC
>JBBSWF010000151.1:0-2486 GCA_038046365.1 Nanobdellota archaeon
ACAGTATTCCCTGAACGAGCCCAGCCATCAGGCTGGCGAGTTCGGGAATACTGCTACAACGAAAATATTTATATATGCGGGTGGCAAATCCAACTGTTAGCGCGAAGGAGGAGTGTCCTATGTTGAAGCTCAAGAAAATCTCTGAATGTTATGACCAGAAGGTGTTTACCGATTCCGGCGAGTACTTTGGTGACGTCGAGGAAGCCATACTGACCCAGACCAAGGTGTTCGGTTGGCGTGTCCGCTCGACCAAGAACAGCTTGTTAAGCAAGTACCTCGGTTCTGCCAAGGGAGTCATCGTTCCCCATCAGCTAGTCAAGAGCATGGGGGACATAATGATCATCTCAAAAGCAGCCGTGCCAAGCTATTCTCCCGAAGAGGAAGCGTGATTTTTTCAACGGTTTCCATTTTAGATGGCTAAAGGTTTCCCATGTCATCGATAATCATCGCTGTCGCTGTGGCGTGGTTGTGCGCTCAAGTCATCATCAAGCCGTTGATAGAGTCTTTCAAGAGATCCCGCTTCGTCCCTGAGGCGGTCTTTGCGCGAGGAGGCATGCCAAGCGGGCATTCCGCGTTGGTCGGAGCCATCTGTTCTGCAGTGGCCAAGACTCAGGGTTTCTCGTCTCCGCTCTTTGCGGTGTCCGTCGTCTTTTCATCGCTTGTGCTCTATGACGCTTTGGTCACGCGCAATGTCTTGACCCGTCAGGCTGATGTCTTGCAATCCCTTACAAAGCGGCGCGTGGAGCCTATATTCGGACATGAGCCTGTCGAGGTCGTTGCGGGCCTCTTGTTGGGGGTGGCCGTGGCATGGTATATGGTTTAGGCAGAATTGATCGTGTTTGATAAGTTCATCCCATTTGGCTATTGTTTGGTCGAGCGTTGCGTGATAAACCAACCTCTTATTGTTCACTTCTTCTCTTCTTTGGGTTTGGCTGGCGCGCTAGGTTCTGCAGTCACCCATACCATAAATCCTATTATGACGGCAAGAAATAGCACGGCTGCAGTCTCTGTGCTAGTCCATGCGCCTCGCAGGTAAGACATTCCGTAGGCGAGCCATGTGACTCGTCCGGCTGGTGTGTCTATAGTCAGTGCGTTTGCGAAGATGAGTATGAGTCCTGCGAGCATGAAATACATAAATGGTTGCCGCCACGGGTTTTCAAGGAACACTGGCTCTCCTTCTTTATAGAAGCTCCCGATCAATACAAGGAACATGACTGAGAATAGGAGAAGGATGACCATCTGGCTAGACACTTGTGTTATGATTTCAACGAGTTTTGCCGATGCGATGACAAAGAATGCCACTACAAACGCCACCATGCTGTTGAGGTTCTTCTTGGTGTAGGTCGTCCCCGCGATCACTTCCGTGCCAAGCACTCTTGTCTTCTCAAGTATCGCGAACATTATCGTGAACACAAGTAGAAATGGCAGCACTACGTCGTACACGCCTATCCGGTCTAAGAATCCGATTACTCCGCCAAGGATTGATTGCTCGGGCATGGTGCTTCATTCTCCCATTTCTTTATTTAAATGTGTCGCCTCAGCTTTCAGTCTTTCTGTTCGACAATTCTCAACAAAGTTTATATATCCGTTTCAGGGATTTTGAGCCTATGGTCATCGGTTTGACTCCGTATGAGTGGGCGTATGGGATATCCCAGCTTGCTGCAGTGTCTTTGTCGATAATCGCAGGCATCGTTGCTCTTACCATGTTTCGTGATGCTGAGCGTCATCCTCAGATCCATGCCTGGCGATACATGTTGGTCGCGCTGATCCTGTTTGCGATTGAAGAGATCCTTGGCGCTTTGCGCACGTTTGGTGTTTGGTCCACGCCTCACCTCACCCACATTGTTCCTAGCTTTATACTTGGTTTCATGATAGCTGCCCTTGTTGTCCAGATTCAGGTCAATAGGGGGTGGGTTGAATGGTAGATTTTCCTCAGGCAGTTGGTATGGTGGCTCCGTACTACAATCTCGCGTTCACTGTTGTTGTGGTCTACCTTTTCATCCAGCTCTTCCGCACCTACCAGGAAGGCAGGAAAGTTTATTTCGCGCCTTGGGGGTACATCTTTGCGGCTTTGATGGTGTTCGTGCTAGAGGAGGTCATAACTGTCTTGAGGGTCGCGGACCTCATTCAGATCCCTCTTCAGCTAAATGGTTTCTTCGAGCTTGTAATAATCTCCTTGTTCATCTATGCGCTTCTCTTGCAGCGTGAGTGGGTTAGAAAAGAGTTCGGCTCTTCTCCGGCTCCTCTTCCGTCAGCTTCTCCAGATGAATTGGGCGCGCCCACCGGTCCTCCTGCGGTGACAAAGACGCGCAAGAAGCAGGCAAAGAATAAGTGATTCGTACTTCTTCACCGATTCATCAGAGTATCAAACGATACGCTAGCAGACGGTGCCGCTTCAGGACACTAAAGAAGTATAGTGGTTCCATATTTTTTGTATTTGTATAGCGCCCTAAGGTCGAAATCCGCTTGTCTATAGACGCTGGCGC
>JBBSWF010000152.1:0-4386 GCA_038046365.1 Nanobdellota archaeon
CGAACTAGACAAACTCAAAGAATCAACCACCAAGTGAGTTTCCACGCAAAGCCGGGTCCAATACGCTCGATGGGCAAGATAGATGAGCTCGTGAGGTCTATTGATAGCTTGCTTGGACAGCACTCCTGGGAAGGAGACGACCCTTTTCTGGTCGATGTTGAAGATAGGAGTACTGGCACTGCATGGAGATACGAGTTCAGGATGGGTCCTGATTGGATCACGATGAGGGTCTGCAGCTCCGAGACTATTATTGTCCACAGCTATCTGCTGGAGAAGAAAGGGAAATCCTGGGAATATGTCGATCCTTGCTTGATCAAATACAAGACGTCTTCTCTTCAAGAATTGCTTGATGATTACTCTAGGATCGAGGTGGCAATAAAGTCTAGTGGACTAGGCGGGGATGTCGGTCGACTTGTTATCCCATAACGCACCGGTGATTGATGACCTTATTGGTTTACCTCGACGCTCCTGATTGATCTCGCTTCCCGATTCTCCTGACAATCCCCTTGTTCGCGTCTACTTCTACTAGGTCGCCGTCTTTGAGTATGCTTGTGATCCTGCTGATCCCTACCACTGCAGGCACTTTCAGCTCTCGGCTGATTATTGAGACGTGAGCTGTCAGCCCGCCTTCTTCAGCGACCACTGCTTTTGCTATCTTCAGAATGGGTGTGAAGTCCGGGCTTGTGTTCATGACGATCAGGATGTCGTCTTTCTCCATCTTTGAGAAGTCGTTCCTTCCTAGCACAATCCTCGCTTTTCCGGTGACGTGCCCTCGCGACGCGCATCTTCCTGTGAACTCCTTCTCGGAGCGGTCGGCTTCCTGGTATAGTCTTCGGAATCTTTCCGCCTCCTGTCCGGTCAGTGCGTAGAACTTTTTCTTGAATGTGATCAGGATATGGCTGTCTGTCCTTTTTTGGATCGTTTCCCATTTGATCGGTCTTTTGTCGACCAGCTGCTTGATCTCTTCAGGGGAAAGGTCTTTGATGCGCTTGACCGTCTCGTTTGTGTGTGCCGCTATCTCCCGGAATAATGGTTCGGTATTATAGATCACTTTGTTTATCGCCGCCTTGCA
Source organism: Nanobdellota archaeon (assembly GCA_038046365.1). Taxonomy (GTDB): domain Archaea; phylum Nanobdellota; class Nanobdellia; order Woesearchaeales; family JAGWAF01; genus JBBSWF01. The sequence goes on from JBBSWF010000152.1 coordinate 1,073, forward strand.
GCAGTCTTTGATATGGGATAGTCTTGATGCTATCCTTATGATCTGCTGGTCCTCTTTGCTGACTTGCTTGAGGATCGCTGTCTTTTGTTCTAGAAGTCGTTTCCGTTCTGATTTTATCTCCTCCAGGCGTTCTTCTGGCGAGCCATAGATCATCTCTTCCAATCGTTCTTTGAAGTCTTCTATTGTCTTCGCTCTTTCGTTGAAGTACCCCATCTCAGAGAAGCAGTACGTGTCTTTTATCCGCGAGAGCTCTCCAGCAACGAGGCCGCTATCGATCTCGAGCTTTCCATTTTTCATCTTCATCGCCAATGACAGCAGGTCCATCTCTTCAGATAGCGTGAAGCTGGGTTCTTCGCTGACTGATGCGACCGCCACAAGCTCATCCCGGTCCTTCTTGTCGGCGAACATCCGCATCAGTCTGGGGATTAGCGCGAGGTCCGCCATCCTTATGATGATCGAAGGCCGTAATGATTTGCCACATTGGTGGGAGGTGTAATCGATCAGGTCCTTCAGTTCATCATCGCTCAATCCTTGGAAGTCTGTCTTTTGAAGCCTTTTTGTCACGATGTCCCTTTGTTCCTCTAGGTATCGCACCAATCGGTCGCAAAGCTCTGGATCGCCTAAGAACGTGTTTAGCGCTTTCTCATATTCTGACTGGTCTTTATGGATCCGCATCCACTTCGTGTTGTGATTAGTGCAATCCGAGAGGACATTTACTTCACCGAGCGACCATTCCTCATCGTCGACCGAATACTGCTCTATTATGATATGGGCTAGGAAGTAATAGACCGATCTTCCACCCTCGAATTGGAACTTGTATCCTTCCAATTGTCCTTGGAATGATCCTTCAGGGGGGTCTTTCACGTCTGTCATACTATATCACCAGTATCTCATCGTGTAGAATAGGTTTGGCGTGTTTAAAAATCTCCACATATCAATGCTTAAAAGTGATAGATGATTCTTGATGCTCATGAACATCGATCTTGTGATCAAGGAATCTAAAATTGAAGGCAAGGGGGTATTCGCCAACAGGGACTTCAAGAAAGGCGAGGTCGTGAACAGGTGGGATACCAGCCACATCCTTGCAGAATCGCAGATACAGGATCTACCTGAAGATCAGAGGAATCGGGTTTCGTGCATCGGCGATGGAAGATACGTGCTGCTTCAAGAACCGGAGAGGTATGTCAACCACTCCTGCGATCCTAACACATTTGTCAAAGACCAGGCAGAGGTCGCGCTGCGGGACATATCAAAAGACGAGGAGATCACGTGCGATTATTCGTTAGAAGGAGTGGATGAATGGGAGTTCCCCTGCAATTGCAAAATCGCGAACTGTAGGGTTACTGTATATGGCGACTTCAGCAAGTTAGACTCAGATACCCGGAAGCGATTGGAGCCGTTGAGGCAAGGATGGCATAGATAGATGCGGTTAACTTTTCACAACAAGGAATATGAAGTCGCCGATCTTGTCGTCATGGAACAGGTCTTCTTTCGGCCATAGTTTAAAGTGTTCCTTGATTTTCATCCCGCTGGCTTCCACGTCTCTCTTGAAACGCAAGAGATCGACTTTGTACTCTTCATGGCGGATCGCGGTCAGATATTGCTCATTGAAGAGGGCGAACAGCTGGTTTTCGCTGAGTTTTTCGGTTTTCATCATGTATTTTATCCGTTCAAGATAGAACTTGGTGCCGCTGTCGACCGCTTGTATCTTGTCTGAGAAACTGCCTACCATCTTCTCATAGACTATCAAGACTCCCCCGTCTTTTAGGTGGTCTGATATATTCTTGAGAAAATCCCGTTTTTTATCGTCTTTTATATGATGATAAGACGATGTGGCGAGGACTATATCAAATTTCTTGCCGGCTTTGAACGAGACAGCGTCATGGACTACGAAGTTGAACCTGTCATCTTTTAGTTTCTCTTTGGCGAACCTGATAAAATTGGGGTTTAGATCAACCCCAGTATATTTTATGTGTTTCAGTTTTACCAGCCATTTCCTTGGGAGATTGCCGGTGCCGCAGCAAAGATCCAGCATCTTGACAGGACCTTTTTCATCGCAGATTCTCTTGACCGAATCGAACACTCTGTTGAAATTGGTTGTTTCAATCCTGGTGCTGATGTACTCATCATAGATCTGAGGGTCCATCTCGTACAGGTTCAACGCCATGGACTGCAAGAAGCCTATTTGTTATTTAAAATCTTCGAAGCAGGTCTTTTGATTCTATCGTGGGGCCAGAGAATCCTGTGGATTGGATCGGGTGGAATGCTGCCTATATCTTCTCTCCAGTGCCGCGCGATCATAGGGAAGATTGATCAAGGCGATGTCTAGTTCTCTTTCAAGGATGGCTCTGACTTCTTTTCCGTTCATCTGGAATGGGAGGAAGTGGATCAAGCCGGAATGTCCACCGAGATGGGTTTTTATTTTTCGGGTATAGTTTAGCAATGAACTCTTCCTGGTGTCGGGGATTATCATTTCAGCGGAGACGCAGACCAATATGCCGTCATTCTCTTCTATTATATAGTGGAACCCTGAATTCGGGCGATGTTGGTGATACCGCATGCCTGACCCTTCAAGTTTCTGTCTTGCGATTTCTATGGAATAATTATTGTTGTATTCGGTCTGGCTGCTTGCGGTGATCTGTCTTGCGATGGATTCGAGGTTCTCGATCCGGGTGTTTTTTATCTGGGCGGCGATTTGTCTTAGGTTCATCTTATGGGGGAGGTCCCAAAACGATTAAATAGCTATTGTTTTCTATATATAGTGATGGTAGACTCGAAGTTTGTTGGATCCTGCATAATGATCATCGCGATCGTTTTCTTCCTTATCGGCTATGCCTATACTGGTTCATCTGAGCAGGCTCTGCTCCAGGGTTACAAGGTCGATTCTTCTGGTCAATGCGTCAATGAGCCTGGTTCTCCTTGCCCGTATGTCAAGATGCACAGCTTATCGGTCGTGAAGCATTTTGGATTGTTCGCGGATCTTGTCCTTTTCGGTTTTGGTGTGTGGCTGTTTGCTCAGCGGAAGCCGGAAGATTCTGTGTTGGCTAAGGCGAAGAGGTCGATTAAGGCTCTTGGTGGTGAAGAGGCGAAGGTGTTCGATCTGATCATCCAGTCCAATGGATTGGTGTTCCAGCATGAGCTTGTGAATCGTATGAGTGTATCAAAGGTTAGGATGACTCGACTACTTGACAATCTTGAATCAAAAGGGCTGATCGAGCGTAGGCGCCGCGGGATGACTAACATCGTTGTGCTAAAATAATGGCGGTGTCCCAAATTGGGTTAGGATTTGACCACCTCTTGTGCGGATGTTGTGA
>JBBSWF010000153.1:0-7702 GCA_038046365.1 Nanobdellota archaeon
AGAACAGCAGACCCGCTAGGCTAAAAACCTAGCAGGTTTTATACTTTATACACCACAAAAAAAGAATGGGTTTGTCGACTATTTCTTCCGCCCTGCTTTCCTAAAAGGAGCGAGGTTCCATCGAGATAGCAGGTACACGCACAGCCACACCCATAAGAAGCCCAATACGAGCTTGAATACCAGCCATCCGAGAAGGACGCTTGGGTTAAGGTATGGTGCATAAGCGAATGCTTCTTTTGTGTCGCTAAACAACATATGGAATCCAGTTATATCCACCATTGGTTACACCTCTTGATTATTGTTGACCCTGACCCGGCATTGTTCATTCTTAAATCTTTGTGATTTTGTTGGATTGATTCATCAATTATTTATACCCGCCCGGATGCCATATCTGTATGGTCACAGAAGGTTTCCGCAAGATAGACATCGATTACAAGAAGTCGGACTGGGTGATGGATCAGAAAGGATACTTCCTGATCGATATTGACAGAAAGAACAAACTCATTTTGGTCGCGCACTTCACTCCCGACGGCAAGAAGGATGCGGTCATCGAAGGCAGCGATCCTATCGCGCTCTACTACACGATTCTCAAGAATGGCATGGTCTCTTTGATGACTCACTCGGCATATCTTGGCCAGGAGCTTGAGAAGGCTTTCCTTGCTATCCGGTATGGATTCAAGTATGTGCAGGATGACATCTTGTCGACTCAGCTATCTGATGAGGATATCCATTCAAAAGGCGGAGCCAAGGAAGCGAAGTACCATAGCTCTGGCGAGTTCCAGAAGAAGAAGCAGGAAGAGTACTGCAAAGAGGACGGTAGTCAGTATCATTGATCTGTAGGCGGAGTGAATCCTTCCGGTTTTCTTATCGTGTGAGCCGCTTCGGTCCATTTGAATCCACAGTTGTCGCACTCGAAATTGTATTTCCCCTCGTGTGATTCCGACATCACGCGAGTATTGCATTTCATGCAGCATCTTATCATGTTCTCACCAGATTATGGAAGTGGGACCTGGCCTTGTTAAAAAGCCTTGCGTGATGCCCTTTTTCCTCGGCAAATCTTTTTAAACAGTGCCGGAGTCTCCCTTCAAATGAGAATCTCTTTCGTCATCGCTCCGTATGACATAATCGGCCAGTGCTACGGCTCTCAGGCCAAGAAGACCAAGTATGGATTCTGGCCCCCGATGGGCATAGGCATCCTGGCTGCCTGCGTCATGAAGGCCGGTCACACCGCCGAGATAATAGACGCTCCGGCTAAAGGGTGGGGTGTCGATAATGTCATCGACCATCTCAAGAAGACAAACCCTGATGTCATCGGCCTCTCGGCGCCAGTCGCTTGCAAGGCGGCTACCGTGCAGTTCATCGCTCAGGTCAAGGAGAAGTTCGATGTCCCAGTTATCCTGGGAGGTCAATTGGCCACGATATTCCCGGATCAGATGTTAAAGGAGAATCCGGGTTTGCATTACATGTTTATGGGCGAGGCTGAGGAGACGATCGTCGAGCTTCTTGATCATCTCGAGAAGAAGAAGGATGTCAGGAGGATCGCCGGCCTCGTCATGAGGGATGGAGACAAGATAATCCATACTCCCACGCGCCCCCCGATAGAGGACTTAGACTCTATCCCGCGCATCGCATATGAGCTCTACGATTTCTCTCTATACACCCCATTGCCTCTTCAGTATAAGGAGCTGCCTATCGCCCCTTACATGACGTCTAGAGGCTGTCCGTATCACAAGTGCGCGTTCTGTTTCCAGTCAGGAAAGTTCGCTCAGAGATGGCGCCGCAATAGTCCCGAGAGGGTCGTCGCTGACATGAAGTATCTTAAGGAGAATTTCGGGATCAGGGAGGTCGCGTTCTGGGATGATATCTTCCTGATTGACATGAAGTGGCTGACTAGGTTCTGCGAGCTTCTCGAGCAGGAGAAACTAGGTTTGACCTGGCAGTGTTATGGTTATGGCGCAGTCACGACGAAGCCCATGCTTGAGCTTGCAAAGAAGCATGGCTGCTGGGCGGTCTTTTACGGGATTGAGTCTGGCAATCAGAATTCTCTTGACTTGATCGGCAAAGGTTTCACTATTGAGAAGATGAAGCAGGTCGTCCAATGGACACACGAGGTCGGCATGGACACGCGCGCGTCATTCATCCTCGGCTTGCCAGGAGAGACGCCAGAGCTTGCGTTGAACACGATGAAGTACGCAATTGATCTTGACGTGACTTTTGCCGAGTTCGTCTGCGCATTCCCAGAGTTTGGCACCCGCCTCTACGCTGAGATGGAAGAGAAGGGCCAGCCAGTGTATGATTTTGAGGGTCGGCACTCGCCGGTCTATTTGCCTGAAGGTTACAGGAGCAAGGATGAGCTGTCCCAGGTGATGAAGAAGGTCTACAGAGGGTTCCATCTGCGGCCGGCGTATATCTGGAAGCATCTCAAGAGGGTGCGGTCTAGAGCGCTCATTAAGCAGTATTGGGACGCTCTTTGGTTCGTGATGGGCATCGCGTTTAAGAATACTCGGTAGTTCTATGCATCATGGGAAGATGCCATGAAGCGTTCTTGATAATGAGGACCTACGTCGAGAACGAAGAAGACCTCTTATTATGAGATCAGCGGTTCATCGCGCAGATTTTTATCCGTTCATTCTTGAACATAGGGTCGGATCCGCACACTAAGCTCATGTTTGTTGTCCATAAGTAGTTCGGCCCCCGATCCCTGATTTCTTGATAACGGCTCCACAGAAAGGGTATGTTCGTTCCGCGATTGTATGAATTGTCTAGGTAGGGAAATCCTACCCTTCCAGTCTCGTAGCTTATGCCGTATGAGTATATCGTTGTGTCCGCGTCGCTTAGGACTACCGCGTCGGTGGGCAGTTTCTTGACCTGTTCTATCCCTTCATGAAATGGGGCTATGGCCGCTTCTGCAATATAGAATCGTGCGAATAACCCTACGCTTCCGATCAAGAGCAGTATGACAACGAATGTCAGCCATCTTTTATCAAGCGATATCGTCCCTATTCCGAAGATAGGGATCAGCACTATGGCATATCTGAGGTCTAAGACGTCGCTTCCGATTGGCAGAATCGTCCGCGCCAGGAAAAACATGCCATACATAAGGAAGGCGCAATAGATGATAGCTCGCGTGTCAGCGTTCATCTTAAGCGATGATCTCCATGAGCCGTATAGAATCGCGATGGTCGCAATTATCGCAGCTAGATACCCCGCCCATATCACTATAGACGGTATCCCGTGTGATGCTGCGATCTCAAGCGCAGTCCAGTGCGATCCTTCAGGCACTCCAAAGAGAGTGAGAGGAAGCCCTAGCAGGTAATGGTAGAGGGGAACCTGGTGTCCGACAGCAGGTGTTGACGTGTCGCCGAAGAGCGTCCCGAAATAAGGGTAGAAGGGGTTTCCAAAGACTGTCCACATATGGATCAGCCAGGGGATCGCGAGGAGCAAAAATACCAATGTGTATACAAGAAGGTCTTTCCATCTTCGTTTCCATGCGAGGTATATCGCAGGGGCTGGAAAAAAGACAAGCCCGTCTGTTTTTGCGAGGGATCCAAGAGCCGAGAAAGCCCCAGATATTCCCGCATGCCCTGACATCAGGAAGTATATAGACAGTGCGAGGTACACCCCTGTAAAGATATCCATCGAATTTGTGGACGAGAAGGCAATCGCTTCAGGGATTACCGAGACGATTCCGGCGGCGAGGAGGGAGTAGTCATCGGTCAGGCCTATCTTTTTGGCGATCAGATAGGTCAGGAACACCAGCGCGAGACCGGCGATCACTACTGCGATTATAGGGTAAGGCATCATCACCGCCATCCATATCGCGCCTGCCGGCGGCCGAAACAGGTTCGATGTCCCCCAGGTGTCGACAGTCGGTATGCAATGGCAGTCTCGCATCGATTTCGCTGTCGCCAGATTCAGGTAGGCGTCGCTTACATCTACGCTCATGGATGCATATAGTATCCTTAGCACCACTCCCAAAAATATGAGTAGGAACGCGAGATTGCGTCTGGACAGGATCATGGAGACATGTCGGTTTTCCATGTTTATTAACCCCATTCATTGACCAGGTCATTGGATACAATCCCAACAACGTTTTTAAATCACCATGCGTTTCAAGCAGGTATGCCTGACCCAGAGTTATCGTTTGTTATTCCGGTATACAACGAAGAGGAGAACATTCCCCAATTATACCGCGAGCTAACAGATGTGATGAAGTCTGTCAAGCGCACTTACGAGTTGATCTTTATTGATGACGGTTCTAATGACCGCTCTATGCGTGTGATAAAAGAGTTAGCTTCAAGGGACCCGCGGGTCCAATATCTGTCGTTCAGGCGCAATTTCGGCAAGTCCCGCGCTCTGGCTGAAGGATTCCCCTGCTCGAGAGGATCCGTGATATTCACGATGGATGGAGACCTGCAAGACGATCCGCGCGAGATACCCAAATTCCTCGCCAAGATGGACGAGGGCTACGAACTCGTGAGCGGCTGGAAGCAGCGCCGTCAGGATCCTCTCGGCAAGACCCTGCCTTCGAAATTCTTCAACTGGCTCACTGGACGGATGACTGGCATCAAGCTCCATGATTTCAATTGCGGCTTCAAGTGCTACACAAGGGATGCTGCGATGTCGCTTGACATCTACGGCGAGCTCCACAGGTATCTTCCGGCGATCGCCCACTGGAAGGGTTTCAAGGTTACTGAGATCCCGATTCACCACAGGCCGAGGGTCGCTGGCAAGTCCAAGTTCGGTGTCAGCCGCCTGTTGAAAGGATTCCTTGACCTGTTCACTGTCAAGTTCCTGATGGCGTTCCGAGAGAAGCCGGCTCACGCTTTCTCGTCATTGGGCATGCTGATGTTCCTCGCAGGTTTCATCGCAGGCTCGTATCTGGCATATGAGAACCTGGTCTATAAAGCCCCGATAGTCCGCCCTCTCCTGTTCTTTGTTGTGCTGGCGATAATCGTCGGCATCCAACTCGTCTCATTTGGTTTCATAAGCGAGTTGATCGCTTACAATAGCCGGAAGGATCTCGGGTCTGGGGTCAAGGAGAAGAGTCGCTAAACGATTGGCCACAAAAGGATAGGAGGTTCATTTCTTCGCGATTATCACATTGAAGAATCCTAGCTTGTCGCGGGTCATGTTCTCAAGTTTGTCCAACAATTTGAGCATGCGCGGCGATTCAGGGGTGAGCAGGCGCAGTCTCGCAAATCCCGTGTTGTACCTCTCCACCGACACCGACGTGAAGCTGTGGAACATCTTCCGGATCTCGCGTTCTGAATATGCCTTGAAGTACGGAACGCCAAAGAGCTCGGATGGCGCAGTACCCCAGAATCGTGAGTTCCTAAACATCTTTGTTGAGAAGAACGCGGCAAGCGCCTTGCGCAAGGGATAGGTTATCCCCCTCAAAGTCTTAGAGACCAGAAATTGCGGCGACCAGAACCGGTATAGCATTATCACTGCCGTCCCTTCCGGTTTCAATACCCGATAGGCCTCATCTATGCATGCTTGCGTGCCGTCGGTGTGGTGCATCACGCCAAATGAGTACACCGAGTCGAACATCGCGTCCCGGAATGGGAGCTTTTCTGCGTTCGCGACCAGCACCACCGCGTTCTTCGCTCCGACCTCATCGAGAAACTTCGCTGCCCTGGCCACTCCTTCAGGAGTCAGGTCCACTCCGGTGACGCGATCGGCTTTCTTGGCGAGCAGCGACATGTCAGCCCCTTGCCCGCATCCGATCTCAAGCACTTCTCCTCCCGGTGGAATGTGATCCTCTATGATCGAGGGTATGTAGTAGTCTTTGATGAATCGGTACTGGAGCCGCTGCTCGTTCGTGTCGAAGTCGCCGTCGCAAGGGTGCTCGTTCCAGAACTTGCGGGTCGATTCGAGGTCCGATTCAGTTGCTGCAGGCGCTGATGCGATCGATGCGGCGTATTCTGAAGGTTTGGCAAGGTCGGTCTGTTCAGACTGATCCGACGGTGTCTCGTTTAGAGGCACAGTCTCCATCTCTGGGTATTGCCAGCTTCCAGATGGTGTCGTCGCCCGCTGGGAAGGCCTTTGCTTATTGGATGGAGCTGCACGTCTCCTCACGCGGCTTGCCTTTCCCTTGGCTGTGTTCTTTATAGGCATGGAATTCACACTTCAAGCAGTTTTGTCGCTATCTTGCTCTCTATAGGCAGGGCGTAGAAGCTGTGGTTGAACCTGAATCTGGCCACGGGGTGGTACAAGTCGAATAGCATCCTGCCGAATTTGTTAGTGATCTTCTGTTTTGTTGATTTGAATGCGAAGTAGCTTGTGAAGTTGACGTTCTGCATGAACTTGTTGATCTCTGGTGTGAACCAGTTGTTGTAGTATTGTTGCCATCCGACCGGCTCGAGATGTATCCATCCTTCAAGGTCTTTAGGTGTGTCGAATCCGTGTTCCACGGCGAGCGCGAACATCGGCGTCCCAGGGTAAGGCGCATAGATATTAAATGGGAACCAAGCGTTAGGGTCTTGTTTTGCCATGTCTAGCGCGAGCTTTATAGTCGTTTTCATCTCGTCTATGGTCTCTGTCGGGAATCCGAGGATGCAGTTGTATTTCTTGACGAACTTGTATTTTGCCAGGCGCCGGCTCATGTCCACATACAATCCGAGTGTTGTGTCTTTCTTCATCAGGTCAAGTATCCTTTGGCTGCCTGATTCGACGCCGACGGATATCTCTCCGCACCCACTCTTGTCCATCAGTTCCAGCATGGAATTGTCCATGCGCGCGAGCGTGTCCATGCGTGTGCCTTGCGTGCCCCACATCAGATCCCATTTGTTGTCGATCATGCCTTGCATTATCTGCCTCATCCTGTTTAGGTCGGTCGCGAAGTTGTCGTCTGTGAAGTACAGGTCGCGCACGCCGAATGTGTCGATGAGGTATTGTATCTCTTCAAGAGTCCTTTTCACCGACCATGATCTCCATCTTTGGTTGTTGAACGCGGTGAGGTAGCAGAATGTGCATCGGTAGGGGCATCCGCGACTGGTTGTGAGGTCCATGCTTGGCAATCCTCGAAAGTCGATCGATGAATAAGCTTTCACGTCGACTAGATGGTAGGGCATGCGAGGTATGGCGTCGAGGTCTTCGATCATCTTCCGCTCGGCCGTCTTGATTATCTTGCCTTCCTTTGTCTTGAACCATATTCCTGCGACGTCGTTTAGAGGCTTGCCTCGATCAAGCGCATGGACCAGGTCGGTGAATGTGGCGTCTGCTTCGCCAGTGATGATGATGTCTACAAGCGGGTGCGCAATCGTAGTGTCAGGCACAAGCGTCGGGTGCATCCCCCCCCAGACAACTGGGATGTCTTTGTCGGTTTCTTTGATTAGCTTGCTGACCTCGAGGGCATAGTGGATCATCCGCCCTGTCGCTGCAGATAAGCCGACGCAGAGTGGCTTGCTCTTGAGCGTGTCCTTTAGCTGGCGCTCCCAGTCCTTCTCCTTGCGGCTGTCAAGTATCTTGATCTTGTAGCCTTCCTTGTCCAGGAACGCGGAGATGCTCATCAATCCGCCAGGCATTCGGAGAGCTGCGCTGTCAAAGCGGTTGGCGCGCGGTTGGACTAGCACTACGTCTATCTGTTTCAAGATTTCACCGAGTATGGCCACTCCACATCCGCTTAAAAAGGTTGCTGTGGTGGGAGACAGTAAGATTGGTCCGTGATTTTCGATTGAAGAATGAGAAAGTTTGCTTT
>JBBSWF010000154.1:0-30462 GCA_038046365.1 Nanobdellota archaeon
TTCTGTCCGAGAAAATATATATTCAAGAAGCTAGATCGACTTTATAGTTACTTAATAATGACCTCATCTTATTATATAGCGTGGTGATTCACATGAAGACTATCTTATCAGACATAAACGGGACAACGAGCCCTGCGGCGATAGCAAAAGACTTCATGGCTGATTTCCTGGCTAATGGAGAAGCATACCTTTCAAGGGCAGAGCCTAAGGCTTTGGCTATCTATGAATCTATCAAAAGAGAGACCGGACTCGACTCGCCTAAAGAAGTGCTGACTTTCATCAAGGCAGAACTTGAGAAGAGGAACTTCAAGCCGGATTACCTCTCGCTTGCAGGATTCGTCAATGTCGATGGCTACCACAATGGCCGCTTGCGGACCGAGGTCTACCCTGACGTCCCTGTCGCTTTCAGGGATTGGAAGAAGAACGGGAAAGGAGTATATACCTACTCTAATGGCTGCGGGGCATTGCAGGAGCAGCTGTTCAAGACATCCACTCAAGGCGACCTCACCGGTTTGATCGATGGCTACTTCGACTCTGTCGAGATCGGAGACAAGAACAGCCCTGACAGCTACAAGCGCATCAGCGACAGCATCCAGGTGGCGCCAAGCGACATCATGTTCCTCTCAGACCTTGAGAAGGAGCTCGAAGCGGCTGACAAGGCAGGATGCCAGGTCAGGCAGGTCATCAGGCCAGGCAACAAGCCGGTCGAGTCAGACCTCTACAAGAGGATCACCAGCTTCGCGCAGGTGTGAATGCCTGTCTTTTCATTTCTCTTATGTTCTTTCCATCACCTCATCCAAACTCGCTTCAGAGAATCTGATCTTAGGCGTCCCGGGGAATGATTCAGCCACCTGCTCTACAAGTCTTCGCGGCGTCCTCGCGTTGTGGACCATCCCATGGTGCAACTGTCCTTGATTGAAGAAGTGATGGATGGTCTCAGCGGAGGTGAAATGCACCCTGCTGTTCCCTCTTTGATCGTAGAGCGCGTATGTTGGCTCATCCACTCCAGGATCGCTATATTTTATCACATATAGTCTTTTGTCCATGAGAACAAGGTAGGCACGCGAGCTTATAAGACAGATGGAGTTGAGATCTATACCAGAAGTTCACTTTTTGGAGGGTTGGATTATCCTCACCACTCCGCTGTCAGCGTCGACTTCCACTAGGTCGCCTTCATGGATGGATTTGGTGGCGTTCTTTGTGCCGATCACGCAGGGCTTCTTCATCTCCCTGCTGATTATGGCCGCGTGGCAGAGTATGCCTCCTTCGTCCGTCACGAAAGCGCTGGCTCTCTCCATCGCTGTTATGAAATCTGGCGTGGTCATGCACGCGATGAGGACGTCTCCTTTGTTCACTTTGCGGAGTTCTGAGTTGGACAAGACGATCCTTGCTGTCCCTCTGACTCTGCCTTTGAAAGCGATGTTGCCTCTCAATTCATCTGTCTGCTCGGCCGAGGATTCCTTGAATCCGGAGATCGTCTTGACTTCCTGAATCAGTTTTGCTGCCCTCTCGCCGTATTCGTAGTACATCTTCCCGTCTCTGCCCTGCAGTATCGACAGGCCCTGCCTTTGGTGTATGGTCTGTCTTGATGGGAACGTGGAGGTCAGTATCTCGCTTGGGAAGCACTCGATGACTTCAGTGGAGGTCAAGCCGTTCCTTTTTCCGATCTCTTCAAAGAGAGGGAGGGCGTTGGCGAGCGAATGGCTGATCGCGTCGGTTCGGAACGTCCGGAACCATACATAGCTCCGGACGGTCTTGATTGCGTCGGCCAATGCAGGATCATCGTCTAGTTCTTTCAGAATCTGGATGGCTCTGCGGTCTCCCTGGACGTGTACATCCCTTAGCGCTTCGAGCTTCTTCTCAGGGTCGTCCATCTCCTTCACCCGTTCAGCGACTTCCTCAGCTGTCCAGGCAGTCCCGATCCCGTACTTGTAGTTTATGGAGCCGTACCTGTCGATGTAGTCCTTTATCCTCTGCAGGTCCAGTTTTCCTGTCTTCTTGTGTTCCAGGGAGATCTGGAGTATCTCTTCCTGCTCGAGCACATGGAAGTTCTTCTTTATCGGAGTGCACAGCTCTGCGAAGTATCCTTCCACGGTCTTGTCATCAGGCACTTTCTTCTTGAGCTCTTCCCTGAGCCGTGATTCGAGCCATGGCTGTATTGAGAGAGGGATCAGTATGAACGCGCAGGTCTCGCATTGGTCTATGAAGAGTTGTTTCGCGAGCGCTTTGAGTTCCTCGTCTGTCTTTCTCGAGAAGTCCATCTTCTTTATCCCATGGCTTAGCTTCCAGAGCCGATCTCCGACCTTTGTGCCGCGCTCTACTAGGTCCATCAGGTATCCTGGATTATCTTTTAGTGTCCTCAATGCGGTGTCCCGCTCGTTCTCCATCGCGTTCCTGCTGATGTATATCCCGCTTTGGCAGTCGTAAATGGGCTTGAACAGCGTCGGGAATCCTATCATCTTCTGGTAGAAGTGATTGTTTGAGTATCCTATCGCGATTAGCGACCTGGCGAGCTGCGCTGTCCGCCTGGAGACTATGGCGAAGTATCTGTCTTCAGGCTTGCATTGGATGTCGCTATCTCTCTCAGCGCGGACGGTCATGTTCTCGAAGTCAGGCTCATTTAGTCCTTTGCCGCCTGTGATTGATGATCTATCATCGCCAGGTTCATTTGAGTTATTATTCGGCCCCATGATGGTTCTTAATAGGGTTGGTTGATTTAAGAAGATATTCATATTAACTTTTTTACGAACATATGGGATATTTGAAGAAAAGGCAGATATTATGATTATAGACCGAGATGACCTGGCCCGGATTAGAAGCTCACTTTTTGGAGGGTTTGATTATCTTCACGACTCCTTTGTCCGCGTCTACTTCCACCATGTCGCCGTCTTTGACCCGATGGGTGATGTTCTCTAGTCCTACGATGCATGGTATCCCAAGCTCCCTGCTCACTATTGCTGCGTGAGAGAGCATCCCTCCTTGGTTGGTCAGGATGGCGGAGGCTTTCTTGCAGGCGGACATTATCTCTGGCGAGGTGGTCTCGGTGACGAGGATGCTCCCGCCCTCCATCGATTGGATCATCCCGGGAATCTTGTCGAATGTGTCTGGTCCGTAGAATAGCACCTTTGCGGGTCCTGTGGCCTTGCCTTTGTTCGCCACAGTCCCCCTTATCTCATCCGACATCTGTTCTGTGATGAAGCCTGCGATGAATCTCTTCGCTCGATCGCCTTCCAGGATAGTGTACCCTTCTCCCATGTCAACGATGGCGTATGATTCTGCTCTTTGTCTGAGTGTCTCTTTGCTGACTCTCTTCCCGGATAAGGTGCCTAATAGCTCGTCTTTTGAATAGCTCAGGAGTTCCGTGGCAGGCACGTCGGTCTGCTTGCTGATCATGGAGATCAGCTTGCTTAGTTGGCTGTCGCTGCCGAAGATTATGCTGTTGAGATGCTGCCGTCCGGCGGTTTTGATGTTTTCGAATTCGCCCAGGTTGGCAGCGATCACTTTGTCTTCTTTTGATCTGTTGAAGGCCTCGTCTACGAAGAAGGATTCGGTCTTCATGTAGTGTTTCCAGTGTTCGGATATGAGTGAGAGGAACTTCTCAGCTTCCGGGATTGTGATCTTTTTCTGAGATAGGGCCTGATTGAAGGATTTAGTTGATGACTTCAGGTATTCTTCGAAGGACCGTTTGAATTCAGTGAATAGCGTTTTTGAGCTGAACATCTCCAGCCCCTGCTGGAGTGCCTTGCGCTCAGATGTCTTAGGCAGGTAAGCGGTCCAGATATTGTTCCGGAAGACTGCCACCACTCCAAGCGGCTGGTAGTGTTTCATTGATACGCTAGTCGTCAGCAGAGGCATTCCTGTGGCTTCGAACATGCGGATGAATGACGATGATCTCAATCTGCTCTCGGGTTTATCGGAGGATTCATTTCGAGAGATTACCCTTACGATTCCCTTGTCCGCGTCCACTTCTACCATGTCTCCGTCCTTTAGGGCCTTTGTGCAGTTGCCTGTGCCGACGATGCAGGGTTTCCTCATCTCGCGCGCGATGATAGCTGCATGGCATGTGATGCCGCCTTCGTCGGTGACGAAAGCTGCGGCTTTCTGCATGGCAGCGATAAACGATGGGAAGGTCATCTGTGCTACAAGTATCTCCCCGCGATTCAATTTCGATGCTTCTGTGGGGTGTTTCACGATGCGAGCGATTCCCCGCGCTATGCCTGGGAATGCGATCAATCCCTTGACCTCGCTAGTGCTGCTGGATCGGACCTCGATGAGTCTTTCCTTCATCACGATCTGCCTTCCTTTGTAGTAGAGGAAAGTGTAGGGTATATCGATCTTTTTTGGTTTGCCCGCTAGGATGGATTCGACATCGTAGTTTGCGAGTTCTTTGAAAGGGACTCCGATCGCCGATGCGACTTCCATGAAGATTTGGCGGCATAGCCCTAGGAATTCGTAGTACTTGTCCGTTCGGTCTGTGCGGAAGTAGGTCAACTCTTTGATCTCCTCAGCGAGTCCGGATAGGGGTTTGGGGATGTTGACTTCGGTGGAGTGCTCTTCTTTGGACTGGTCTTTGATCTCTTCAAGCTCTTTGATAGTGTAGAAGTCTGTGAACCCGTCGCGAGATTTGAGCCATGCGAATTCCTTGTGGACTCTCTCTATAGGATCCGTTTTCAACGCTTCCTGCATTAGAATGTATGCGTTCTTTTTCTTAGGCATGCTGGCGTCGCCCACCCATTTTTTCACATCGCCTTGTATGTGTTTAGGTACGATAGAATTGGTCTTTTCGACATAGTAGGATTCCAATGGTTCAATTATCCATAGGAAGGGGAAGTACATACAGGCGAGCTCCCTCAAAGACGCGAGTTTTTCAGTGGGGGACAGCTTGCTGGAGTTTATATTCTGGATCTCTTTTAGGTTTTTGTCATGTGCCCGCTCAAGTAACTTAGTCAGGTCGAATATCGTATTCGTCTTCATGAAGGAATCTAGCGCTGATCTATTGGATTTTACGAGTTTTTCGCTTTGGAAGAGCAGTGGGTATTGGTAAAGGTTGGCGGTGTATCCGAATCCTTTCAAACCTACGGCTTCGAAGTATTTCTGGTCGACTCCTTTATAATTCATTGTAGACATAAAAGGACCATACGGCCTCTCCAGCCATACCTTCCAGGAGAGTTGTTTTGCGTCTTCCAGATCGATAGTTATCCCTTTCAAGATCCTCACGACCCCATTGTCCGCGTCCACTTCAACCATGTCGCCGTCTTTGACCCGATGGGTGATATTCTCTAGTCCTACGATGCATGGGATCCCGAGTTCCCTGCTCACTATTGCTGCGTGCGAGAGCATCCCTCCTTGGTTGGTCAGGATTGCTGATGCTTTCTTGCAGGCGGACATTATCTCCGGCGAGGTGGTCTCTGTGACTAGGATGTCCCCGTTATCCATCGTTCGGAGCATCTCAGGTATCTTGTCGAATGTGTCTGGCCCGTAGAATAGGACTTTTGCGCGCCCTTTGGCCTTGCCTTTGTTCGCCACAGTCCCCCTTATCTCATCCGACATCTGTTCTGTGATGAAGCCTGCGATGAATCTCTTCGCTCGATCGCCTTCCAGGATAGTGTACCCTTCTCCCATGTCAACGATGGCGTATGATTCTGCTCTTTGTCTGAGTGTCTCTTTGCTGACTCTCTTCCCTGTTAAGGCGCCTAATAGCTCGTCTTTTGAATAGCTCAGGAGTTCCGTGGCAGGCACGCCGGTCTGCTTGCTGATCATGGAGATCAGCTTGCTTAGTTGGCTGTCGCTGCCAAAGATTATGCTGTTGAGATGCTGCCGTCCAGCGGTCTTGATGTTTTCGAATTCGCCCAGGTTGGCCGCGATCACTTTGCCTTCTTTTGATTTGTTGAATGCCTCGTCTACGAAGAAGGATTCTGTCTTCATGTAGTGTTTCCAGTGTTCGGATATGAGTGAGATGAACTTCTCAGCTTCCGGGAGTGTGATCTTTTTCTGCGATAGGGTCTGATTGAATGATTTAGTTGATGACTTCATGTATTCTTCGAAGGACCGTTTGAATTCAGTGAATAGCGTTTTTGAGCTGAACATCTCCAGCCCCTGCTGGAGTGTCTTGCTCTCAGAGGTCTTGGGAAGGTAAGCGGTCCAGATGTTGTCCCGAAAGACCGCCACTGCTCCAAGCGGCTTGTAGTGTTCCATGGCGATCGTGGTCGTCAGCAGAGGCATCCCTGTGGCTTCGAACATGCGGATGAATGACGATGATCTCAATCGGCTCTCGGGTTTATCGGAGGTATCATTTCGGGAGATTATCCTTACGATTCCATTGTCCGCGTCGACTTCTAAAGTGTCGCCGTCTTTGATCGCTTGCGTGGCGATCTTTGTCCCGATCACGCAGGGCTTATTGAGCTCGCGTGCGACTATAGCCGCATGACAAGTCACTCCGCCTTCATCTGTGATGAATGCCCCGGCTTTGTGCATCAGAGACAGGAAGTCAGGGCGGGTCATTCCCGTCACGAGGACGTCGCCTTTGTCAAACAGATGGGTTGATTTCGGATCCTTGATTACCCTTGCTACCCCGATGATATTTCCCTTGTTCGCTACCACCCCATGTATCTCTTTGATGCCAGAAGTGTCGACAGGGGGATTGATCTGATTCCAGATTTCTTGGCATTGTTTGCCGTGTAGGAAGAGCTCTTGTCCATATTTATCAGTGATAAACAGCGATTCGATCTTCCGTTCGCTTATCGGGTAATCCTTAAGTCCTTTCTCACCTGAAATGACCAAATCAAACTCTTCCGGGAGCAGGAAGGCGGCGTCCTCGTAGGGCAGATCGTTGATTTTGCACAGGTATCCAAGATGTCGCCCTATGAGATAATTGCCTATAAGGTTGTATTTCTTGCGTCGGTCTATCCACCAGGCCATCTTTCCGAGCCAGGAGAGCTTAGTGCAGTCGTCTTTTTCGAAGATGCCTTTTTCTTCGATCGATTGGCATTCTTTCTGGTGGGAGACCGACCTTCTTTTCAGGTCTGATAGATTCTTCTCAAGACAGGATAATTCTTGTTTGCTTAATTCAAACGCCTGATCTGCGAAAAATTCGATCTGGAGGGGTTGTACATCCTTGTAGTTATTCTGTATCCAGAAGAATTTCTTCTTATGGCTCTCTATCTTCGCTCGAAGAGCATTGTCCCCTAGGAGCTCTTGGGATGATGCTGGTTTCTTTCCAGACTTTTTGAGTGTGATCGCAATCTCATGAAGCCCGATTGTGTGGTCTGTGAGGAATGTGTTCCCATAAGGCTCCACCAGGCACGCAATTTGTTTGTCTTTTCCAGGATACTTTTTCTTCATCCGCTCAAGGAACTCGTCGCTGTAGACCAAGAATCCGTCTATCGGGCCTGCGGCAATGTATTCGGAGTCGTAGAGTTTCAGGAATTGGTCGTAGTGGGTGTGTAGGTATTCATCGTCTTTATTCTGAAGCTGTTGGATTAGTTCGGTTAATTTCTCTTCTGCTTTCACGAAGTCATCGTATAATCTGTCGAGCGCTTCGAGATGGTCGAACAGATAAACTGCTGAATCGCGGTACTCCTTGTTGTTCAATACGAACTGCCCGTCTGAACCTTCCTTTGTTCCATGTAGGCAGGCCAGTGTGATGAATGGGTATTCGGGATATGTGCGGTGGATCCCGGAAGTGAACTGCTTAAGTACATATCCAGCGATGTACGGAACTTCGGCGCCATTGAGGATCAGCCAGTCCTTGGTCGCGACGATAGTCTCATAGATGGTGGGGATCTTATTGATCAGGCTTTGTGAGGAGTTAATTATTCTGACCACCCCATCATCCGCGTCCACTTCCACCATGTCGCCGTCTTTGATGATCCGTGATGCTATCCGCGTCCCGATGACGCAGGGTATTCCAAGCTCCCTGCTGACTATGGCTGCGTGGCAGGTGATTCCGCCTTCGTCGGTGACGATCCCTGCTGCGAGTTTCATTAAAGGCACGAACTCTGGTCGGGTCATGCCTGTGACGAGTATCTCTCCTTTCTTGAATCCGTGATCTGAGTAGATATCAAGCACGACCCGAGCATGGCCTTTTGCTGTGCCTCTCGATCCGGTCTGCCCTCTGATCTCGTTTTTCTTCTCGCCCGCTCCGCTTCCGAGGAATGTCTTGTTCATGAGGCCTACTGAATCTTCTATCTGGCAGTTCTTCATCTCGACTTGCCCATCGTATGAGATGAGGTACTGGAATCCTTTCACCCGTTGCTTCACGTTCTCCTTGTTCGCTTCAAGATACGTAGGTCCCTTAATGAGTTCCCGGACTGTATAATATGGGATTAGGTCACGCGATAGTCCAGCTTCAGAGAACATCCGTTCAGCGATGCGGTATATTATGGTGAATCCCTTTGCGATGAAGTTCTTTCTACTGTCGCGTATCTCCATGACTTCCTGTACAAAGCTTACGATGATGCGTTCGTCTTCTGTGAGTGTTTTCAGCCATTGTTTGAATGCTTCGCGCTTTTGCAGGGATACCCTAGAGGTCTCACTCAACCATCCGGGGATCTTCTTGGGATCTGCGATGAATTCTGCGTATCTTGTCTTTATCTCTGCCTCGACCTCTTTCAGGGTCTTTGACGAGTGGTAGTCGGCGAGGATGTATTGGCATTTCTCTGACAGGGCTGCCAGGTCAGGTTTCTTGTGAAGCTCTTCAAGGACATCCAGCGCTTGTTGTGTGTCGAATGATTCGAATGATGGGATGATTGCCTTCTCCCAAATCAGGTCTAATCCTTCTGGAGATATGTGGATCTCGCTCTTTTCAATCATGGACTTGCACAGATCTCTGTCAAAGATGATCGAGCAGAAGACTGCTGCATTGGCTTTCCAGATCAAGTCTCTTATTTCTTCAGTGAGGTTGAACAGCTCGGTATAGTCTGATTCAGAGATTTTCTTGTAGGTATATGAGGTATAGATTTGGTTTATCCTTTTTATGTTCCGTGCGAGAAGATCAGGTCTTCGTCTGAATGCTGATGGGTCAGTGAGGTATTCCTTGAATCCATATACAGCAGAGTCCTTATGCACATCCTCCGGAACCCACATTTGCCACAGGTGATCTTTCATCAGGATCAGTGCGTGGAACTTCACCTGGTCTTTGTACCACTCTTGAAAGTACCTCTTTGTATTGAACTCTGATCCTAATAGGAATGCTGAGCAATTATTGAGAGGGGGTGATAGACGTGAGCTGCCTATCAGGTCAAGGTATTTCAAGGCGAGTTCAATGTTTGAGTCAGAGGCTGTTCGCGCAATGATCCGCACGATTCCTTTCTCCGCATCCACTTCCACCATATCCCCATCTTTGATGATCCGTGATGCTATCCGCGTCCCGATGACGCAGGGTATTCCAAGCTCCCTGCTGACTATGGCTGCGTGGCAGGTGATTCCGCCTTCGTCGGTGACGATCCCTGCTGCGAGTTTCATTAAAGGCACGAACTCTGGTCGGGTCATGCCGGTCACTAGTATTTCTCCGCGCCGGAATGTCTTTCCTTCAGTCTCGATGTTCTGGATGACCCTCGCGCATCCGGTGGATTTTCCAGACGAGCCGGCCTGGCCGCGTATCTCATCGCCTGCGTGCTTCTTCTCCTTGTCTAAGAAGAATGATTCCATCCTCTTATTGGTCTCATCGGACGATCCCTGTTCGATGTATAGCTTTCCGTCATAATCGACTAGGACTGTGCATCCTGCCAGCCGGTCTTCGAGAGCCTTCCTGTTCTGCAGGAGATATTCTTTTCCCAGGGTCATCTCATCGAGGAGGCAGAAGAATATCAGGTCGTGTGGCACTCCTGCATCAGTGAATAGTTTCTCGGCGACCCGATAGGCGGATGTCAGTAGCATGCTGATGAAGTCTTTGCGGTCGTCGCGCAGCTCTATGACTGCCTGCAGGTAGGCCACCAGCTTCTTTTCCTCCGGGGTCAACGTTGCGAGGAACGCGTCGCGTCTGGCTTTGAGACCATCCTTCTCTTTTTTGATGTCAGATCGTGCTGCTGCTCGTTCTGATGGCGAAGAATATTTCCCGTATCTTTCTTTTAGTATCCGCTCAGCATCGCTAAGAGGCAGGACCTTGTAGTAATACGCTTCGTAGTATTGGCAGGTTTCTGCGATCTCTGCCCAGGTTTTTTTCTTGTCTAGCAAGTCCAGGATGTTCAAGAGCCGCCTTTTGTCGAAGGAGTCGCCGGCAGGTGTCGTCGTGGTCTCCCAGATGGTGTCTAGCCGCTCAGGTGTTAGCTTGCTCCTGGATTTTTTTAACAGAGTGATGCATAGTTCCTTGTCGAGGTATACCGTGAAGAATGCCAGGGTGTTCAATTCCCAGACAGCGGTCCGGATTGATTCAATAGAGGGGATCAGATCCTCGAACTTTGTCTTTGAGATGAAAGATGGGGTCAGTAGGTCGTAGATCTCCTTTGCAGTCTCTGATTTGGCTCTATACTGGTCCATCCGTTTCTTCCAACTCACAGGGTCGTTCCAATATTCTTCGAATACCTCGCAAACCAACTTCTTCGTTTTAGAGAAGGGGAGGTACATTATTCCTTGGCCGGATTTCTGTGTTATCAAGATAGGATAAGGTGTCTTATCGGAGTAATACTTGCCAAAGCTCTGCTCAGCATTCCATCTGCTGGCCTGGATGAAGATCGCGCTGTTGTGCATCGGTGGGAAGAGTTCTTGCTCGCCGACGAGTTTGATGAATTGGTCGGATAGTTTGATACCAGGATCCTTGGCAGAGAAGGGGCGGTGAGCAGTCGGCTGTCCTGACTGGATCATTCTCACAGTCCCTTTGTCGGCGTCCACTTCCACTATATCCCCGTCCTTGATGACCTGCGTCGCGTTCTTCGTCCCGATCACGCATGGTATGCCAAGTTCCCGGCTCACTATCGCTGCGTGGCAGGTGATGCCTCCTTCGTCGGTGACTATCGCTCCGGCTTTCTTCATCAGGGGCACGTAGTCCGGAGTGGTCATCGATGCGACAAGCACGTCTCCTTGATTGAGTTTCGTTGATTCTTTGGGAGACAGCAGCACCTTCGCAGTTCCGGTGTATTTCCCTGGCGCTCCGGTCTGGCCTTGGAGGTTTTTTCCTTCTCCGGAGTCGGGTTCAGATGGCCGTTTCAGTCCGTGGAATCTCAGGAGGTCATGGGCTTTTTGGCCGGAGTAGACATTGACTGATCTTGAAGTCACCTCCCCGACGCAGAATCTCTTGCGTCGTTCGAGCTCCTCAGAGAAGTCTTTCTTGCCAAGGAGCATCTCTTTGATCTCGCTTGCCAGTAACAGGTACACAAGGTTTTTTTGTGTGCCTGATCTTCTTGATATTTCGCTCATCAGGTTGCCGAGGTAGTAGTGCGCTTGTGTGGTGGCTGATTTCTTGTCGTCTTGCAGCGTCGCGACGTCTTTTATCGCTTCGAGCAGGTCGGTCTGGCCCTTGGTCAGATGATGTTCTTTGATCAGGGCCTTCTGTGATCTAAGCAGCGACACTGGATACTCTTTTATGATCTTGATCTTCGTTTCGATCTCGTCGATGGTGAGGATGATGTTTTTCTTCAATTCATCTATGATGCGGCCGCGGTCCCAGGTCTCTGGTCCGAGGTAGTCGAATGGTATCCAGAAGTATTTTTCGCTCAGTTGGTCTATCGCTCGTGATATCTTCTTGTCTGTGAGTGTGGATTCGAATGAGCCGCCGGCCGCTATTTTCTTTTTGCATGCCAGCGTTATGTCAAGGAGCATCGCTTCGAATTCCCTCGAATATGTCGAGGCGTTCGGGGTGGTAAGTATCAGCAGCTTATCTTCAGGCAGATTCATCTCAGATTTGATATGGTTGAACAGCTTGTCTCCCATGTACATCCAAGGGGGTACGTTGACGCAGGAATAGTCTTCATATTGCCGAAGATACGCGGACAAGAGGTTGCAGAGTTCCTGGTCTGTGCACTCTTTGAGCTTCTCAGGCACGAGTCGGGTCTTACAGAAGCTGATCCAGTCATCTGCGATCTTCAATCCTTCAGCCATCCTCCTTTTGAGATGGAGGGGGTCTTTTATCGTCTGCTTGAGCAGGTATTCTCCTGCTTGCTCGAATTCCTTCTTCGAGAATAGCATCTGTTGCATCTCGTCTTCTATGACCATCAATCCTTTTCCAAGGTCGAATCCGACCCGTTCTTCTGAATAAGGTGTGAGGTAGTAGATCAATGGGGTGAAGAGGGGTATCTTCCTTTTGCGGAAAGAGATGAATTCTGTCTGTGGAGGATTGTTGCCGATTATTCTTACCACTCCTGCATCAGCGTCCACTTCCACCACATCCCCATCTTTTAGCAGCCGTGTGCAGTTTCCAGTCCCTACGATGCAAGGTTTCTTGAGTTCGCGCGCTATTATCGCGGCGTGGGATGTGACTCCGCCTTCTTCTGTGACGAATGCGCATGCTATGTGCATCGCCGGTGTGTAGTCAGGCATCGTTATCTTGGCGACTAGCACGTCGCCGGGCTTGACTTTGGAGAGGTCTTTCTTGTTGTTCACTATCACGACCCGTCCGGTGGCCTTCCCCCCGTATGCAATCGTGCCTTTGATCTGGCCGTCCCCTGCTTCGCCTTGGGGGATGATGTCGCATGCCTGTCTGACAAGCGTTTCATCTTCGATCAGGAGGGGTTTTCCGTCAGGGACATAGTAGATATACTGCTGTGTCGTCCTTTTCTGGATAGCGCATATGTCAGGGACTGTCCCGTGCTCGAGGAAGTCTATCAGTTCTTGGTTGAGGCAGCTGACTACCATCTGCCGTGTCCATTCCTGGCCGGTCTTCTTGCCAAGCGATCGTCCTATCGCGTCGTATAGTGGTCGGATAGCCGCCTGTCCTCTCTTCATCTTCTCTATCCGGTCTGTGCGAAGGAACGTGTAGGTGTGGATGGATTCAGCCAGCGTCTTTGTCTCTTCGCGCTTCGGCTTCTTCATCAGCACTGCGAATGCCTTGCGGTTGTTCTCGGCATCGGCTTTCATCCGGTCGCGTTCTTTGATGCCTTCTTCTTTGGTGATCTTTGCCATCTCTGCCGCGAAGTGTTCAGGCCCGAAGAGCGGCTCGACCCAGGAGTATTCGTTGTACCATCCGTACTTGTCAGCCAGCTCTTTGTGCTTCGATGCGTTGTTCTTGCCAGAGACCACAGCGTCTATCATCTCAAGTCGCATCTTCTGGAACTCATTCAGCTCTGATGGGGTCGAGATCGTCGCGAATGCAGATTCAGCGTCCTTGCCGAGCTCCTCCGCCAACAGCTTTCTGCAGAGAGGGTCTGCTTTTGCTTCGATGGCGAATGGCGCGAAGAGATACGGGCTGAAGTCGTTGAATACCTCAAGCCATCTCCTGTATGCCTTCAAGAGTTCCTTGTCTGATCTTCCGCCGATCTTGCTTGCGTCTCGGCTGGTCTTGAGCATCTTAGAACAGGCAGATCCATAGGAGGTTATGTGCTTCTTCCACTTGTCGGCTTTCCTGAACGTGTCGAGCATATCTGTGTAGGCCCGTTCAGCGTCGTTGGTCTCGATATACGCAGCCCTATTCTGCGCGTCGACGGGTATTATCACTGTTCTGGCCTTGTGGTGCCAGATCACCATCGCTACGCATTCATCCCGCTGAAGGGTCATCGGGCGCGTCGCGAACCTCCGCAGCGATCGGAAGAAGTCTGGTATGGACTCATCGGGTCCGTGGCTGATGAGCCGCACAACGCCTTTCTCCGCGTCCACTTCCACCATGTCGCCGTCTTTGAATGCTTGTGTCGAGATTCCTGTTCCGATTATGCAGGGTTTCCCCATCTCTCTTGCGATTATCGCGGCGTGGGATGTCACTCCGCCGCGGTCCGTGACAAAGGCTGCTGCGCGGCTCATCGCTGGCATGAAATCAGGTGTGGTCTCCGGAGCGATTAGGATCATGCCCTGCAGAACTTTAGGGTGATCCTTGGGCGCGAGGACTATGGCTGCTATGCCTATGGCCTTGCCTCTGCATCCGATCTCTCCTTTGACCTCTTGTGTGCGGGTAGACTGGTTCAACCCGTATTCTGAGCATAGCTGTTCCAGTTCTTTTCCGATGAAGATCGTGATCTGACCTTTGGTCCGGGTTATTCCAAATGATTTCTCCCTTTCAGATATCTCGTTGACGGGGGGGAGTGTGTTAGTCCGGTCTAGATTCAATATCTCTTCAGTCGTGAGGAAGACGATATCTTCGTATCGTATGCCGCTCTTCTCAGCTAGACGGGTGAGTGCCATACGGAAGGAGTATGCCAGCTGGGCGCTGCTTTGCGCACAATCTAATCGGGCTTTAGTGGTCTTGGCGATGATCCCGAAAAGCTGGGAGAGCGCTGCTGGAGGAGATGTTTGTTTGGGTTCGGGGGATTGGGCATTTTTTATAGCCTCCATAAGCCGCTCCATCGTGCGAGGGTCTCCCCAGAAGTGATGCGTGCTGATGTGCTCAGTTTTTTTCTGGTAGTCCTCGATCTCTCTTGCTAGTCCCCTGTCCGCTTGTTTGATCGATGCATGATCAAAAACGAGTCTGCGCTTTGAGATCTCTTGTCTGAGTCTTGCCAGTTCTCTTTGGTCTGTAGTGAGTGGATTTGGCAGTTGAGGTATCCCAGCGTTCAATTTTTCGGCAGGGATCCCCATTCTGGATGAATAGTTCTTCAGGAAGGAGTCAGCTGCATCGCTGATAGCGAAGCACGCCATCCAGGGGAAGCGCAGCCGTTTCATCAGCCGGAATGATTTTTCCAGCTGTCTTATTGGTGCCTCTCTCCCAATCGAGCGGGATTCTTGGAGACAGTCATCGGAGAGCTTCTCGACGAGAGAAAGTATCTTTGTTGCTGTATCGAATCGGCTCTCAGCGAATTCCTTGGCGTTCTGTTTGATAAGGTCGGTGAAAGCGCCTTGATTCGGCTCCAAATGGTTCCCATCGAGGTATATGACAGGTGTCTCATCGGGCTTCACTCCGAGCTCTCGGGATTCCGGGGTATCATTCCAATCAAGCCATGCCTCGTATTCCAGGACTGGTGCTACCCATCTGCCGAGCTTGAAATATTCATTTTGGGGGGGTCCGGTTTGGGTTTTTTCTTGTCCGATTATCCGCACAACGCCTTTCTCCGCGTCCACTTCAACCATATCCCCATCTTTGAGGACCTTTGTGGCGATCTGGGTTCCGATGATTCCGGGGATATTCAGCTCTCTTGCGGTGATCGCTGCATGGGATAACATTCCTCCGACGTCAGTTATGATTGCTGATGCTTTTTTGCAGGCTTGGATTAAGCTTGGGTCGGTGGTCCTTGAGACTAGGATATCGCCTTTTCGCATCTCGTTGATTTTGATTTGAGTCTCATCGAATTTTTCATAGTTGATGCTTATTAGTTTGACTCTGCCTTTGACTATTCCGCAAGCAGTATTGGAGACTGTCCCTGAGATGATCGAGCCGTCTCTATCGATTGGTTCTTTGTCGAATTCTGAGAGGAACCGCTCTGCTTCTGACCCTTGCAAGAATTCCTTCTGATTATCGCTTTTGAGGACATACGCCCTTTTTCTTTCATTGATCTCTTGCTCAGAGAGCTTATTTCCCGAGAATAGAGCAAAGACTTCTTTTTCCAGATAAAATTCTAGTTGGTTTTTTTCGACAGAGAATTGTCGGGACAAAGCCGAGATGAGTTTATTCCAATGGCTGCCTTCGGTGAAGAATATTTGATTGAAATCTTCTTTGATCTTGTCTTTTAATTGTTCTACCTTTCTCAGACTTTGATCCAGGGTGGGGTTTACACCAAGATGTTTATGGGACTCCTCGAGGTAAGCCATGTTGAAGTATCCGTAGCTTCTGGCGGCGGATTTCAGGCCAGAAAGCAAGTTTCTTAGTGTATGTTCAGTCAATTCGCCCCCAATCTTGAAATCAGATTTGACCCTCTTTATGTCTGAAATCGCATTTTCAAAAGTTCGGTTTTTTTCATCAGACATGAGTTCTAGGCCTTTTTGTCCCATTTCCACCCAGGTTTTTTTGTGGATCAGGGATCTGAGGACATTATCTTTGAATGTCATAAGAGAATAGGGAGGATAATAATTTTTGAACATCAACTCTTGGAACAACGGTTTCAGCCCTTCTGCCTCGAATTCTAAGATGAAATCTTTTATTGTGAGCCGGGTTTCCGTATTATTCGCCGGCTTGTTTGATAGCGTCGTTATCGGCCGGCTCTGCACGATATAGAATCGCGCCTTCTCGCGTGCCCATTCTATGTCGCAGGGGAATCCGTAGTGTCTTTCGATGCGGATGACGAGCTCGGTGAGTTCCATTATCTCGCTGTCGCTCAATACCTGCCTTCCGCCTTCCGTTTCAGGCAGCGTCCGCCACTCGTTCCCGCCTTCAGCCTTGCGGTAAAGCCCCCGGGATTGGACATGGACATTCTTGTCTATGATGCGCCGTGGCTCTTTCTCCACAACATAACTGTCTGGAGTGATCTGCCCTGAGACTATCGCCTCCCCCAATCCAAACCCTGCTTCGATGATCGCCTGGTTCTCTGATTGCGTGACTGGATGTACTGAGAAGGCGATTCCGGAGGCGAAGCTCTCGACCATCTTCTGCACCACTACAGCGACTGATATCTTCTGGTTGTGGAGATTCTTCTCTTTGCGGTAGAATATCGCGCGAGGTGTGAACAGCGATGCCCAGCATTTCTTGACGTTCTCAAGCAGTGTCTCGCCAGTCGTGTTCAGGAAGCTGTCGAGTTGTCCCGCCCATGCTGCTGTGGAACTGTCTTCAGATGTTGCAGACGACCGGACTGCCACGAACTTCGCGCCGAGCGCCTGGAAGTGAGAGGTTATCTCAGAAGTGAGGTCAGAAGGCATCTCAGCCCCCATTATCAGCGCCTGTATCTCTTCAGATGCGTTCTCTATCGTGTGCATCTCTTCAAAGACGACCTTATCCAAGATAGCGTCGATCTCGATCCATCCGGTCTCTTCGACGAACCTGTCGAACGCGCAAGACAGCACCACATAACCAGGCGGCACAGGTATGCCTGCGGAAGTCATCTCGCCAAGGGATGCCCCCTTGCCGCCGGCTATATGAGTGTCATTTTTCCCTAGCTCTTTGAGGGTTTTTATGTGTGACATCCCGCTCAGATTAAATCCCGGCCTTATAAAAGGACACCCATATCAATAGTATTTGTGGATAGGATAGTTCTGGCAAAGGCCTTTCCCAAGTATTATCTACTGTATAGTAGGAACATTTAAATAGTACAGACGACTATTCAGGTAACATGAACGTCAGATTCATTGAGATGGTCTGCACCGGCAATCAAGGTCGTTCTCCAGTGGCTGAACTGATCGCTCAAAACTATCTGCGTCACTTGAGAACTGATGACTATGCTTCTAGATCGAGTGGGACGCTAGTGGACACTATTGAAAAAGGAGAACTCCCAAAGTCATTCAAACTGCAGACTATTGAACTAGCGAAAAGAAGAGGTGTGTACTCCCCTTCAGATGAGGCCTCGATTCAAGACGCGCTCAAACAAGGTAATGATACGATGATTGACAATTACTTCAACCAGGCAGTTGCGAGGTTTAGTGATGAGGAAAAAGCGCATCGAGTTGTCGCCTTGAAGAGGTTTGGCATTGAAGGCCGGGTTAAAGAAGGAAGAGATCAGACGATAGTCAGATCAGACAGCATTGTTGCATTGTCTATGGCGCAATCTAACAACTCTCAGGTTCAGTCCATTTATACACGCGCGGCAAATAAGCCGACAATAATGACTATAGGGGAATATGTGACCGGCGATCCCAAGTCGGATGTGCCTAACGCGTTCGGATTAGGTCAGAAGGAATATGAGTCCGCCATTGAAGTGTTGATGGAGTACGTGCCCAAATCTTTGGATAAGATAGTTGAAAAGCAGGGCTAGATCGCACGGTCAGGTCGATCTATCTTCGATAACGCATTTGGACTTCAATCGCCGTTTTCACTCATTCTCTATCAGCCATTTCCATATCGGCATTACGGAGATTATCTTGCCATCCATCTCTAACCTGTCTGTTTGGTCTTCTGTTATGATCAGTCCTTCTTTGAGTTTGTGTTCAGCCATTGAGTCGAGAAGCCCTTTTATTTCGCGCTCCCTGTTCGATTGTCTTAGCGAGGATGTCACTTGAATCGCCTGGGCTATTTTTCCATTCTTTCTTACCAGAAAATCGCATTCTCCTTGTTTTTTGTGGAAATAGATCTCATCGTTTTTTCTTTTTAGGCTTAAGAATACCGCGTTTTCCATCATTCTTCCAGAATCGTCAGTTGGCCGGAATCCGAGGATCCTTGCGAGGCAGGTGTCTATGAAATAGACTTTTTTTGAGGAGTATGCCTGTTTCTTTAATGAGGGGTCATAGTTCGGGACAAGGAACGCCAGGTAGCTGTTTTCTAAGTATTCAAGATATTCTTTGATCGTGGTCGCGCTAGTGAGTCCTGTGAGTTTCCGGAGGGTGTTGTAGCTTAGCTCTTTTCCGATGTTGCTTGCGATGTAGTAGATAGTCTCCTTTATCGGTTTCTCAGAGCTTAACTTGTATCTTGTGATGATATCTCTGTAGATGATGTTTTCATAGAGCGATTTAAGGTATTCTTCATTTCTTGTTTTCAGGTATTCAGGGAATCCTCCTTCGAGGATATACCCATTGAATTCTTTTTTGAGGATGCTTCTCTCGGTTGAGGTCAGAGCGCTTGTTTTTTTAGGGACCCCTTTGAATGCGAGATATTCAGCGAATGAGAACGGGAATACCTTTATCGAGATGTTCCTGCCGGTGAGATGTGTTCCGAGTTCTTTGCTTAGCATGCTGGCGTTTGAGCCGGAGATGTAGACTTTCTTTTTTTGGTCATGGAGTCTTCGCACATATCTTTCCCAGCCAGATATGTTTTGGATCTCATCGAAGATGAATGTGTCCTTTTTTCCAAATAGCTCAGTCAGGAGTTCATGCATCATCTGAAAGTCTTCAACGGTGAAGCTGATCAGCCGATCATCATCAAAGTTCACGTAGTGGCAGCAGTCATCGCGGATCTCATGCAAGAGGGTGGACTTGCCAGAGCGCCTTACTCCTGAGATGATTATGATAAATGGTGTTTTTGAGGCGTCTTCTATTTTAGAGAGGATAGTCCTTGGGATGATTCCTTCTTCAAGTCTTTTTGTCTGGTCCAAAAGGACATCTTTTAGGAGTTCCCGATCCATGGGCAGGTATAATGTTGACGCATTTATAAGTATTTGGTTTACCAGACCAAATATCCGGCCGTTTATTTGGTCTACCAGACCAAATATATAAAAGGAAGACTGGACAGCTACATTTCCTAAACAGCAGCCTTGTTCAGCTGGTCAATCGTTTCACGCCTTTGTACCCGAGCCACACAAGTAGTGCCACCACAATCCAACCGCTCAATAGCGACAGGATCACGATGACGCTGTCGATGCTCGTGAGCACGTTTGCCCACAGGACCGATCCCTTGGTCATCTCGTAGAATGATTCCTTTATCTCCTTCTTTTCGCTCAGCTGCGCGTAGATGGTCGAGTATTCAGTCACGCGGTCGATGTTCTTGAGTTGCGCGCCCAGACGGTCGATCTTGATCTGTAGCTCGACTAGCGCGTTCTCAAGCTTTGCGAGGTCGCCGACGTCATTGCTTCTGTTAAAGTACGTCTTTAGGCGGTCGCGTTCAGCGACGTAATTGTCATAGTACGCTTTCGCGTCAGCGTATTCATCAGTCCTGTCGCTTGCCTCGACGCTCAGTGATTTAAGTCCATCGATGCGCTTGAGGTCGTTCACTGCGTTCTCAAAAGACGCAACAGGGACTTTTATCTGGATGGAGAAAGTTTTGTAATCTCGATCCCCGACAGTCTCCTTGCTCTCGTCCTTGCTGGTGTAGTACCCGTTATAGGCAGACGCCAGGTTTTCCAATGCTTGCTTTCCAGCGCCATAATCACTGGTCTCATAATCCACACGGGCAGTTTTTTGCAGCTTGCGATTCTCCGGAGGTAATGAGATTTCTGCCCCTCCAGAGGATTCTTCATCAAATGATGTTTCCATCGGAGAAGGGGCCATTGAAGGGGCCATCATCCTGGCGCCTCGCGTCGCCTTAGAATTGAATGATTGATCGTACGTGTCAGACCCTGCTGAGAATGATGAATTGTTGATGAATTGCGCTGCGATGAAAAGCACAGCGATTACAGCTACAACGATGACGGCAGTCTTGTGTCTTTGGTAAAATGAGGGTTTCATGAGAGCCCACTCCGGAGTTCTGATATTTAAATGTGGAGGCTGGAAGAGAGGCTGCCAATTAAGGAAAAAATTGGCCAGCCCGGATTGCTCGAAGCACGAAGTGCGAGAGCTGCTAAAGGCCTCAGCCTTTAGCATGAACCGGAGGTTCAAATCCCTAAAAGTTTGTAGTTCACAGTAGTCAAAAATATGGGCCAGCCCGGATTTGAACCGGGGACACCACGGTCTTCAGCCGTTTGAGCCGGCGTTTTGCGCGCCGTGTGCTCTCCTTAGCCGAAGATTTGGTTGCTCTTCACAGGCTGAGCTACTAGCCCTATTATATACGAGAGGACGGACGGTCGTTTAAAAATGTTGCGTAGTTGTCAGGGAGGGATTTAGAGCCCCATTTACGGCTGATTTTTCAGCCCTGATCGGGCGTGGATCGGGCTTTCGCAGCCTATGGATCGGGTATCATAGGGTAATATCGGTTAAATCACGGACGGGATAGGTCTATCCGCCCAGAGTTTATCGTCTATACAAATCGGACAGGGAAATCGGACACTAAGTAACTGCGTAATCCTACTCATCCTCTATGAACTCTTCCGTGAATTCTTCCTCGTCGGCCTCATCGTCTGGCCCGAGAGCCTTTGGAGCTGACACTGGATCTTTGATTTTGCCGGCTTCATGCGCTGGCTGTGCTTTCACATTCACAGGAGCAGACGTTGGTTTGGTAGGCAATTCCTTGTTCTCTCCTTCCCCTCCTTTTGGGTAGATGACTTCAAGCGTGCCGAACTTTCCAGTAGATAATTGCAGGTTCCCCTGCCAGTCGCCGACCCATCCTTTGCTGATCTTGACGCGGTCTCCAATCTTGACCTGGTCGACTTGCTCGTTCCACAAAGATAACGTGATAGTCCCGCTGTCGTCTTGAAGCTTCGCGTTCGCCACGCGGCCTTCTTTGCCGAATTTGTTGAATATTCGCGCTGGCTGCACGTCTATTATGACGCCTTCGACTTCATTGTCGCCTGTCTGTGCCTTGAGTTCGCTGATTTTCATGGCATAGAGGTACCGGACAAGGATTTAAAACCTGCGGTGGGAGTCTTTGGTGTTAAAGGCTACTGGATAATTTTGTGTGCAGAAGGTACGGCCTAATCCAGTTCTCACTCTCCGAATCCGAATAGCTTCTTGAAGAAGCCGACCAGTTTGTCAAGAATTCCGCGTTGCTCCTTCACTTCTTTTTCTATCCCGCCGAGGCGCTCGTCAAGTGATGTGCATTTGCTGTCTGCGCAGGTGTTGCTTGAGCATTCGTAGTTGTTTTGGCATCCTTCTCCGTTGATTTTCTGGACAGAGAATGTCCCGTCGACGTCGCAGTATACAGGGATGTCTTTCTTTGAATCTTTTATCCGCACTCCAGTGGAGATGCATTTGTCGTCGGATTGGCATCCGTTGCACTTCTCCGGTGAGGCTGGCGCTCCTACGCAGTTCTCTTCCCATGTGCGCAGGCATTTCTGCTTCGCGTCGCACCAGGTGTATCCTGCCGATCCTATGCATCCGTGCGCGTCGCGGTCGCTTCCCGGCATAGGGATTTGATCGGATGATTGGTATTCCCGTGAGACGATGAGCCTTGCGCTCTTCTTTGTCACGTCCACGCTAGTCGCTGCTATGATCAATCCCGCGCGTGGCTCCTTGATCCCTTCAGCGAGTGACATCTCGAAGTCTCCGCGGTTCTTTGTCTCGAGGCGCAGCTCCGCGTGAGCAGGGCATGGCGCTCTTATGCATTGGACCTGGTTTATCCCAGTCAAGGTGAGCGAAAGATAGGGCTCCGTGTTAGATTCGAATTTCTGTCCGACAGCCAGTTCGAACTCGCGTCCAAGAGGTATCTCTGCTACTTCGCTTGTCTTGTCTTTTACTATCATTACCGCGACTCTCTGTCCGTCTGTGAGTCCGCGGATCTCGATAGTGGATAATGTGTATCTGTCGGTCAGCCCGATGGTCTGTCCAGGTTCCATCCGTTGTGTGGTTCCGCCAGTCTTTACAGCTACGACCCCGGCCTTGCATTGGAAAGGTGGTCTTGGTGCAATCCCTTGCGTCGGGATTGGTGCCTGTATTGATGGGGCCACGGAAAGTGCAGGAGTGGTTATCACATTGGAAGCGTCTACTGAGGGGTTTATCCGAGCGGGTTGGATGAGTACTGCTCCGGTGGGGGTGTTGGGTCCCGTTCCAGGTTGCGCGCAGTTTGGGATGTCTATCGCGGCTACTGTGAATTCGAATCCGTCTGTGCCAAGCTTGAAGGCCTTCCATCCGGTCTTGAGTTTGAACGTTTCGCCGATTGTGACTTGTACGCTCTGCATGGTCTCTGGTGTGGCGGTCTTCTCTTCAAGTATGAATACCGCGACGTCTATCGCTGGTGACTCTATGAATTTCAAGGAGTATCTGTCTGTGAGTGTGGCTTCTGCGCCGAATGGGATCTCATGGTTGAATTCCCCGCTTCCATCTGAGGCGGACATCATCAGTTTGGCTATTGTAGGTTTGCAGTCGCTTGTTGTTGCTGTCGGGCTTGTCCCTTGCTGTCCTGCGCATCTGGATGGCACAAGTTCTTCGAGGCGCATCTTGAATTTTCCTTCGATGTATCCGTATTGCTGGGGGCTTAGTTTAAATGGTGATCCAGGTCTGATCTGCACCGGTTCAAGCTCGTGCCTAATTGATGTGGCTCCTTGCCGAGTCACCACAAATGCCGCAGATTGTGATAAGGAGTCGATGGAATAGACCATCAGTTTATAGTTGCCAAAATATTCCTCGCCTTTCTCTTGTATTGTCCACACTTGGGGTACGCCGTTGCGTTGCCGCATCTCGACGTGCGCGGCGGATGGAGGGCATTGCCCTTCTCGCAGGCAGTTCATCTGCTCAGTCCCCGAGAGGTATATCTTGAATCCATCTGTTGCTTCCATTACGGCAGTCATGTCTTTGCCTAGATTGAACCTCTCGCCAAGGATTATATTCACTGTACCGAGCTGAGTCGCCGCGATTGCGGTTTGAGTGGAGGTCCCAAGGTTCACAGTCCCTGTCGCTCTCGAAGCTTGCGAGAACCCTCCGTATAGTGAGTCCCACACCTTGTTGTAGTCTCCCATGTCGATCTTGCCTGATGCGTCGAGGTCGCAGCTTTTGGTGGAGTCGCACTGTCCTGTCTCTATCGCTCGCTTCAATAGGATTATATCTAGGTCGTTAAGGCGCCCGTCAGAGTTTAGGTCGAATGACTGCTCGAAAGCAGTTGAGAGGTTAGGTAGTAGTAATGTTGCGCAAATAAGTAGCGCGATCGTCTTTGCGTTCATTCTAGTAGTCATGGTGCACCTCCACGGTTCGCAAGCCTGATTGTAAGGAGCTGACTATATATAGTTAAGGATGGACAGTAATCAATGTATAGTGGCGGACAAAAATAATTGAGATATTAATCTCCGCCACTATATCTAAAGGACACAACTATATTTAGCAATTATTTGTGTCCTTTACTATAATTCTCGATTACCCTATCGTCTTGGATATCACATTCTGCGCCAGTATGTTAAAGAATAGGATCACTACAGCGGCCAGTCCTACGTAGATCATGGTGCTTCTTATCAGGTTCTTGCCAAGGAGATACCGCTCATTTAGGGAATCGGCTCCGTTCTGTATCCCGTTTGACAAGATAGTCAGTATCCATATCACTTGTACGACGTATAATCCCACGACGATCTGGAAGTGGTATGTGGGTATCGCGTCGCCGAACATCTCGAGTATCCCGGACATTTTTGCTGCTCCGCCTTCCTGTCCGGCTATGTTCCCGGCTTGCGTTTTCAGGTTTCCAAGGATTGTGGTTATCATGCTGGTTATGCCGACGACTATGGCCGAGATGACCGGCGCCATGAAGTTGATGTTGGATTGCATGGATGCTACGATGTCCGCCATCAGGTCCTTGAGCCTTTCATCGACCCGGTGGATCTCCTTGATGTATCTGGAGACGTTCATGAGCGCCTGAGATGCCACGGTCGGCCCTTTCCTGATGCTCTCAAGGAGGACTTTCATGCTTGAGTCGATGACCTGGCTTGGGAAGAAGAGTATGGCTCCGTTCTTTGGGTTGTAGATCGCGTCTCGCACGCCCATCCCTAGGCGGCGTATATTTGTGCTGACAAGCTCGAAGAACTTGGCGCTATTGGTTCCTTCCATGGCTTCTGCAACTCTGCCAAACGCCATCTCTGCAGGCATTCCGTCGCCAAGTCTTGAGCCTAGTTGGAATAGCGCTGATGCGAACTCGTCCTCGAGTTCCTTTGTCCTCTGTCTTATCTCGATCAGGTTCTTGCTGCGAAGCGTGTAATAGATGCCAAGTCCCACTCCAAATGCCATCGGAAAGAATAGGGAGAGAAGCGACGCGCCTAATCCGTAAGGCCCGACTACGTACGTCGGCTCGACGCCTGCCGCTGAGTTGGATGGTGCGCGAAAATCTAGGAACTTGTATCCTTCGAACTTGCCTAGAAGCGGCCCTTCGGCGAGGAGCGTCTTGATGTCCGAGAAGTATGCGATCATCACAGGCATCATGCCTATGAATGCGCAGATTAGTATGAATGCGCCAGCGATCCATATTGGGTTGATCGCGACCTCATATGGTCCGAGATGGAAGAGCACGTTCTTATATTTTTTTAGCGCGGGATTGGAGGCGGAGATGTCTGTGTCTCCGTATCCGGTCGGTCGTGTCGACAGGATGTTCTTGCCCATGTAGAACACGACGACTGGCAACACGACGTTATAGATCATGGCGAGATGGTACCATTTGAATCCCCCCTCTGCGCTGCTCAAGAATGACGCGACCATCGGCAGGATCACTAGGCCAAGGATGGGAAGCACTATCCCCATCATGTCAAGGACGGTTATTGGGCTCTTCAGGTTCTGGGCGTAGTGGAGCATGCGCTCATACGTCTCTGTCAGGATCACGTCGAGAGATTTGTCCAAAAGCTCCATTCTGCGCTCTTCTTCCCCTTCATAGAGAGATGACTCGATTAGATGGATCGCCTCGATGAATTCTATGTTGTATTTCCTCCAGGTAGTCAAGTAAGCGTCAAGGGATTGTCGCACTGATTCATATTCGCCAGTCTCTACGTCCCATATGACTTTCTTGAGGTCAAGTGACAGCGGCTGTGTCAGGTGCTCTGCTGCGAAGTTGATGGCGCCTTCTATGTTGCTTGTGTGTCTCATGTAGGTCACGATGTAGAACACGCACAAGACCATCTGGTTGCTGGCCTTCATCCGCCAGGAGTTTGCGATGTATTCAGGCACTTGCCGCAGAGGCATCATTAGCAGCACTCCGGTGATTAGAAAGAACATTCCAAAGAACATCGATCCTGCCAGAGCGAAGGATATGATGAACCCTATGGCGAGATATATGAGGGGGAACACGACCGCTAATCCGTCGCACCCGTATGGAGTTATCGCGAGGTGGCTTATGCGGATTTGCTCTGTGAGCAAGTCGTACCTCTCTTTGCTAAGTTTCAGTTTGATTATCTTCTCTGAGAGGTTGCATCCCTTTTCGTACCACCCCATCTGTTTGGGCAGGCTCTCTTTCTTAAATTCCTGGTAAGTTGTGGTTGTCAGCTTTGGTGGTGTATAGGCGTCCTTCTCGCCAAACTCCCTTGAGAAACGCTCACCGTACTTTGATAGCATCCTTTTCGCGTCCTCTTTGGTGAGTTCGGTCATGGTTGTATCTCTATAGTTGTGTCCTAGGCATCGTCTGCCTTCTCTTCGTCGCGGTCTTTAGCCATTCGTTCCATTCGAAGTTTATCCGTTTGCAGTCCAACGCCCCTATCTCGTTCCGTACCTGATCGCTGATCCTGTGGAACTGGTCGTTCGCGGCGAGTACGAATTCCGCTTCAAGCATGTCCTTGTCGCCTATTCGTATTGACATGTCCACTAGCGCTTTCTTGATGTCGGCGCGAAGCGTTATGTTGTCCCATACCGCGTCCCAGTTGCCGACCCAATCTTTGACAGCCCCTGCGATGTTCTTGAGTATCTCGCTGTCTCCATTGATTAGGTCAGGAGATGGAACTAGCTCATCCACTTTAGGGTCGTATTTCATCAGGTCGACGAATCCGCCTTCGCGCAGAGGATCATCTTCCCATTGTTTGCGAACTTCAGTTATCTGCGTGACGCGCCTCCATTTGTGCAATCCGTCAGGGGACTTGATGGGGTTAGCGACTATGATGATATCAGTGGCCTTAAACGACGTTCGCGGAACGTTGAGGTCATTGACCACCCTGTCATAGACGCCATAAGGCGAGTCTCCGTGGATGGTTCCGGCCACTACATTAGCTAGCGCTCCGACTCTCATGGCTTCATAGAGCGCTCGCGCTTCGTCGCTCCTGACTTCTCCAACGATTAGTGCTGAGTCTCCAAGGCGAAGCGTGGTCCTGATCCCTTCAGCGGCAGATACCTCTGCGGTTCCGCGAGTCAGTGCAGATGCGACTTTCATGGGCTGTATGTTCCAGCCAAGCCGCCTCATAGAGTTGACTGGCAGCTCAAGCGTGTCCTCCACAGTAATTATCCTGTATCGCCTCATTATCTCTACAAGAAGTGAGGACAGAAGGGATGTCTTTCCGGCCGAGCGGGTCCCTGCGACTAAC
The DNA here is from genome assembly GCA_038046365.1 of Nanobdellota archaeon. Classification (GTDB taxonomy): domain Archaea; phylum Nanobdellota; class Nanobdellia; order Woesearchaeales; family JAGWAF01; genus JBBSWF01. The sequence continues at coordinate 26,871 of JBBSWF010000154.1, forward strand.
AATGTGCGTGATCCGTCGATTAAGAAGCTCAGGATCCCTGCTGCTAAAGGGGTTACCATGCGCGTCTTGATGAAGAGCGGCAGCGTCCAGGGTTTGTCCCTGTGTCTTCTGAACGCGAAAGCAAGCCCGTTTGGGTTTAGCGGCGGGCCTATGACTGCGATACGGGCGGATGCGTTGGGCAATTCAAGTCCGGTGTCTAATATGGGGTTTGCCTCGTCGAGAGGGCGGCCGGATATCAATCTCAGTTTTGATCCCCAAGATTCTGCCTCTGGCGGCGTAGGGATGATGTTTGTCACGCAGTCTCCGAATTCTCCGTGCACGATGAAGATGGGCTGCCTTCCCATCGGGCTGTTGACTGTGATGTCTTGTACCCGATCGTCTGAGAGTAACACTTCTATAAGTCCGAATCCAACGGTGTAACGGATGAGTATTTGAGAAAGTTCTTCGAGTTCTTTGAGCTTAAGGCGCATCTCTGAGAATTCAGAGAGCTCTTCAAGCAAGTCAGTCCCCACGTCATAGAACACCTGCCTCATACGTTCAGGGTCTGTGAATTCCGCCTTTGTGGGCTTGTGCTCGGCAAGCACCTGTCTCGCCTTGTCTAGCAGTTCGTATTTCTCTTCGCTTAGGCGGAACTCTGGAGGCATCAGATGGTATCGGGTCTGCACGCTCTCTGGCACTGAGAATATCGTGACTTCGTTCGACCCGAATTGGTATGATGCAAGTTCTATGCCTCCCGCCGGGTAAGCGGACAATAGTTTAGTGTACATAAAGTCCGGCTTGATCACTGGCGCGAATATCTTGCGGTACAGCGTCCGGTCTCCTGGCTGGAATCCGGGGAGGTAGGGTCTTGCTATCTGGATGAGTTTTGTCCCTTCAAGGAATTGTATTGTTCGTGAGAGGTACTCTAGGTATTTGTTGTGGCAGATCAGGTAAGCTCCAGTTAGCGTTTCTCCCTTTATCGACTCGCGGCGCAGTATTCTCTTTAGTTCGACATACGCGCCAAGGGGGTCGCTTCGCAACAGCCTGAACACCACAACTGATAGCTCAGAGTAGCGCGTCGCTGCGCAGTTAGTCGATGTGGGGCATCGGGGGTCGGCTAGGCTTGAGTAAGTGAGTCTTTCCTTGACTAGCTGTTTGTAGAGTTTCGCGACCTCAAGCAGCATCATCGTCTGTGTGAAGTCGTACTCATAGTCACGCTTTTGAGAGAATATGATCTTTGTGGCGTGTCCGACCTCGGCGAGTATGTCTATCGCGCGCGCCATCACTGCGTCGTTGTCTTCTAGGCTCGGCGTGATCGGCGCCCCTTCGTAGTTTATCTTTATGACTACGTCTTCTCCTTCTCGGACGATCTCATAGGTGCCTACGCCTATCCCCTTCTCTGTCGGCGCTTCTGCCATTTTTCTTTATTGATGGATCTATAGTGGCGGACACAAATAATTGGTGATTCATCTCCGCCACTATATATAAAGGACACAACTATTTGGATTGATTGTTTGTGTCCTTTTGTATACCTCAAGCATTCCAATCCCAAATCTCATTATTTAAAACTTCCCGCTAGTAATATTTATAAAGGTGGAATTGGGAAGACCGCCTGCCAGCGATGCTGGAGAATGACCACATGGGTATGCTCGATTTTCTCAAGAAGAAGGAAGAGGCGCCTGCCTCTCCTGACCTGTACGGTCCGCCAGGCCCGCCTCCTACCCAGGAGGCTCCTTCCCCGGGCGAGACTCCGACAGAGTACGTCATGAATATGCAGAAGCAGGGGCTCACAAGCAATCAGATTATCCAGATCCTTCAAAGGCAAGGTTACAGCCAGCGTCAGATTTACGACGCGCTCAACCAGGCGTCGGTCAAGGGAGTTGTCGATGGCAATCAGCCGTTCCAGTCTATCCCCCAGCCGGAAGGCCAGCTAGGTCCGCCGCCAGGACCTCCACCCATCCAACCTCAAGGTCCGCCGATGGGAGGTCAGCGTCAGCAGGACGTCGAATCGATTGTCGAAGGCGTTGTCGAAGAGCGCTGGAAGGAGTTCGAGAAAAAGGCCGAGAAGGACAAGGATTGGAGAGAGAAGACTGAAAGCCGCATCACTCGCCTTGAGCAGTACGTGACTGATCTCAAGGCTGACCTTGATAATCTCCACAGAGCAATAGTGAGCAAGATCGCCGATTACGACAAGAATCTTCTATCTGTGGGTACCGAGATCAAGGCCATGGAGAAGGTCTTCCAGAAAGTCCTGCCGACATTGACTGAGAACGTCGGCGAGCTGTCGAGGATCACCAAAGAGATCAAGATCCAGAAGAAGTGATCCGTGTATTGATAGTGGATAGGGTTCTAATCTATAGTGGCGGACAAAAATAATTGAGATATTAATCTCCGCCACTATATCTAAAGGACACAACTATCTTTAGCGATTATTTGTGTCCTTTACTATATATGTTCATTCAGTTGCGTTTCCATCGGATCTCTATAGTTTCGTAATCCTTCGGCCCAAATGGCTCATGATACTTGTGTACGTCAAAATGGAGGTGAGGCCCAAGCTGTGCCACCCAGCCAGTGTTCCCAGATAAGCCAATCACTTGTCCTTTTTTTACTTTGTCTCCGATCTTCACTTTTGATCCGTTTTTTTTGATGTGCTCATAGATGGAGTACTCCTTGCATCTATGTTCTATTTCGATATAGTTGCCTAAGGAGTCAAAGCGTTTGTCAGGGCCGCCATCATCAGAGTCTTGTTTCACATCGACCACGACGCCGCTCAATGCCGCTTTGATCGGTGTCCCTTCAGGGATGATGAAGTCGACTGAATACTTGAGTCTGCCAGTATGGGCTGGAGATTCATCATAAGATAGTCTGCCGCAATTGACCGGATATTGGTATTGATTAGAGGATATCATGGATCGTTGGGTTTCATGCTTTGAGCACCTTGGGCTCATAGCTTGGCATCTTCTGCGCCAACCGTATGGCGGCGATCTCTATCGCCTCGTTTATCATCCGGTCTACCTGCTCTCGTGTCACGAAGTGTATAGGCTCCCACAGGTCGAGGTATTTCTTGATCACGTCTACGTCTTCTTTTTTGGCGTTTAGCTGGAGTTCCTTGACGATGACCCCAGTCTTTGTGTCGAGGTCAGACAGCGCTCTCTTAACCCTCATCATGTCGTCGTTTATCGCCTGGAGGTCCTGGTGGTATTTTTTCTGTGTCTCAAGCATGTTGTCTTCGATGATCTGGAGTTTATTGCGCAGGTTGGTGTACCGGTCTTCAAGCACACGGACTCTCCTGCTGGCGTTGTTGACTTCATCGATCACCGACGCCATCGTCGCAGGGGCGGGACCTGATTCAGGCGCCTTGCCTCCTCCAAAGAACGCGCCGAATGCGCCGGGCTTCTTCTGCGCCTCAGGAGACAAAATCCCTAGTGGGGGTATACCTTGGTCTGCCATATCCAGAAGTCCTGTCTTTCATTATTTTAATGTGTCGGTATCATGACTTCTTCAGCCAAATGAAGCGGCACCGTCTTCATGGCGAGCGTTTTGTCTGATCCATCGAAAAAGGTGGAGGGGTTGGGCCCCAATGTCGTTAAGTTAGGCGCGTTCATTCTCATAA
>JBBSWF010000155.1:0-1263 GCA_038046365.1 Nanobdellota archaeon
CGATAAAACTAGGTATGACAATCAAGCCACTGGATGAATTATGCAAAGTTCTCCTGGGCCATTTTTAAGATAAAGGAAATCTGCGCCTCGCCATCAATACTTATGTCCGAACACTATCTTTTCCAGGTATAACTCCTTTTTCTCTATGTCGTAGGAGAATATGATTCTCAGCTTGCCTATCCAGAGCCGGCAGCTGCCGCCTAACTCGTAATGCAGCTGCTTGTATCGCGTCGGGTCTTCAGCCACTTCCTCAATCTTGGTCTTTATCCTATCGCGGATTGAAGAATCTATAGTGGCGGACAAAAATAATTGAGATATTAATCTCCGCCACTATATCTAAAGGACACAACTATCTTTAGCAATTATTTGTGTCCTTTACTATACCTTCTCGAAGTCTTTGGAGAACTCTTTTGTCGGCAATATCTTATAATCCATTCCAATCCACGAAATCCTTTTTTTTGACCTGTTCTTTGGACTTATTGTAAGACTCCATGAATTCTTTGTCGGCCATTAATTCTAAAGATTCGACTATCGCGTCGAACTTGTCTTTGACCTGAATCAGGTCTAGGATGGCCGCCTTGTTCACGCAGATAGTTTCTGTCATCTTGGCTAGTGTATCCGTTCGGATGTTAATAAACATTCCTGTCATGAGGTTTAGGCCCTTCCAACCGGCAGCACGGAAACCTTTTAATCCCCATCCATCCAAAAACCTATCATGCCCCTCATCCAGATAATAGCGGTCCTTCTCGTGCTGTTCTTCGCTATATACCTCTTCAACCTACTTGCATTGGATATCCTCGCACTGTTCGTCAACGCGGTCATTATCTTCTCTCTCCTCTCAAGGATCCTCAAGGCGATCAGGCAGGACTTCGACGACTTGTACATCGCTGCTGCTTTGATTTCCCTGCTCATCTTTCTTGTCTTTGACATCCCTGGGTATTTCATCTACAAGATCACATGGTTCCTCGTCTTCACCCATGCATTAGCTCAAGCCGCTCTCTGGGCGCACAAAGAGGGGCACATCGATTTCAGCGGATTGATCCATCAGAAGAAGAGGAAGTGATTGTTGCCTACGTTATTCTAGGTGTAACCTCGCCATTCACTCTTTGTTCAGCCTCTTCATGACTTCTTCTCTGAGCTTCTTCAGATGCAGGACGAAATTTATCTCCAGCGCTTTCCAGTCGTCTTGGCTTATCGGCGTGCCGTAATACCTGACTTAAGGTCGTTTTTTATTGACTACATTTGATGAGCTGCTTGTTGACT
>JBBSWF010000156.1:0-14526 GCA_038046365.1 Nanobdellota archaeon
TACACCACCGGTGATCGCGCTTCGCGCTCAACACCGGTAGGAAAACCTATTTTACCTTATCAGCGCAAGGATGAACGCGATCACTATCAATGCCCACACCCATCTGACAAGGTGGATGTATTCTTTGGCTGGTTTGTTGTCGGCGGATATCTTTCTTCTCTCAGCGTATCGTCTGTCGTAGTTCATTTTGTTCTTCTGTCCTCACTGCATCTATTTAGCTCGGGTGCATATGATTTTAGGCAGCCCACTCGCTTTATTGATCGCCTGCTTCCAGGTCAGTAATATATTTTTCGCTCCAAGGTGCTGTATGACGCTGGCTGATTCGACCATCCCTATCTTCATGGCTTCATCGACTTCCATCCCTTTCATGATCCCTGCGACGAATCCTGTGGCGAATGAGTCTCCTGCGCCTGTGGCTTCGACCGCCTTCACATTCGGCGCTTTGCAGAACCACACATCCCTTCCGTAGCTTCCCCAGGCTCCGTTCTTGCCGTCTGTCACTACCACGTATTTTGGTCCCATCTTGTGGATCCGCTCGATCGTCTTGCGTATCGGCGCTTCTCCCACAAGGAGGCAGGCCTCTTCTTTGTTGAATATGAGTGCGGTGGTGGACCTAAGGAGGCTCCGCACTGTGCTTCTCTTGTTCTTTATCATGTAAGTGCTTGGGTTGAACGCTACAGATATGCCTTCTCTCTTTGCGTGGTTGACTATCCTGATCAGTGTCGATAGCGACCTTCCCATCTGTGAGGAGCAGTAGACCCATCTGGTCTTGATCTTGCTGAGGCGAACGTCTGATGGCAAGAGCTCGTCATTGCATCCCTTGTGCGCTAGTATGGTCCGGTCATGGCCCTTGGCGTCGAGGATTATCGAGTATCCGCTCGTCTTTCCGACCGATACTGTTGCGAGGCGCGTGTTCACCCGTTCTTTCTTGAGTTCAGCGAGGACTGTCTTTCCGGTCTGGTCGTCGCCTAACTTCCCTATCCAGGCGGTCTTCAGTCCGAGTCTGGCGAATCCAACTGCGGTGTTAGTCCCGCCCCCTCCTGTGAAGAAGTTGAGCTTCTCGATTAGAATCTTTGATCCGAATGGCACTTTGACGTGCCCCTTGCATCCCTTGCAGGGCCGGAACAGCCCGGCTTCAGTGTCCACGAAGACGTCGATCGTGGCTGATCCTATCGTGATTATGTCATACATCCCGATTTTCCGATAACAAGGCGATTTAATCATTTCGGTTGTCGCACAGCGGGTGTTGACCTGGTGAAGAATGAGAAAAAATAAAAATAAATTGCCTTGTGTTTAGTCGTGGGCTAGTGCGTAGACCGCCTTGAGCGCGACAAGCACTGCTGCTGGCGCGACGAACACGGCGATGTTGCCTACTATCAGGTTGAGGTAATTGCCTAGGTTCGCCAAGGTGATCACTTCAAATCCTGCTTTGCTTGCGGCTAGAAGGGCCACAGACGCGATCAAGAAATCGCTTGTCTCTTGCGCTGTGACGTTCAGTATCCCTACCAGTAGTCCGAGAACCACGAGCAGCAGCCTGACATTGCCTAGGTAACCCTCTAAGGGCAATAGTGCTGCTAGGATGGCTATTCCGACACCGATTAGGAAGGCTAATTCTCCCATTTTCTTTGCCATTTTGTATGTACCTCCAAGTTTGATGTATGTGGGTCGAGAATGGTATTATATAAAATTTCTGCCGGAAGCCTCCAGAATTCTTGGTTTTCGGGGGTCCATTCAGTACTGCATCCGGTCTAGTATCCCGTGCGCGTCGCTGCCTGATATCGCGGAGAGCACGCTTTTGTTCACTTTGGCGGCCTTGGCTAATAGCTCGATCGACGCAGCGTCCCGCTCTTGATTCGATACCCTGGCCAGTTGGTCGGCCACTATAAGTCCGTAGGGGTATCCTGGGAAGGACAGGTCATTGCTTATCGAGGCTAGCCTGGATAGTGTCTCATCGCTGATACTTTCGAGGCTCTCTATCATGAAGCAGTGCCTGGCGCGATGGTGCAGTTTACTGAATGCCCTATATATCCCATCATTGGATTCTAGGTCATAGGCCCATGCGCCTTCTGGAGCGGTCTTGATCAGCGCTGCCACCGCGCTGTAGCCTGTCTCTGTGCAGGCGGTGTTGGTCTTTGCGCATCCGATTAGCGCCGCTTTTGCCTGCCTACAAGCTCCTCTCAGATCCCTGCGAGCCTCAATTGAGAGTGGGTGTGCCGCGTTCAGGTCTCCGTCGACCACGACGATCCCTCCGTCGACAGATGCTGCTGACCTTGTTGCTGCGCGGATCTCGCTCAGGTGGCGCGCAAGCTCTACCGCGGTTGCCAGCGTGACTGGGTGATCTCCGGTCTTGAGGTCTTTGTCTTCTAGTGATATCCTAAGTGATTCAGCAAGATCCCCAAACTGTTTCAGTGTTATCTCCTTGCCGTCGGATGTTGCCATCACTATCGATGTGCGCCGGTCAGTCTCCGTCCTATTTTTTCCTGAGAATCTAAGTGCGCATGTCCGAGTCAGGTGGCAGGTTTGACTCGGTGTCGAATATATCGGCGCGTTTCCGCCGTCTATGAATGATATGTCTCCGCAAGAGGCTGCCGGCTCTATGGCCCTGAACCTCGATCGCTCTATAGGGGTCCGACCGCCTGTGTGTATTATCCAAGAACCTGCATTGCCTGCGGCGCCGATCTCTGCCGCGGCCGAATCAATGATCCCCTTAGTCATTCGCGTGGGGTTAGTGTGCTTATTGATATCTTTTTCACTCGTTCTTTGATGTACGGGCCTGACACTGTGGCTTCAAGGACCTGCTTTGGCGTCCTTGCCGTCCGGTTCTCTATCGCGACCATCTTTCCGTCCACATCCTTGGCGGTCGGGTGCTTCATCTTAAAAGCGACTGCATGCTCCCTTATCCTGGATGGCGGCCCTTCGATGGTCGTCGTCTCCGGCAACTCGGCGGTCTTTAGCACGTAAATGAATGTGGCTGCTTCTCCGGGTTTCCAGTGCCAGTTTGTCTCGACGATCCCGAATTCATCAAGTTCTTTTTCTATGAGCTCTTTTGCCTGCAGGAGTTTGCTCCCTACCACGTCTTCCTTCCCAGCCAGAGGTGTCGCTATCGCCACAACAGTAGGGCCTTTCTTTGCCAGGTCTGCTAGGTTTATCTCTTTCATTTCGAAGTAGGTCAAGTCAGGCTTCTCAAGGAACTTCTTCGCCGCTGCGATGAACATGTCGAACCTTTCTTTCGAGAGCGATGCGCTTGCGTTCCTGTCTGGCTGTACCGGGTCGACGATTATCAATGGGCTTTGTGTCTTAGCCGGGTTCAATTTAGCTAGCGCCCGTCCTTTGTGTGCGTTGAGGTAGTCTATCACCACTGGCGTCTGCCATGCCGATGCCTTGCGCAGCAGAGGAAGGAATCCTCCGTTCATTATCACGAGCAGGTCGACTACATGGCCTGAGAATCCTCTTATGTATGACTCTGCGCCGTAAACTTCGGCGCATTTCATGAATCTCTTCGCGAGCCGGATGTCGTCGTGCTTGCGCTTGATGTTCTTCGCGACCCAGCTCACATGCAGCGGCGAGCAGTCTGTCACGTTCTTTGCCTCGCTAGGTTTCTTGATGTCAAGCACCGGCACTATCTCGTATTGTATTCCGTCTTTGCTGAATTGGAAGTAGTCGCGCGACCCGTGTATCCTCTCCGGAGCGAATCCAGTGAGCGCCTTCTCAAGCAGGTTTGACAGGTCGTCATCCGCGTGCTTCTTCTTGTTGAACCGCACGAAAATGTCGACGTCATAATCCCCTTCCAGATGCGTGCCTTTCGCGAAAGAACCGCCGAGTTCCGCCTTCGCGGACACTTTATTCTTCTTGAGAAATGCGTTGATGGCTTCGCGCACTGATATAACCGATTTAGGAATCCCCTTTCCTTTGGGCTTGATCATCTCCAGTGCTTTTTTCATCACTGGCGCGAATTGGTCTTTGGCTTTTGCCATCTGGTTATCGTCGGCATATTCCCTTATTAAAACCTTTTTAAAGTGCTGATGGATAGAGGGTGTATATGGTCAGAAGAGTGATACTCGACACGAACTTCCTGCTCATCCCAGCTCGAGAAGATGTCGACATATTCTCAGAGCTGGAGAGAGCTTGCCCTTCAGGCGTCCGGTTTGCCATGATGGCGGGCTCGAAGATCGAGCTTGAGCTATTGGCTGCCCGAGGCGGCAAGGAGGGGGCGCAAGTCAAGCTGGCCGACACGATAATCCGTGCCAAGAGAGTTGAGGCCATCCCTCATCAGGTCCATTCCGTCGACGATGCTATCGTAGATGAGGCGCAAACTGGAGATATCGTGGCGACTATGGATCTCAAGCTCCGCCGCCGGCTCAAGGAGAAGGGCGTCGATGTCGCGGTCTTAAGGTCCAGAAATCACGTCGAAATCATCGTATCGTGAGCCCGGCTCACAAAAGGTTTAAAAACCCTTCATTTCTCCTGTTCATTCGGTGGATTCATGTTTTACCACACAGAATTAAAGGACTACATCCGGGTCTCGCCCCGGTTTTTCGGCAAGGACGTAGATACCTCTGTGCTCAAATCTATCAAGCAGAAGTATGACGGTTTCATCGACACTGATCTTGGCATCGTTGTCGACGTCGTCAAGATAATCGATGTCAAGGATGGCGTCATCATCCCCGGTGACGGCGCCGCTTATTACGAGACCATCTTCGAGGTCTTGACTTACAAGCCTGAGATGCAGGAACTCGTCGTTGGCAAGATCAAGGACATCGCTGACTTCGGCGCGTTCATCACTCTAGGTCCTATCGATGGCATGATCCACATCTCGCAGACGATGGATGATTTCGTGTCGTTCGCAAAAGACAAGGTATTGACTGGCAAGGAGTCCGGTCGTTTCCTGCGCGTCAACGACAAGGTTCGCGCTCGCATGATCGCAATATCTTTCAAGGACATCGCAAACCCAAAGATTGGTCTTACGATGCGCCAGCCTGGTCTCGGCAGGCCTGAGTGGTCTGAAGAGGACGCAGCCGGCGGCCCGAAGAAAGAGAAGAAACCGAAGAAAGGAAAGGATGAGTGAGCAGGATGAAACGAAAGGTTTGCGGCAGGTGCAGGATCTTTGTTGATGGCAATGAGTGCTCTCTTTGCAAAGGCCAGTCTTTCTCGACAAATTGGCTTGGCAGAATTTACATACTCAACGGCGAGAAGTCGCGCATCGCCAAGAGCACGAATATGACGACGCCAGGCGAATACGCTATCAAGGTGCGATAAAACATAAGGGTGGAACTATATGGAAATCAAACAGAAGCTCGATCAACCATTGTTGTCAAGGACTTGGGTGTCCGGCACAGTCGCTTTCGACGGCGCCACTCCAAGTAATGATAAGATGGCCAAAGACATCGCCTCGTCTCTCAAGACTGAGGCCTCGCTCATTGTGATGAAGTCGATCAGGACCGGCTTTGGCAAGAACCAGGCGACATTCGAGGCAGCAGTCTACAAGGACGCAGCGGCCAAGGAGCGCGCTGAGGTCAAGACCAAGCGCCAGAAGGAAGCGATAGCCAAGGTCGCCGCTGATGCCAAGAAGGCAGCGGATGAGGCCAAGGCTGCTGCTGAGCAGCCTAAAGCCGCAGGGGTGGTGTGAACATGGCAGACAAACCAGCGGCTAAGCCAGCGGGCGGAAAACCGGCATCTGGAGGTAAAGCGCCTGCTAAGGGCAAGTCATACCAAGTCTTCAAGTTGTACGACGCTAAAGGCGGTCAGCTCAAGCGCCTCAGGAAGTCCTGCCCCAAGTGCGGGTCCGGCCATTTCCTTGGCGAGCACAAGAACCGCTTGTCTTGCGGATCTTGCCACTACACTGAATTCGTTAAGAAGTGATTCTGGTAATCTGGCCATGAAGATCGCTATTTGTGGGAGTCTTAATTTCACTTATGAGATCAAGAAGCTCGCGGATGAGCTCAAATCATCTGGTTTTGATGTTTCTATCCCTATAAGTTCTGAGAGGATACTTCGCGGTGAGTTCTCGCTGGAGACGATCAAGAAGGAGAAGGAGGCTGGCGATTTTTCTAAGAGGGCGATTGCATTTGATTCTATCCGGGAATACTGGAAGGTCATCCGGGATGCAGACGCAGTCCTTGTGGCTAATTTCGACAAGGGTGGTATCAAGAACTATGTCGGCGGCAATTCATTTCTTGAGATCGGGTTCGCGCATGTCCTCAACAAGAAGATATTCTTTCTGAACAGCATCCCCGACATGGGTTATTCAGATGAGATCAAGGTCATGCAGCCGGTGGTCTTGGATGGCGATCTTTCCAGGATTATCTAGTTTTTTGCCGCATCGATTGCTAACGTTTATTATTGCGTTTGGATTCTGTCTGTTTGTAATGGATCTTTCGGATATATCCGGTAATTTCGACCCTCGCTTCGTCGAAGTCCTCATAAAAGAGAGCATCACGAAACTCCGTCCTGCCCAGGAGAAAGCTATCCAATCAGGTCTCCTCGACGGCAAGTCCGTCCTTATATGCACGCCGACTGCGTCTGGCAAGACTCTGATCGCCGAGATGGCTGCGATGAAGTCCATCCTGTCTGGCAAAGGCAAGGCAGTCTACATTGTGCCTCTCAAGGCTTTGGCGAATGAGAAGTTCAAGGAGTTCACGAGGAAGTGGGGGGGTCTTAGCAAAGTGACTCTCACGATCGGTGATCTCGACGCTGACGAGCCGTATCTGGAGGACAAGGACCTCATTATCTGCACCGCCGAGAAGCTCGATGCCCTGATGCGTCATCACGCTCCTTGGGTCCGCAAGCTCGGCTGTGTCATTGTCGATGAGATCCATCTGCTAAACGACCCAGGAAGAGGGCCTGTCCTTGAGATACTCATCACTATGCTTAGGGAAGTCGCGAAAGACGTCCAGTTCGTGGGCCTCTCTGCGACGATCGGCAATCCTGGCGAGCTGTCTGACTGGCTCAAGGCTGAGCTTGTCATCGACAATTGGCGTCCTGTCCCTCTCCATAAGGGGATATACTATGACGGGACGATCGAGTTCGAGGAAGGCTGACTTAAGTTTGGTCAGTCTCCTGATGGAATTAATCATGGTCATCCAAGAACTCCTTGATCTCCTCTGCCTTCTTCGGGTTTAGGGAATAGTGCGCCTCCTTGGTCTTCATCATTTGTATAAGTAATCCTTCCTGCACAAGTTCGTGGATTGCTTGCCGCGTCTCTTTTTCTCCTCTGATATGTCTAGGTAGTCCATTGAGGACGTTCTCTGTGTGCGACTCGCCCCATTTCCTCCACCTGACGAGTTTGAGCAGGATGCGCTTCTTGATCTCTTGGACGCTGTAGCCCATGGATATAGTCTCATTCTCATCCTGCTTAACTTTTCGTATAAGGTGTTATAAGCTGATTTATGAGACATTGATGTATCATTTTAGAAATATTTATTAGTTACCTCCTCTATCCATCGCCCATGGCTGAAACATCGATCTTCATAGACTTCATGGGTGACTCGCCGACTGTCCGGGTCATGGACTTCTTGCTGACCGAGAGGGATATGGACTTCTCGATCACGGACATGGCTGATAACTCTGGTGTTGGCAGGGCCACATTGTACCGTATATGGGATTCATTGATCCGGAATCAGGTCATCATCCACACCAGGGACATCGGCAGGGCCAGGCTCTTCAAGCTCAACAAAGCTGATCCGCGGATCAAGAAGTTGATCGAGCTAGATGATATGCTGGTCAAGTCAGACCTCGGCCAGCGTGCCAAGAAACAGGTCGTCAAGATCACGGTATGAGATTTACTGCTCATCCTTATAAAACAGGTCCAAGAACACTATCTTATCCTCCTCTTTTAGGTAGATGTAAGATAATCGGAACGGCGGCACGTAGACCTCTCTCGTCCCTTTGCGCGAGAATCTCATCGGTTTTCCGGTGTCTGGATCATCCATTATCTTGATGAACTGTTTGATGAGTTTCTCTTTGAGCCCCTCATCTTTTATCTTTGAGAATGTCTTCTGGAAATCTGGATGGAAGCTAGAATTCACCATTTTTTCGTTTCTTCGATGAATTTGTCAAAATCCATCTCTATGAACTCTCCTTTCTCGTATTTCTTGAGCGCCACTTCCGTTCTCTTTGCGAATTCGATGTCTTCTGTGAGTTTCTCGTCGAAATCCTCGGCTTTCTGCAGCAGGATATGTTTTCCGGCCTTTACGACTATCATACGATCCCCTTCTTCGATGTCTTCTCGAAGTTCAAGAGGAATCACTATTTGTCCTTTGGAACTCATCCGAGTCACAGCGATTTGGGTCATGGTGATGGTAAGATGAATCTTACTATATAAACTTTATGGGTAATATTGAGTTCCGTGCAGATAATCCTCTTTCAGATTCGCACCTCACCTTAATAAATCAGTCCCGCCTTTTCTGGTGGCATGTACAAGCCTCTTTCGCAGGTCTGTGACAATACGGGCATAAGCGAGGATTACTGGAATGAGTGGTCCTTCCGAGTCAGCATGCTGTGCTTTCCGTCCGATGGGGAGCGGCTATTCCGGTCTTTGAGGGAGCGCCCGATCAGGAGGTATACTGAGCAGTTCCATGTCAATGATTGGGATGTTGACCTTTGCAACTTCAGGGTTGGCGCGCTCGATCGGTTGGCAGACGAGGTGAACAGGCGCGCGACAGACAATAGTCTGGACGCGCGTGCATTTTTCCATCTAGCTAGATGTGCCTATTACTTTATCCATGGTTGCAGGGACCACGCCGCAGATGTTGTGCTAAACGATCTGGAGCGCATGTTTGGATAGTCCCGGGCTATCTATACTGCTCTTTCACGGCGATAGTGTCCTGTCCGATATCGTGTTGAGGATGTCGTTTGATCCTATAATAAATCCCACATACCTCTCGAATCCTATCCCAAATCCTCCGCGAAGTAGGGGTTCTTCTTGTTTGAAGAGGTTGAAATATTCCTTGAAGGGTGTGGTCGGATCCTGCCCTTTTGATTTCAGGAAAGTCCCTATTTTTGAGGCACAAAGTTGCGCCTCGATTTTCTCGCCGTCCTCCTCGCGCACTGCTCCCCCTGCTGTCTCGCCAAGTCGCGGGGTCAGCAAGTCCACGCTATAACACAGTTTGCCGTCTGGGGTCCTCTTCATGTTGAAAAACTTTATCGAGGCTGGATGATGCGTCACAAAGGTTGGTGCGCCTCCAAATTGGGCAAGGATCGCTCGCTCTTCACGAACCCTAGGTCGTCGCCAAAAGAGACCTGGAATCCTAGGGTATTCAACAGCTTAATCGCATCATCGTATCTGATCGTTTGAAAAGGGTGGTCTATCACGTTTTGTAGGTAGTCTGGATCTCCGCCGAGTGTGGAGATCTCTTTTCTGCATTTTCTAAGCACATCAGCTGTGGATTGTTTCATGATTTTCTCTATTTTCTCGATGAGTTGTCCAAGGGCATCTTCTGGATTCAATCCAGAAAATGGACATTCTGGTTCAATCAATGTGAACTCTGATAGGCGTCGACCTGCGGCTTCAGGATCATCGAAATGCTCTTCGCGAAAGCTCGTGTTGACGGTGAAAAACCCTTTCTTGAGCCGCATCACCAGGGCTTCGAGCTGGAGTTGTGCGCTCTGTGAAAGATGCGCCTCGCGACCGTAGAAGTTCAATGTGAATGAAGCGTGCGGGTTCTCGCAGGAACCCGCTATATTGACCAGGGATGAGGTTGTCACTTCTGTGAATCCGTCGGATTGGATCGCATCTCGTATCCCTTTAAGGGCCGCGGCTCGAATTGTCACTAGCGCACTGAATTTGTCTTTGCTAAATGTCCCAAGGCCTGTTTTGATCGTATCGGATGTCATGTACTCCTGGTTAGCCGGCAGCTATTAATAATTAATTGATTGAAATATTCGAATCCGAATAACTTCCTGTCTCTCTATGGGAGAGGCGGCTTCAGACCCTGATAGTTCTGATCGCTTTCATTTTCCGTAGATTCAACCGCCTTTGAGAGTTTCTTCCTAAGTTCTTCATCGAAGGTCGTCAGGTGGCAATGGTTGGTCTTTGCGGTCGCGCCTTAAAACGTTTAAGTTCCCGAGCCGAAGGCGAGGGAACATTAAACGTTTTTACAATCCCAGGTTCTCCATAACAATAGACGGCGTGAACAGCTTCAAGTCCTTGTATTCCTGTCCGACTCCGATGTACATTATAGGTTTGCCGGTCACATAAGAGACTGATAACGCAGCCCCTCCTTTCTCATCAACATCAGCCTTAGACAATATGATCCCGTCGATCCCTATAGCTTCGTCGAATGCCTTTGCCTGCTCCACGCAATCATTCCCTGCTATCGACTCGCCGATGAATATCTTCAGGTCCGGTTTTGCCACTCTGATTATCTTTTTCATCTCGTCCATCAGGTTTGCGTTGCTGTGCATCCGTCCTGCTGTGTCGACTAGCACCACGTCCTTGCCTTTTGATTCAGCGTGTTTTATCGCGTCGAACGCCACTGCTGCCGCGTCGCTTCCATAATCGTGTTTGATTACCTTGACTCCGAGCTTGTTCCCGTGCTCTTCGAGCTGGTCTATCGCTGCCGCTCTGAATGTGTCTGCTGCCGCGATCACAGGGTCAAGCCCGTTGTCCATCAGGTGTCTGGCGAGTTTCGCGATCGTGGTTGTCTTTCCGCTTCCGTTTATCCCGACGAGACAGATGACAAATGGTTTCTTGGTTTTCACGAGCTTGAGCAGGTCTATGTTGTTTGTGATGAACAGCCCATTGATAGATTCCTTGAGCACAGTAAGTATTGTTTCTTCCACTTTTCCGCGCTTGATCGGCTTGTCTACTATCTGTCCTTTCAGGTCGGTCTTTATCTTGTCTATAACTTCTAGCGCTACATTATTCTCTAGCAGCGCGAGTTCAAGGTCAAAGAACAGGTCTTCGAATTGCGCGTCCGTGATCTTCTTTGTTACTATTTTCTGCGTGAGCCTTGCGAAGAATCCTGTGGCTTCTTCTTCGATGGCTTTCTCCGCCTCTTTCTTTGGTGCTGGTTTCTCTTCTGGCTCTTCTTCAGGTTCTTCCTCTTCGGTCTCTTCCGCCTCTTCTTCAGCGGGTTCTTCTTGCTCCTCTTCAGCTTCTTCCTCAGCCGGCGCTTCCTCTTCAGCCTCTTCCTCCGGAGGAGCCCCCTCTTCTGCCGGTTCTTCTTCCTCTCCGGCCTTCTCTTCTTCGAGCTCATCGATGCTCTCTGGAAGCTCGATCTCCGCAGGTTCAGATGGTTTCTGTTTCTCCTCTTCTTTCTCTTCTTCGATTTCGAGCGCTGGAGCATCTTCTTCTGCTTCGGATTTTTCTTCCTCGGTCTTCGGCTCTTCTTTTTTCTCTTCAGCTATCTTCTCTTCTTCTTTGCCGCCGAATCCGAATAGTTTTGAGAAGAATCCTGGTTTCTTGGCCGGGGCGGCTTCCTCTTTTAGCGATTCTTCTTTCTTAGGAGGTGTTTTCTCCGCCTTCTTTGGTTCTGTTTTAGGAGTGGGTTTTTGATCTTCTCTTGTCGGAGAGGGTTCTTTCTTTGGCGGCGCCTTCTCTTCTTTCTTCGGCTCGGCCTTCTTCTCGGCAGGGGCTTTCGCCGGCGCTTTATCCGCTTCCTTCTTTGGAGTCTCTTTCTTCTTCGGCTCTTCTTTCTTCGCTGGTGCCTTCTTCTCTTCTTTTTTTGGAGCCTCTTTCTTCTTGGGCTCTTCTTTCTTTGCGGGCGCGTTCTTCTCTTCTTTTTTCGGCTCTTTTTTGGCCGGCGCTGCTTCTTCTATGACTTCCTCTTCAGCCTCTTCCTCTGCCTTCTTCGAGAATGCGGACAGCGCGCCTTTGAGTTTCTCTTTGAGGAAGCTAAACATTGTTTCACGTCAGGCGGTTCATCTCTTGTTCGATCATCTGCGCTTGGCTCGCCATAGACTGTATCTGCGAGCCTATCTCTGATTCTATCTTGCGTATCTCTTCAGCCTGCTGCTCGATTATCTTCTTGACGTCTTCGAGACCTTTTGTGACGCTTGTGTTTGCGCCGATGTTGACTATGAGTTTGCTTGCGTCTGCAAGTGTCGCTTTTGCGAACACGCCTGATGCCACTGGCACCAGTATCTCTGTCCCGGGCTCCACTTTCGATAAGTCCTCTAGCGCCTCTTTTGTGCCTTCTAGGTCTGTGGCCTGCTGCTCAATCATGGCCATCTGCTTCTGCGCCTGCTTCATCTGCTGGTCTATCATTCGCAGCGCCATGTAGTACTCTTCAAGCTGCTTTCTGTTCTCCGCTTCTGGAGCGGTTTTTTCTTTTTGTCCGGTCTGTATCTTGTTGGCCATGTGTATCACTGTAATTTTGATATGAGCCTTGTCAGGAATTCTTCCATCCGCTCTTCTGCGGCTAGGAACCGTGGCGTGTCCATCACAAGCAGGGTCTTTCCGTCCCGTCTGAGGTGGTTGAGCTCTTCTGTGATGACGGCTACCATGTATCCTTTCTCTTCAGGAGTCAGTTCTTTGTTTTGTGTTGATTTCATGAGGATACAGAACCGTAGAGCGTATATAAACCTTTATTCTCAAATAGACCGGGCTGCCTTTAGGTCGGGTTCGCGCCAGGCATACTTTCTGCCTGCGCTGGTTTGTTCTCTGGTATGGGCGCGCTCTCATTCGCCGCTTCGGTCTTCTCTGTCGGTTTGGCATTTACCCCGGCTTTCTTAGGCTTGCTCTCTTTTCCGCTCGCTGCCTTAGCCGCCTCGCGTTGCTTCTTCCTCTCAGCCCGGTCGCGCTCCTTTGCCTCGCGCAGCGGGTCTGCTGGCCTACCTTCTGCTTCAGTCTCGACAGGAACCATCCCTCTGACTTTGTTTTTGTCTATCAGGTGTATCCGAAAGTCCGCGAAGTGCTCTGGCTGGTGCACGTCGATCTTCCTTTCGTTGGTCAGGTGGAGTATCGGTATGAACGTGAATATTTTGTCTTCTTTTGTGGCGTTCGGCGTCAATGTCGAGAAGTGCAGTTTCCTTCCCGGGTTGGCCGAGAAGTAATCTAGTATGTGTTTGTACAGCCCTTTTATCATCAGGCTGATGTCCCTGTTTTTCTTCGGCAGGTATGTGTGTGTCGCTGGCAGTTCGCGCAGCAGCCTCCGCTTCTTCACTTCAAGCGCTTTCTCTAGCGCCGCGACAAGGTCGTATACGCTCACCTTGCGCAGGCGAGGTTGGGGTGTTCGCGGCACGAGGTGCATCCGTTCAGCTTCAGGTATCTGTGAAGGGTCCCGAAATGTGGCGTTCTCGAGGTCGTCGTAGAATTCCTGTTCGTTGAGGTCTTTCTGGGCGATGAGCCGGTCCAGCGCGTCCAGGTCCTCGCCCACTAGTCTCTTCCCTTTCATGCTCAGCATCAGCGCTGCCGCTAGCAGCACTTTGCCTGAGAGCTTGAAGTCGGATTTCTTTAGGTCCTTGATAGTCTCGATGTACTTCTGGGTCAGTTTGGATATATCGACATCCCAGGGGTCTAGCTGTTCTGTCTTTATGAGGTCGTAGATTATGTCCTTCCATGTGATGTCTTCTTGTTCGACAAGAAGGTTGAACAGTTTGTCTTCCATGATTAGCCTGTGCGCTTTTGCTGCTTTGATGTTTGCGGACTGTTCTGACCACATTATTAAGCTTATCCTTGGAGGAGTATATCACGGACATTCTCGGCGTATTGTCGAAGCACAGGTCGGAGCCATTTCTCCTTTATTTCTACAGTGTTAGTGTCCGTGTCGTATCTCAGGACTGCTACATGGCGGTTTACTGCCAGGTTTATGTCGCCTGAGTATCCTATCTGTTCGAATCCCTGTTCGAACGTTCCGAATCTGTTATGCGTTGCCTCCCATCTCCTTCTGTATTTATTGTACGCGCGGGCATTCCTGCCGGGCACATGGAGGCCGTCACTTTTTGGTCTGCTTCTTATCCGCTCAAGGGCGGTCTGTTCGCTGCAGGTTACATAGGTGGCTACTACGTCTAACCCCTGTTCATAAGCAAAGTTGTAATATGATTGGCGGGTTTCCCTTGATAGGAACGCCGAATCAAGGATGACTCCGCATCCTTTTTCTAGGCATGTTGTTATCTGCCCTGAGACATACCTCATTACTTTAGGGGTGTCCCTCCTTTTGTAACTGGTGAATCCCATTTCTCTCCTAGCTTCGTCTGGGCTGAATCTTTGGTACCCTTCGATCTTCTGCTCCAGTTTCATCGCTGCCGTGCTCTTCCCGCTTCCTGGAAGTCCGAAGAACAAGAGCATAGGGAGTCTTTCGATTGTCATGGCTTTAGATAACGTTCAGTCATTTTTATGGATTATGCTCGGCAAAGCCCATCTTTTTAAGCGAACTGCATTTCTCTGTGGTCATGGCAATCAAAGAGATACCGGATCTTATCAAAGTTGTCAAATCATTCTCTGATCGTACGGTCGCTACGTCATTTCCAGGGCGTCGGATTCATGGTCGGAAGTTTAGCAGAAGTTCTCCCGGTTGCCGGGATACTGTTGATTCTGTGAGTTATTGTAGTGAGCGTGGGCTTTATCTCGTGAGCGGCGCGGATGCT
>JBBSWF010000157.1:0-3556 GCA_038046365.1 Nanobdellota archaeon
GAACTAGACAAACTCAAAGAATCAACCACCAAGTGAGTTTCCACGCAAAGCCGCTTGGCCTGACACTGGCTATGATTTTAATATGAAACGATTTTCCAGACGACATGCAAACGAGCTGGGATCGCCGATTGGAAGAGCACACCTCAAGATACCGGAAGGCATGCGAGTCGTATTCGGGCTCCGATTACGAAAAAGCGGAATATCCAGATGACCTGATGTATCACTTCTCATTCTGGCAGGAGATAAAGCCGAATCCATTCAACGACGAACCGATAAAATTCTGCGAAAGCGACTACCCTGAGATATACCATTCGCCGCAATTCCAAAGGATAGGCAGGGTCATACAGCTGAGCCAAGTCAACATCGTTTTCCCGCGCGCAGGATACCGAAGGTTCGAACACAGCATACTCACCAAGTATTTTGTGAGGAGATATGCAGAACACCTCGGACTTAACGGCAAAGACAAGAAGCTGGTAGAAGTGTATGGGATGGTCCATGACATAGGACATCTGCCATGGGGACACTGCGCAGAGAACCTGATCCGAGGATTGGGATTCGACCATGAAAAGAACGGGATGGATATATGCAGACAGCTCAAGAGGCATATCGAGCGGCACGTGAAGCTCGACGACCTGCTCGCCATGTTCACAGAAGAGAACCCGCTAGCCCAGATAGTGTCAGGCACATGGGGAGCAGACCGGCTCGCATACCTGACACGAGACATTCAAGTTACACACTGCATAGAGAAAGAGCCGTTCTACTTCTTCGCGACGGACCCGGAAGACATAATCAAGAACACCACCTTCGCAGACAACGGAGGAAAACCGATCCTTTGCATAAAAGAATCCGCGATAGACCTAGCCGCCAATTTCCTCACATTAAGGACAATAGCCTACAACAAAATATACCACAACCCGAACGTGCAGATCCTTCAAAGATACGCGCACAAAGCACTTGGCGAATCAGGACTAGCCAAGCCAGAGATACTGCGCAACCTCTATGATGAGCAAGTCGAGGAACTTCTTCTCACGCATCCAAAGATGCGAATACGGATGATGGTGCATGATAACCTAGTGCTCGGGAAGATACCCCAGACAGCTGCGGCGATATTGCTCGCATCACCATACGGGTCAAGACCGCGGACACAACCATCAGACTTCGAAGAACTAGTCGCATACGGGCATCGCGCGCAAGCCATGCCGATCGAACATCCATTCTTTTTACCATTGGAATCCGCTATGGAAGTAGAGAAGCTATTGCAAGACCAGAAAAAACTGCTATTTCTCGAACAAGAGATCGCAGCGATGATAAACAATTACAACCCAAAAGAAGAGTGGAGACTGTGCGCAGACGACATAGCGATCGCCGTGCCGAACAACATCCACAAGAAAAAGCCAGAATACGCACCGATCGCGTGCGGAGACACAGTGAAGAACCTCTACGAGATGAGGCCCGCGCTACGGAACGCCATGGACCAGCAACTGCGAGACCACTGGGCGATCAGGATCGCAGTGCCGGACTTCATCAGAGAGAGCACAGCCCGATGGCTACCGATGTGTGTGACTCCGGAATGGCTGATGGATGCCAATGGAGAGATACGCGAGCCTGAACTGAACCAGTCATTGAGGATATACGACGACTTTTTGACCAGAGCAAGTAAGAGGAAGATAACAACTCTCTTTTAGAAAGATTATTCTAGGATAATCGGAACCCCTGTCCGATGCATCACGCCACACTATGCCTATTGATCCGAGATGAACCAGTCAGGCAAGTCCTTCTTGGACTGAAGAAGCGCGGATTCGGAAAGGACAAATACAACGGGCTTGGTGGTAAACAAGAACCCAGCGAGACCATCATAGACGCTGCGGTAAGAGAGCTACGCGAAGAAGCAGATATGCGGACAACCCCTGAGAGCCTCACAAAATACGCTGAACTAGAATTTCGATTCCCTGAAGTCCCCTCAGAGAAGGGATGGGACCAGACAGTGCACGTTTTTGTGGCCTATTCTTGGAGAGGAGAGCCAAAAGAGACAGATGAGATGAGGCCAGAATGGATCGACACCTCCAAGATGCCCTACTCAAAGATGTGGGAGGCAGACCGACACTGGATGCCTCATGTGATCGAAGGAAAATATGTCAAGGCAAGATTCACGTACAGCGCTAAACAGAGGCTTGTGCAAAAAGAAGTGAATGTATCAATGGAAGCATTTCCGCAATTGATCCTTGCTGCAGCAAGATTATTATAGAGTAAGATTCGGAAAAAACATACAATGAAAAGATTTGAGGATCTGGCAAAAAAAAGAAGGACAACCTATGAATTCTCTACAAAGAAGGTTCCGGATAATTTGATCAATAGACTACTTGAGTGCGCAAGATGGGCGCCAAGCGCCGGCAACTCACAGCCATGGTACTTCATATTGGTAAAGAATCGGAAAAGGATCGCCGCGTTAATTGATTCGGCGTATTACGGAGCATTCCACAGTGATCCACCTTGCATAATAGCAATAGTGCTAGACAAGGACAGATATGTTGAATCGGAATTTAGATTCGTGAGAGACAGCAAGATAGGAATTGTAGAGGGGCTTCTATCCGCGGCAAACCCAGCACTACAAATAGCCCTGATGGCGGAAGACCTAGGACTATCCTCGGCCATATTGACACCAGAAGCCGACAAGGTGCATGAGATACTGGACACGAGGGAAGGGGATTTCTGCCCCATAATGATCGGAATAGGATACCAAAAGACCGGCGCATTCCAAAAAGAAAGAACCCGGATCCCAGCAAAAAAATTGGTCTTCTACGAGAGGCATGGAGGCACAAGATGAGCGCAAGACCAAACCTGATAAAAGCGGTGAAACAGCTAAAGCTAAGGGGGATCTATGTATTTATCTCACAACCCTCAGACTATCAGGCGATGAATAAAGAGATCCTTCTAAAACTCACAAAAACAAATGGGATGCGAGGCATCTACGCCACCCTAAACAAACCCTACAATCAGATTAAAGGAGAACTTGAGAAGCGGGGAATAGACACCGGCAACATCTTTTTCATAGACGGGGTGAGCAAGAAAAAGAACACACCGGAGAACGCGGGCAAGGTGTTTTACCTAAGCGGACCAGAATCGCTAACTGACCTTTCGATAGCAATAACGGTCGCTACAAACACTGGGAAATACGGGTTTCTGCTGATTGACAGCCTATCAACACTGTTAATATACAACGACGCACACAACACCCAGAAATTCGCCCACTACCTGATAAGCAAGATGTCAAGCTACGGTATGACATTAGCCATACTCACGCTTGATGAAGACAATTCAACAAAGTTACTGCCTACACTCGCTCAGTTCTGCACCAAAGTAATCCGTGTATGAAAAAAAACAACATTTGTATTTGTTTAGCGCCTTCGAAATCCTCGACGATAACATCGAGGGCGCTGCGCCCCGGATGGGGCAACCCCCGCAACGCGCCAGCGTCTATAAACGAGCGGATTTCGACCTTAGGGCGCTAAACATCTATGAGAATTCTTGGGTTATAGTTGATTTTCTGTAGTTCCTC
>JBBSWF010000158.1:0-1522 GCA_038046365.1 Nanobdellota archaeon
TTAGACATCAGAAATAGATCATTTTGTCAAAAACCGAATTGTTCAAAGTTCTCCAGATTCGGAAAGTCCCATAACCGTGAGGTCCAGCGAAGTCGAAGGCAGATATCATGCAAAATGCGCCGATTGCCTAGATAATCCATGCCAGGATGGATTCTGCAACCTAACACTGACACTTGACGGGCGCCTCAAGGCATGCAGACCCGAGGGAATACCAATAATGCCCAAAATAATAGATGAAACCAGGAGATTGTTGCCTGATGAGGACCTCAAGCTCGCTTTCGGGGAGGCGATAAGGATATTCCAGTCCACAAAAAAGACCTTGAGAGACCTAAACGAGATCCTAAAAAGCTGGAAGACCTGAATGGTTAGATCGAGCCATGCGCCTTGAGAATGCCTAGAGCGTCCTTGGCCTGGGCGAAGAGAGGAAAGAGGGGCTTTGAAATAGCCTCGAGGCGGTCGCAGTCATCCATTGCTTTTGTGACGTCGGGTGAGCCATCGATGACAGACTGGAGGGATTTTGAGAGGCTATCTAGCAGTGTGAGCTCTTCTTCCAATACCTTTCCGACCTTGGATTCTTCGAATGCCTTGGCCAAGGCGGCGTCCCGGACCTTGATCTGGGCGATGAGATCTGGAAGAGACTCCTTGAGGCTGACAAGCCAGGGGATGTCCCTATCTTTTATTGTCCTGAGATGAGGGGCAAGCCGGGATCTAGACTTTGGAAGCTGATGCTTGATTTCTTTCGCGTCGAATGATAAAGAGGCTTGGAGCACGAAAGCGCGACGGACCATATCCTGAGGCGAGAGCCCATCTGAGCAGCCGCCTTTGCCGCATGAACCGCAACAGCCAGGTTTAGAATCATTGCCCATACAAGTGTGGCTAGAGGGCCAGAATAAAAGGGTTTCTAGGGCGGATCAGGGTTTATAGCGGATCGTCAGAACGAGATACACCTAAACAGAAATATCCTCCAAGGGAAACGACCCCAAGAGAATTACCAGCTTGCAGCTGCCCTGCCTGAAGGGGAGTGCTCGGACTCGTCGTAGCCACACTGGATGCAGAGCACGTACGAGGATTCCTCGCCTTCGATGAGATCGACCTCAGTCGACCCGCAGCTCGGGCATTTCGTCTGACGTTTTGCCATGCAGTGAAAAACCGGATTTGTCTTAAAAAGGGAGCGCAAGGTTCTTAAACGGATTCCGCGACGGTCGGCCTGAATGCCTCCCTCGCGGAATCCGAGGTTTCGGATTATATACGAGGAACTGACATGGAAAATAGAAAAAGAGCCGTACAGATAATTTACACCAACTATAGAGGCGAAACCAGCGAGAGGACTATAATCCCTGTCGAACTCATATTCGGCAAGAACGAGTGGCACCCGCAAGAGCAATGGATGATCCGGGCGATCGATGTTGAGAAGGGAGCTGTCCGGACATTCACCTTGAAAGATATTAAGAGCTGGAATCCTATATGACCCCACATTCGACAGTAACTGACTGATTCTTCTGATCGTTCTATTTTGTCGACG
>JBBSWF010000159.1:0-4277 GCA_038046365.1 Nanobdellota archaeon
CCACGAATTTGATCGAAAATCACAACTTTTGACTTCCAACTGTCGAATGTGGGTCATGCCAAACATCCTGGATAGGGTCAGCGAGTTATATCCTGCAGTCTCCAAAGAAGTCGTTCGTTATTCCCAGTATCTCGCGGGCTCAATCAACAAGACTTACGGTATCGATATTGATGACCTCTTGCAGGAAGCAGCGATAGAACTGGTGAAATGCGCTGAGATGGACCGTTCCCGGTCCTCTAATTTTTCGGCGTATTCCCAGGTTATGGTCAAGAACAGGTTTCAATCGATCGTGCGATCGATGCGTAGGGCTTCATTGTTGCCGGACGGTTCGGCTCGCTTGCGGTCGTTGGATAGTCCTTCGAATGCCAGTGGTCGTCGCTTGATCGACACATTGCCCTATAATGGATCTTGCTTGATCAATCGTATCGAGTCGGATCATTACGTATCCACTATTCTCTCGTATCTCACTCCGATCCATCGCGAGGTGTTCTGCATGTATACGGGGATATGCGAAATGGGCAAGATGTCCCCTTCCTTGATAGGGTGTCATCATGGCCGCTCTCGTAAATGGGCGTGGAATAAGTATAACGAAGCTAGATCCGCTGTGCGGTATTTGATCAGGATCGCTCAAAGCCTGCCGGGGAAATTCATTTGGAATCGGGAGATGGTGATTAATCTGCATCGTTCCTCGAATCTCACTCCCAAAGACATCGCCCGCCTTTTAGGAGGCCGCATGAACAACGTCCTATATCGTTTACGTAAAGAAGGTATAACCGGTAAGAAACCTCTGCTGTCACGATCTGAACTGGAATGCCTTGTCGCGTCGAATAATCCTCTCCAGATCGCACGGAGGTATGGCATCAGCGAGAGGACAGTCCAGCGTCGGGTCTCGGCTTACGGCATCTCATTCCCCCTGAACTGGAACTCTCGCGGCGCGTATCAGTCCCGGGAGTTCAGGAAAGCGAAGCTCGGCAAGGCAGTGGCTGAGAAGGGCCTCGATCTGTCTCATCTCACAAAAGGCGCGATGAGGCGCGCTGGCGTCGAGCCGGTCTTGCACTGGTATCGGAGGAACCTCGCGTCTGATTACAAGGACGCGGTGGTCAAGCTCCTCGAGGATCTGTATCCAGATTATTCAATTAAACGTTCTCCCCCCTCCAATGACTGATCTGTAGGATTTCTTTCTGTCGGATCCGCCCATCCTCTCTTTTCCCGACAAGCTTTTTAAACTCGCCTGCGGTGGTTCTCTGTTATGGCCCGTAAATTCACTGTAGTGCTTGAGAAGGACGGCGCGGTGTTCACAGCTCGCTGCCTTGAGATAGACCTGGTGAGCCAGGGCAAGACTCCTGGCGCGGCTCTCGACAATGCGAGGGAAGCAATAGGTCTTTATGTCGAGCAGAATCCGAAGTTCAAGCCGAAGCAGGTAGAATTAGCTGTCGTGGAGGTCTGATTGAAATGGATATTTCCGGAAAAGAGATATTAGAAGTCTTGACCGACCTAGGTTTCGAAAACCAAGGGCTCAAGGGCAATCACTTCGTCCTAAACAAAGGCTCTCACACGATTCTTGTCCCTGACGAGGATGAGCTAGCTGAACGCACAGTCATCGGATTGATCGACCAGGCTGGCCTCTCAAGCAAGGATATCCTCAAGCTACTAAAGTTGCAGAAAGTCGGTTCATCGATCCCATCGCTCGATAGCGATGAAAAGCCTTCTCCGAAGGGAAAAGGTTTCTTTGGTCGATCCTGGAATGCTCGCGCGTGGGCAGCTCCTCTGGCCGCGTTCAGAATGCTGCTTGGCATCCTGTTCATTATCTCTGCGCTAGAGAAAGCGCCTTATCTTCCGACTGCGTTCGGCTGGCTCAAGCCGTTCCTTGAGGCTGTCTCGGCGGCTCCTGCAAATCCTTTGACGAAGATGGTAGTAGACTCTATCATTCTTCCAGGATTTAGTTCATTCGGTTGGTTCCAGTTCATCTTCGAACTGCTGTTCGGTTTGAGTCTCGTGCTAGGCCTCTTCACCGTGCTCTCCTCTTTCATCGGCACGTTCTGGGCGGTGTTCTTCTCAGCCCTGGCTGTGGGGTTGCCCGATCCGTTTGTCATGCTCTGGGCAGTCATGTGGATCTGTTCAATAATCTTGATGTGGGCCATGCGCGCTGGACGCAGCTTCGGCATCGACCAGGCCATCTCTAGGGCCGCGGACTCGAGGAAAGAAGAGTCAGGCTTATGGAAGTTCATCAGCTGGCTGGTCTGAACAGATTTTGATCTGGTTTCTTTTTTCCGTCAATCCGAAGATAGTCTTCATCAGCCGTCTCAGAACCACTGTCTTCAGCCTCACTACACCATCAACGGATGTGTATTTCTACGATGTCCCCATCTTGCAGATTCTTTTCCAGCTTCCTGAACTCTTGCCCTGGGAATTTCGCTCCCGGCCCCCAGATCTTGGCGAACCTGAATTTCTTGGTGAAGTCTTTGTGGATCTTGTTGCATAGATCGAGCAGTGTGGTGCTCCTGTGCACTATCATAGGCTCGTCCATGTCTGCTCTCTTGCCGACTTCTTTGAGGTAGATGCGCATCAGCCTGAGTTTCTCGAACACTCCTTTCTTGACTCTCTCGAAATCAGGGTCTTGCTGGGCGGATATCATGAGGTCTGGCTTGATCTTCAGTTTGATCCGCTCCTTCTCTTTCTCATCCACCAGGTCGATCTTGTTGATGACCACAAGAGAGGGGATGTATGACCTGTTCCCCATCACCACGTCGATCAGGTCGTCTTCGTGTATCGGTGTCCTTATCAGGACGTCGGCGTTGTTGATACCAAGCTCGCGCAATATGCCTTCGATTGTTTTCTTGTCTATGTCGAGCGGCACTGTCTGTCCTATCCGGAGCCCGCCGCGTGGCTTCTTCGAGATCCGCACGTCCGGCTTGTCCTTGTTGAGCCTCAGGCCTGCCTGGAACACCTCTTCCATTATGGCGTCGAATTGCCCTGGTTTTGTCGCGTCGATTATTATGAGCGCGAGGTCCGCGTTCCGAAGTACCGACAGGACCTCCCGCCCTCGCCCTCTTCCAGTGGCTGCCCCGCTCACGATGCCTGGCACGTCGAGGATCTGTATCTTCGCGTGGTTGTACTGTAATAATCCTGGGATCACGTCGAGTGTGGTGAAATCGTATGCCGCGACTGCCGATTGCGCGTTGGTGAGTTTGTTCAGGATAGTCGATTTTCCGACTGATGGGAATCCTAGCAGCACGACGGTTGCGTCTCCTGTCTTCTTTACATGGTATCCTTCGCCTTTCTTGACAGCAGACGCTTTCCGTTCGGCATCTTCCTTGATCTTCGCTAGTTTCGCCTTGACAAGCCCTATATGGAACTGCGTCTTCTTGTTGTACTTTGTGTTAGACAGCTCCTCTTCGAGCTCTTTGATTCGGTCTTGGCTTGACATTCTCTCAGACAATGGACCCCTTCTTTTTAAAAACCCTCATTTTCGCTGCGTGAGCGTTTAACAAAGCGCGAACGCGCGAAAATGTTAACCTTTTTAAGCTATCTGCAGGTCAGTCGCCAAGGGGCGTATGATATGGCTTTGTTCCAGAGATTAGTGGATTTTGTCAAGGGTCTGGTGATGCCTCTCTTGAACAACGTTGTCATAGCGGTATTCACGTTCTTCATCGGCTTGATCATCGGTCGCATTTTCGGCAAGTTGGTCCATAGGGTCCTCCACGCGTTCGATGTCGATAAGACCCTTGTCAAGGCTATCGGCGCCAAGGTCTCCGTCGAGGGCTTCACCGAGATCCTAGTCTCATATGTTATCTATGTTGTATTCCTCTTGTTCGCGCTCAACCAGATAGGTCTCACCCAGTGGGTGCTTTACCTTATCGCGGGAATCGCATGCATAGTCGCATTGATCGCCGCGTTCCTCGCTCTCAAGGATCTTGTTCCTAATGCTGTCGCCGGATACTTCATCATGCGCAGGGAGTTCCCGAAAGTCGGCGACCTGATCAAGGTCGATGATGTCGTTGGGAAGGTCTCGAACATCAACATGCTTGAGACCCGCGTCAAGACAAAGAAAGGCGACGTGATCTCTTACCCTAATTCCCGTCTTCTGCGGTCTAAGCTTGAGAAAGTCGTTAAGTGAGATATCTCCGCCTGTGTTCGTCAGGGATAAGGAAGCAGTAGTTTCGCTCTTCGCTTCCGTCTACTGCTATTTCTAGATAAGTGAATCTCATCCCCTCATATGCCTTCAGAGAACTTTGAACAATTCGGTTTTTGACAAAATGATCTATTTCTGATGTCTA
>JBBSWF010000160.1:0-3410 GCA_038046365.1 Nanobdellota archaeon
CCGAACTAGACAAACTCAAAGAATCAACCACCAAGTGAGTTTCCACGCAAAGCCTCTTGCGACAGATTTCTATCGCGGCCCGGTCCAATTCCTCGGCATTGTTTAGATCATGTTTTGTAAAAAAGAAAAACTCCCCGCCCCAAGACTGCTCGAAGCCCGAAGGGCGAAGCTGTTAGGGGTCCTCAGACCTCTACCATGAACCAGATTCCCGGTTCAAGTCCACTAGGTAACAGTATCTATTAGGTGGTGGTTTAGTACATGTTATTTCCTCTAGGGAATCTTGGTTCTCTTTCTGATTCTACGATTTTGATGCAGTATTCCTTTGTGAACTCTTGAGTGCTTTCGCCGGGAGGTAGCTATTCACAGATATTTGTGTCATTTATGGCTAATGCAGAATGGAGGATGCATTCTTGATTTAGGTCATAGAGTCAGGATACAAATTATATCGCCGGGCGCTCGCCGTACCCGGTGGCGTTCTCGCATGGTTTATAGTCGGGATTTGTGCAACTGATCATTATCAAAGGTAGGAATAGGAGAATGATTGTATACCTGATTAGGTATCGCATTTTTTTCTCGCGTTGTCCCTTTAAAAACGCATTTGGTTTTTATTTTTTCTTACCGAGCGCTTCTTTCTCTTTCTTCGCGATGGCACCCGACGCTGTGCTGAGTATCTGTTTGCAGTGTTTGATAGCTTTCTCGGCGTCATCTTTTGTGAAATAGTCATGTGGGATGCCGGATGGCAGTGCGTCTGGATATCTAGTTGGTATGTAGAGTTTGTCGAGCTCTCTGCAGGCGCTTGATACACTCTCGAATGATCTGTCTGTCTTG
This sequence comes from Nanobdellota archaeon, assembly GCA_038046365.1. Lineage (GTDB taxonomy): Archaea > Nanobdellota > Nanobdellia > Woesearchaeales > JAGWAF01 > JBBSWF01. Next base: position 829 of record JBBSWF010000160.1, read on the forward strand.
GCCAGTTCCCTGGCTAGTGCGAACGTTGAATGGCTTGTCACGCCGCTCTTTCCGAGGCTCAGAGATACTGCCTTCAAGCCTTTCTCAGCGGCCTGTTGCGTCTTGAAGCATGCGGATTCATGGAATCCTCCTTTCACATCCCATTCAGCGGATTTTATGTCTTGCTCGGCTTGGGCTAGCCATCTTTCCGCTTCTGCGAGGTTCTGGTTCATATCTCGATCCCCTCTTTGATGGCTGTCCGGATGAAGTCTGATGTCTTCTCTTTTTCCTTGAATTCTTCCTGGGTATATACCAAAGGTTCGATGGGTTGTTCTCCTTTCCACATCTCCATGACCTCGCCGATCCGGTCAGTGAATCTTTTTTTTGTGTCCTTTATGAGTATCACGTCTACGTCGCTGCCTTCGTGGGTGTCCCCGCGGGCGGTGCTGCCGAATACTATCATCCGTTCTGGGTTGTACTTCTTTTTTACAGAGATCAACTCTCTCATTACTCTTTTATCCATGATGCCTCAATCCCTTGCGCCTTTAAAAACATATCTTAGAAAAAGAAAAACTCCCCGCCCCGGAGGCAGATAAATGGTTTTGGAAGGAAGCATACAATATATTATACTCATTTGGGTGAACTGATCTCCGCAGATCTTTCTTTCCTTTGGTTGTTTTCAAGATGGGCGCGATTTAAAGGGACGCATTTATCACAGGCAGTTAAGATATGGTTTGACATTGAAAATGAGGATCCCCTCTCACGGTCCGTATAATAATAAAGGATAATCTCAAATTCGTGATGCTGTCTCAGGTGATTTAACACAGGGACAAAATCAGTATCGCATGCGATAAGTATTATCTTCCGGACGGATTTTTGCATCGCTGCCGACATTAAATCCATCGTCACCAGGGTATCTACTCCTTTCTGATGGTATTCCCCCTCTACAAACTGACATCTTCCTTCGCGAACAGAAAAACCGGGGATTTTTCTCAAGCTTGAGACCAGCCGATCGTACCCTGCTCTTCTTTGGACTTCATCAGGAGTGGGGTTTGGGTGTTGATAGGGCGGTGCGGTAAAATAGCGGATTTCTTCGCACCAAATCCCCTGTTCTTTGGCTAAATAAGTTCCCAATTTGTGGAGGTCTGTTTTCAACTTGCGGTTATGTATTTTTTCAAAATGTTTTTGGATTTTATAGAGATATTGGGCATCAATGAAAATGAAAGCTCTCGGGATTTTATTTTGATCAATCATTGAACCTTCTCCCCATTAATAGATAAACGAAATAGAACAAAAAGACATCTGGCATCCCCGTGGGAATACCAGGGCTCATTTTATCCGAATAAGCGTATAGGCGTATAATAACCTTTCTAAAAGGTTTTTAAATGGGGTGGTGGAGTTCAATTGTTTCCCAGAGGGGATCCAGATTTTGTTAGCTCTTCGTCTACTTTGGAGGGTGCACTCCAATTTTCCTTCTCAATTTACTCTAATCCTAAACGGCTCAAAACTAAATCGACTAGGTCTATGTCAGTATCCCCGTCCCCGGCGCTTGCTAAACCCCATAACTTAGGGTGATGATCCTAATGGGTTGCTGTAATGACCATTTTTTGCTCGATCTTGTCGAGCTGATGTAGGATTAACAAATCATAGAGTGCTATCAGATGTTTGGCAGTCTCGTTCTCTTGATTTATTTTGTAGAGCGTAGCTCTTCCTATTTTTCTTGTCTTGACGATGATCCCTAATTCTGCAAGTTTCGGTATGAGTTGGTTGAGTGTTCCCCAGCTTACGCCGGCGTGGATCATGTCTGTGAGAGTGTAGTCGAAATCTCTGCCTTCTATTAAGTACTGAATTATTCTCATGCGGGGGTTGTCGCCGACATGTTCGAGGAATATCGAGTCTTCGGTCATAGTTGTGGTAGTAGTAGTCATTCAATTTAAATCTTTCGTAATTGTACATTGATGTATAATAAGTAAAGGAAACTATTATATCCAACCATGTCCCATTTGACGACGTGGAAGACGCGCAATCCTTGAAACGGCTCATCATTCAGAAGTTGATCCGGGGCAATGTGTGGGGAGGAAAACACACGCCACTGGATTTTGTGGTGAAAGGCGTGCCTGAACATTATCGGAACACGCATCAAGGTCAGCGGGAGCTGGAGAAGGCCATCAAGGACCTTGTGAATGAAGAGTGGATCATCCTCCTCCAGAAGCGGACAGGGAAAGGGTCGGATGATCATGTCTCGTTGAATCCGAGGAAGGTAAGTGAAATAAGGGAGTTCCTTGGAAAATCGCAATACTAGATCAACTTGTTAAACACCCGACGGGAGCGGCTATCACATCTATTTCTTTAACCAGAATATCTCATTTTCAATAGGAATTTCTGGAGAAAGTTCGCACGCGATCCTTTCCACAACTCGTGGTGGGATATCATCAAACCTCCGTTGAAGAAGGAACCCGTATTGGAGTTTTCCAAATTCGTCCTGAGCAATCATGTTCCTTGCATCGAAGGTTACCACATACTTAGGGATTACCGCAAAATAATATGTCGGTTTAGTTTGGTTTGATGGTGTAATTCCAGTCTCCATGAAATGTGTGGGGCTG
>JBBSWF010000161.1:0-1947 GCA_038046365.1 Nanobdellota archaeon
TACAGTATTCCCTGAACGAGCCCAGCCATCAGGCTGGCGAGTTCGGGAATACTGCATCCAGGGATAGCTTTTTAAAGGTCTTTCCGGAAGAAATGTGGGGATAGTCGAAAGACCGTCTCAGAGGTAGGTTGTGCATTATCCAATATGGAGAAAAGAAGATGCCTGCGATTAAACTGACGCCAAAGTTGATCGAGTCAGTGGTTGGTGAAGTGGCCGGCCCTGATGTGATTCCTCTAGTCAAAGCTCTCAAGAATAAGAAAAATGTGTCTGAGTTCGTCATTGCTGATGAGATCGATATAGAGATTAACGCTACCAGGAATATGTTGTACCGGTTGTACAATGCTAATCTTGTCTCATTTACTAGGAAGAAGGACAAGAAGAAAGGGTGGTATATCTATTACTGGACTTTCAATCCGAATCGTGTGAAGGACTTGTTTATGGACCTAAAGCTTAGGCGCCTTGATATGATAAGGGAGAGGTTAGAGAGGGAGAAGAGTTCTCACTTCTTTGTCTGCCCGGACAGGTGCATAAGACTGGATTTCGAGCAGGCTACGGATTTTGGTTTCAAGTGTCCGGAATGTGGCAAATTGCTGTCTGAAGATGACAATTGCAAGAAGATAAAGGAATTGGAGAAGGAACTGGCTAATTTAGAGAAAGAGATTAAAGGGACCAAGTTCAATAAATGATCTTACCTTCTTCTCTGTTTGAATAGCCAAGGATGTGCTCTCCTGATCTGATCTATCATCGCGCTGTGGGAGAGCACCCCCTGTTCGCTGATTATCCCATCGATGTACTCGGGTTCTAATATGTCAAATGCGGGATTCATCACCCTCACTCCATTTGGCGCCTTTGCCCAGATCTCGTCAGGTTCTCTTTCTTCGATTGGTGTCCTTCCTTGCAGGCTTCGTGTGTCGAATTTTAGGCTGTGGGTGCATATGTAAGACGGAGTTCCAGTCCGTCGACCCGCATGGCAAAACAGACGAGTGCCTACTTTGTTTGCTACTCCATTAGTGTATATTGCATCGCAGCCAAATAATGCCAGATCAGCGTGGTGCATGGCATCCATCACTGCCGAGTCAACCCAGTGGATTACAGGTATTCCTGCATTAGATAGGTCTGTTGCGGTCTTTCGGCCTTGGTATAATGGTCGCGCTTCTGTGTTGTGCACTGTAAATCGGATACCGTTTCGCCAGGCTTTTACTAGTCCAGCAACCACAGTAGAAGAATGGCAGTGGGTGAAGATTATTCCGTTTCTTGGCACTTTCCGGCTTACAATATCTGCGATGTATTTATGGTCTCGTTTATAGGATTCTAGTATGAATGCGATCCTGGAAAGGAGAGAATTGCGCAGCGCTTTTATGTTTACAGGGGGGTATGATCCTTCAAGGGCGTATTCCAGGCTATTGGTGAGAAATGGCTCTGTTTCACGAGCTGATTCTAGGATCTTCCGAGCGGCGAAGCATTCATTTAGGAGGTGATTGGGGTCTGCTGCCTTGCTGGAATGGATGGTGTCAGATAGGGCTCGCAATGCCGCGCAAGCGATGGACGCGGCGCCCTGTACCTGTAAGTTTGAGATAATTTTAGCTGTTCGCGACGCAGGGGATATCTTCATTTTCAGCGTCGCTTCTTGCTGATGGCGCCTTTGATCTTCATCTCTTCAGAGATTATCTTGGATGCCATCCGCTCGACATGCTGTTCCATTCTTGCTACGCGTCTTTCCATCAGGACAAGTACGCGAAGGGAGTACACAATTGCCGCTAGTGTGCCAATTATCACCGCTAGCGTCACTCTAAGGAGGGGTATCGTTGATTCTTCGTATGCCATTGTTTCACCTCGATGTTGTCTTCGATTCCCAGAATCTAGTATTTAAAGGTTTGTTTGAGTCTAGACTTTTGTTCAAGTCCAAAATTGGTTCACACATTCTTTAAAACAGGCATTTCTTCCTAG
>JBBSWF010000162.1:0-3115 GCA_038046365.1 Nanobdellota archaeon
GGTCAGAAGAAAGCGCCATTTAAAGCCGAAATCACGGACAAACCAGATAGTCTCTTCGAATCCGAACCTTTTTAAATGGGCGCAAATGTGTCAGGAAATCCGCGCAAGGAAATAATCAGGCACGTGATTATGGCTTACACCTTGATGATAACCGAGAAGCCGTCTGCGGCAAAGAAGATAGCTGACGCTCTGGCTGACACAAAACCCATAAAGAAATCAGAGAACGGCGTCCCTTACTACATTCTCAATCATAAGAAAAAGGAGATAGTCATCGTCCCTGCTGTCGGCCACCTTTACGGCCTTGACGAGGTCACTAAGACTAAGGGGTTCAAGTATCCGGTCTTTGATGTGCATTGGATTCCAATTGCAGATATCAGAAAAGACGCCGCTTACTCAAGGAAGTATCTAAACGTCATAAAGAAGCTCGCGAAGAAGGCGGATGATTTCTGCCTTAGCACGGATTATGATATTGAAGGAGAGACTCTAGGGTATAATATAGTCCGTTTCGCGTGTGGGAGAGAGGACTCGAAGCGCATGAAGTTCTCGACCCTCACAAAAGAGGACCTCATATTCTCTTATAACCACATGATGCCTCGCCTGGATTGGGGTCAGGCAAATGCGGGAGTCACAAGGCATACCCTTGATTGGTTTTATGGCATCAACCTGAGTCGCGCCCTGACCTCTTCTATCACTAAGTCAGGCATGTTCAAGATCCTCTCATCGGGCCGCGTCCAGGGTCCTGCTCTAAAGATCCTCTCTGAGCGTGAGAAGGAGATCAAGGAGTTCATCCCTGAGCCTTTCTGGCAGATCGAACTTGTCGGCCAGGTCCCTCAGTCAGCAGCCCTCCGGAAATGCTTAACCGCCGAATGCGGATTATGCATTTCCGCTTGGCATGAGAAGGATAAGTTCTGGGACAAGGCTGAGGCAGAGAAGGTCATGGCCAATGTCCAGGGTGTCAAGGAGGCGAAAGTCTCTAATGTTGACGCTTCTCAGGCCAAGCAGCGCCCGCCGACTCCGTTTGACCTCACTACCTTGCAAACAGAGTCTTACCGCTGCCTCAACATCAGCCCAAAGAACACTCTTGCTCTTGCGCAGAACCTATATCTTGCAGGAGTCATCTCTTATCCGAGAACGTCTTCTCAGCAGTTGCCTGAGGCGATAGGTTACAAGGATATTCTCTCAAAGCTTGCTAAGCTAAAGGATTACTCAGAGCTGGTCAAGGTAGTCATCAAAGGCAAGCTCATCCCAAACAACGGAAAGAAAGTCGATCCTGCTCACCCAGCCATCTACCCGACTGGAGTCCTTCCAAAGGCCATCGAGGGCAGAGAAGCGGCATTGTACGATCTTATCGTCCGCAGGTTCCTGGCGACTTTTGGCGAGCCCGCGGTGCGTGAGACAGTCACGATCAAGCTCCTTGCCAAAGGCGAGTCGTTCGTTACAAGAGGCACAAGAACTATCACTCCGGGCTGGCATGTCTTGTATGGCCAACACGTCAAGCTAGAAGAGGAGGAGCTGCCAAAGGTCAAGGAGAACGATAAGATCGCTGTCCAGACGATCACCAATCATTCCAAAGAGACCCAGCCTCCGAAACGATACACTGAGTCGTCGATAATCAAGGAATTGGAGAGACGCAATCTCGGCACTAAAGCCACAAGGGCGCAGATAATCGATACTCTTGTCCAGCGCAATTACGTCAATGGCAAGCCGCTTGAGGTCACCGAGCTTGGTATGCGTGTGATGGAGACTCTCGACAAGTATTGTCCGAAGATCTTAGATGAAGCCCTGACGCGCCACTTCGAGGAGGATATGGACAAGATAAGGGAGGGTTCTCAAAAGCCCGAGTTCATCTTGAGCGAGGCAAAGACTGTCCTCACGGGCATCCTTGGCGATTTCAAGAAGCATGAAAAAGAGGTCGGCAATGAGTTGCAGTCCACTTTCGAGAAGACCAGAGAAGCCATGAGCACGATGGGCACTTGCATGACTTGCAAGACCGGCATCCTTGCTCTAAGAAGAGGCAAGTTCGGCTGGTTCATCGCGTGCAACAAGTATCCTGATTGCAAGACCACGTTCTCTCTCCCCCAATCCGGCCTCGCTAAGCCGACAGGAAAGGTCTGCCAGCATTGCCAGTACCCGGTTATTCTCATGATCCGAAAAGCCAAGAAGCCGCAGGAGGTCTGCATTAATCCGGATTGTCCCGCGAAGAAGCTCGAGAATGAGGAGAAGGCAGGCACTGATTGCCCGAAATGCAAAGAGGGTAAGCTGGTCCTGAGAAAATCAGTCTACGGCCACTTCCTTGCTTGCGGCCGCTTCCCAAAGTGCCGCTTCATCGAAGGTCGCAGGGGTCCAAGGAAGAAAGCTACAGATTCCGATTCAGAAGACGTGCCTTCAGAGCCAGGCCTTGTGATGAACGAGTGATTGTAAGGAAAATATGAAAAGAGGTTTTGGGCTTAAAGATACTTTGCCAACATACTCTCTAATGGGTCGTCAATTTGTCTAACTCCCCGATAATATGCCGGTGGTTTAACTTCTAGAATTTTATTTCCGATCCCAATGCTCGCCCATAAAATTTCATGAGTATTATTGACAGCGATCGGATAAACCAAGAATGACTTTCTTGTGTTGACTTCTACTCCCGCAGGATTACATGATTGAACAAACAGGCAGTCATATCTTCCATCATGCTTATCGACCCAATCTTGTACCCTTCTTACTGCTTCTGTTCCATCAGCATTGACCTCATGATAAATAAAGTCGGTTCCTTCAGCATCACTCCGAGAGTTTCCATGTGCAAGAAGCATTCTTGCTGAACTAGGTTTAGGAAAACCGCTTCTTTCAACATATCTTGCTGCCTCATCCAAACTCAATTGCATTATGGCATTGACTCGATCGTCAATTATATCTGCTGAATTTAAACCACCTTTTGAAGCAATATCTCTGATAGCATGTCCAATAACCCCATCAATTTCCTTTCTAAAATACTGTCTCCAATCATAGGATAAATCAATGTCTCCTAATGGTGTCCTAATTGTTTCCATAGAAATATGAAATATTACTTCTTTATTACCTGAGTTTTCCTTGATTTTTCTCACTACCTGATCTTTTCGTCGAGAAAATC
>JBBSWF010000163.1:0-3984 GCA_038046365.1 Nanobdellota archaeon
ACACAGGACTTGACATGACACACCCGGCATTTGCTAATAGAACGTTATCCGGATACGACTTTGTCAACTCTGACGACAACCCAACAGACGACAACGGACACGGAACACACGTCACAGGAATTGTTTTAGCGATGGCGCCTGGGGCAACGATAGTGCCAGTAAAAGTCTGCTCAGGAACAGGACAATGCCTCGCCTCTGACATCGTGGCAGGAATAGACTACTGCCTGAACCTGACATTGTCTGGAGTGAATGTGTCTGCTATCAACGGAGCATTCGGAGACGGAGGAGCGTACAACTCTACTGATTGCCCGACAGGGATAGACGCTGCGCTTGCAGCGGCATGGGATGGCGGGGTCGTGAACGTCTTCGCAGCAGGAAACGACGGTATTGATGGGGCGACGTACCCCGCTTGCTCGCCATATTCACTGTCTGTCGGGGCGGTAGACAAGAACGGCGTTCTGGCAGGATTCTCCAATAGAGGACCTTTAGTGGAAGTGTACGCACCAGGAGTGACCGTGAACTCGACGTTGCCTGGTGGGGCGGGGGTTAGGTCGGGAACGTCAATGGCAACGGGATTCGTATCAGGAACCACTGCACTCCTGAGCGATTATTCAAAGATGACCGGAACACAGACAGACGCCAGATTGACCGAAGCGGCGATAATCAACGCAAGCTCAAACTTGACCGGGATAGGAGCGCTGGACGTCACCGGAGCGATAATCAAACTCAACGAACTCAACCAGGCCAACTGGACACTGACCCCAAAAAATAACTCCGAGAACACCACATGGAATTGGACACTAAACACAACGTTCCAAACCACAGAAGATTCGGAATCAGCATCACTATTTGAATGGAGGATGTTCGGGCGATACCTCAACCACACGGCATGGGACGGAACAACATTCTACAAGATACCTACATTGAACACGGCGAACTTCAGTAGCACCGTTCAGATATACTCATCCCCCGCAATAGCAAATGGATACTTATACATCGGAAGCCGCAGCAGCCGGGTTTACCAACGAAACGCCTCGAACATAAGCCAATCAATCGCATCATACCTAACCACAAATGAAATACAGTCTTCTCCAGCAGTAGCAAACGGGTACGTATACATAGGAAACCTCGACGGCAAAATCTATCAACTCAACTCCACAAATGTCAGCCAAAAATTCGAAAACTACACAACAGGAGGAGCGATATACTCGTCTGCAGCAGTAGCAAATGGATATCTCTACATCGGAAGCGATAATGGCATGATATACCAGCTCAACGCAACAAACATCAGCCAAAAAATCGAAAACTACACAACCGGAGGGGCCATAGGATTTTCTTCTCCAGCAGTAGCAAACGGATACGTATACATAGGCAGCAGTGACAACAGCGCATACCAACTCAACGCCACAAATGTCAGCCAAAAATTCGAAAACTACACAACCGGAGATGACATACGCGCATCTCCAGCAGTATCAAACGGATACTTGTACATAGGAAGCCTCGACAACAAAGTCTACCAACTCAACGCATCAAACATCAGCCTAAAAGTCGAAAACTTCACAACCGCAAATGACGTATATTCTTCTCCGGCAATAGCAAACGGATACTTGTACGTTGCTGGATATGCATTCTCACCGATCTATCAACTCAACGCAACAAACATCAGCCAAAAAATCGAACAATACGGTTTCGGAAAAATAGAATCCTCTCCAGCAATAGCAAACGGGTACCTATACGTAGGAGATCGTAACGACGCCAACCTCTACCAACTCAACGCAACAAACATCAGCAAAAAAATCGCAACATACGAAATAGGGGATGTATACTCCTCCCCCGCTGTAGCAAACGGCTACGTGTATGTAGGAAGCCTCGACAGCAGAGTCTACCAACTCAACGCAACAAACATCTCCACCCCAAACCCACCGCCGCCAACAGCAGAACGAGTCAACATAACACCGTTCACTCCTAACTCCACTACAGCTGTGGCAGGAGTATGGCACTACTTCGAGACCAACGACAACCCACAGAACGGGACTACCTACACATGGTTCGTGAATAATACGGAAGGATGGAGAGATACAAACCTTGTTAGCTATTGGAGGATGGACCAAGGACTAAACGACACACTAGGAAGAAACAACGGAAGCCTAAACAGCGTGATCCCAGTCAACGGACTCATCAAACAAGCACTAGACTTCAACAACACACTAGGAAGCAACGGGTCAATCGCGTTCACACAAAGCCTCAACATAAGCAATAATCTGACTGTTTTGCTCTGGATAAAACCACGCGGACAGAATGGTTCACAAAACCCACGCCTGATTGAATTTAGCAAGAACGGAGTTTTAACACACGGATGGACATTCAACATATCCGCAGGAGGAGTCTCGTTCTTACTAGGGAACGGGACAGGGCCAACTGTCGTGAACGCGCCAGGATCATTCCTCGATAACAGATGGCGCCACATCGCCGGAACATTCAACGGAACAACACAAACAATATACCAAGCAGGAGTATCTGCCGGAACACTAGAAATACAAACCGGAATCAACATAACAGCAGACACACTATCCATAGGAGCAGGAGCCACAAACACCAACTACTACAACGGAACCATCGACGAACTCAAAATATACAACAGAACACTATCAGCCGCCGAAGTGGCGAACGAATACCAGATGATGTATTACGGACAGACGGAGAGAGATAATCTTGGGACGCCAGCTCCGGACGTGCCAGTGGCGGCATGGCACTTCGACGATGATCCTGCTTCGACATCGGTGTATGACTGGTTCGGAGATAACATAGCGGTGATATCGAACGCCACACGGACGACGGGAGTGTATGGAACGAGAGGGATGGCGTTTAATGGGATAAACATGACCCTGACGGCGAACCATTCCCAATCTCTTAACTTTACTAAGAATTTCACATGGTCTGTATGGACTTCCACCTCAGATGCCACGACGAGATACGTCATGACCAAGAACTCCCAAGCGGCCCCAGAATATGGAATACTTGTCGGAGCAGGCCAAGCACAATGCCGAATTTACAACGGCGCCATAGTTGCCGCAACATTCGGAGCTTTCTCTGCCGATGGAGTCTTAAAGAACATCATGTGCGTACTCAACGGCACAAGCCTTAACCTATATATCAATGGCACATTCTTAATCGCGACCGCGACCACCACACCACCAATCATAACAGCAAACCCACTAATCATTGGAGGAAGTACAGGTTTTGACCCGAGCTTTTGGAACGGCACCATCGACGAAGTCGAAATCTACAACAGACCACTCACGGCCCAAGAGATCAACCAATCCTACCGCCGTCAATTCCCGCTCTTTGGAATGAACAGCTCACGATACGGAAGGAACTCACTATTGACATTCCAGGTAACGCCGACACAGATGGATGGGACGGAAGGGAGCGCGGTGAACTCAAGCACCGTCAACGTGGCAGCATCATCATGCGGAACACTAGACCAGGACACTACTTTGACTTCTGATATACCCGCTGCAGGAAACTGCTTCACCATGACAGCAAGCGGAATGACACTCGACTGCCAAGGACACTGGATCCGCGGTGACGGGACTGGGTCGCTAGTGAACAATTCGGCTAATATAGGGAATTTGACTGTGAAGAACTGCCAATTCGCAAACGCTACGTTTGGCATTGACTTGTTCAACGTGTCAAACCTTGTAGTGCGGAATAATAACTGGAGCAAAACATCGCTTAGGTTGGAGCAGAACTCCACAATAATGCAGAACACCACTGTGGCGTGGAATTTCAACCTATCAAACGCCACATTCAACCAAACAATCAACATGACGTTTGAGAACAACACACTACAAAACCTGTTTGTGAACCAAAGCGGACCGGCGACGATAATTGGAACGTCCAACAAGTACATCAACAACACCATCACTAACGGAAAAACCGTGATAAACGACATGGCATTCGGATTCGAGCGAAACTTAGTCA
>JBBSWF010000164.1:0-3889 GCA_038046365.1 Nanobdellota archaeon
CGATAAAACTAGGTATGACAATCAAGCCACTGGATGAATTATGCAAAGTTCTCCGTAGATTATCGGATCAAAAAACTGGTTCGGGAAGGTGTTATCTCAAAATTTGGTGTCCTCATCGATGAGACCCGGCTAGGGTTTTCTCTTGCTCAGGTATTGCTAAAGATCCGGATAACAAATAAGGCCGAGGAGAAGAGGGTCGTGTCGGAGCTTGCAGATAATCCTTTCACGGTCTGGGTCGTGAGGTGCGGTGGGGAGTATAATTTCGCGCTCGAAGTCTACGCTCGTGATCTTTCTCACCTGGATCATACCCTGAATGAACTGTCCAAAAAGATCGGGAGCGCGCTATTGTCGCTGGCCAGCTTCCTTGTCTCTTACCAATACAAGTATTCCTATGGCGTCGGCCCTCTCATTGACGGATTAGATCAGAAGTGTGAGAAACAGGAGTTCCAGTATCCGTCCAAGGTTTTTCCGATCTCAGACCCGGAGAAGAGTCTATTGGCAGCGCTCGAGAGGGACGGGAGGGCCACGTCAGTCAAGCTCGGTGAAGAGGTGGGATTAGATCAAGATACAGTAGTCTACCATCTTAAAAAACTAATGAAGAGCAAGATCCTGCTTGGCGTATCCCCTCACATAAACCTCCTCGGCCTCGGCTTCCAAAAATATATCGTGATCGTCCGCTTAAAGAACGTCAGTATGCCAAGCAATCCCATGAAGGGATTTATTCAATCCAACCCGTTCATAAGATACGGGGTCCGTCACGTCGGCACGATGCAATTGTATCTCTTGGTCTTTGCAGACTCAACAGGTCATTTCTATAAGATCCTGGAAGAGATGGAATTCTCTTTTCCGGATATAATTGATTCTATCGACTTCTATCCAGTATTTGAAAAGTACAAGGAGAGCATTTTCCCGAAGGGATTGCAGGAGTAGAGATCTTGTCCCATGGATGAAGATGGCCCCGCGGAGATTCGAACTCCGGACCTCACGATTATCAGTCGTGCGCTCTACCAGGCTAAGCTACGGGGCCGATGTGTTACGGGTTTGGCGACCAATCCCCTGCGTAGGCAATATCCTGTTTTCACGCGAGGAGGTGTTAAACCCCTAATCCATTGCGAAACAGGGTTTGTTTTTAAAGGTTTTCGGGCAGCTTCTCGATTCTGTGTTTGGCGAACCTTTTTTAAGCCAGCTGTCCTGGGGATCTCGCTATGCCAATTATTTCATCAAACCTTGAGAAGTACGACCTCGAGCTTGATCGCGTCGTCCAGGAGATAAAGAAGCAGAATGCGAAGAGAGTCGCCATCCAGCTTCCTGACGGTCTCAAGCCCTACGCTTTAGAGATCACAAAGGTGATCGAGGAGAAGACCGACGCCACTCCAATAATTTGGGCTGGTTCCTGCTGGGGCGCCTGTGACGTCCCTGACCTGGAAAAGATCAAAGTCGACCTTCTTATCCAATGGGGGCATAGCGAATGGACTTACTAAGTCAGATCCTTATTCTAGCGTTGGTGTCAGCTTCCCCCTGGCCTGGTAAGTATCTTCATGATCTTGCAGCAGGAGAGGTGTCTTATGCGAGGCATCATCTGGAATGGCTTTTTTCGTCGGTGTTTGCGATTGCTTCGTTTTTCTCACTGTTTAGGATCTTAGGTCTCGTTAAGATCCTATTAGCGTTGCTAATCGGCCTCTTCATCTCGAGATTCCATATGATCCTAGTCGGCGCGCTGATGGGACTTGGCTCGGCTGTTTCGTTGTATTATTCCATCCTGTCTTCTCCTTCGATATACATCATCGCTGGGATCATTATAGGCTCATTGCATCCAAAGAAAGAGTCCCTTGTTCAAGTCAGCGTCGCGTGCGCTGTTGTAGGGATTTTAATCTTGCTCCTGTTGTGATCAGTCGTTATATTATGATCGACCAATTCAATGGAGAAGATAAGCCATCGCGATCTGCCCGGCGAATCCTGCAAATACCGGCACTGCGAGGTTGTCGTCTACTATGTTCACGGCTGCCTCGACTACTGTTGCAGTTAATGCCATGGCAAGTCCAACCGGGGCGGGCAGGAATGCGAGTCCTATCACGATGTTTAGCGCAAGCCCGCTTGCGGTCCCTTCTAGCGTCTTTGGTCCGCAGACTCGGATCCTTCCCCACTTCATTCCCACAAGTCCTGTGACTACGTCTGTTATCGCCACCATCATGGTGGCCACAAAAGCGATCTTGAGTGGGAAGAAAAGTATAGCTAAAAGCGATCCTATAAGGCAGTAAGCCGACCCGTGCATTCTGTGTCTCTCCTTGGGCCTCTCAAGCTCTCGATAGAGGGGCAGGTAGGCTCCCACGTCTATAACAAGCCATTCTGTCAGAAGTACCAATAGGAGCAAATAGAGTAGGAAAGTCTTCATTGCCTCGATTCCGTAGGTCTGGAATATGAGGGAGCTTGCAAGCACCGTTCCAAGCATCACTGCCGCATGGAATAATTTCCTGGCGACTTCCCTTGCATAACTGTCTTGTTTCTTCTCTGCCGATCTCTTCAGCACTCCATTCACCATGCTACTTTGTTCACCCCGATCCAATATCCTATATGTTTCACTATGATCGTAAAGAGCAGGCTCCACGCGAATATGAGCCCGATGTCTGTCCAGCTCGGTGTGTACCAGAAACTTGCGATCAAGAGAGACCCTGCGACATAATCAAGTTGATCGAACACAGGCCATGGATGACCTGGTTTTATCCCCATCTGCCTTTTGAACAATGATTTGACTGCGTCGCCAATTAGCGCTCCTGCTGCTAGCGCGACGCCTATCCAGATGCTTGCCTGGGCATAGTCGAACAGCGCGATCGGCGATCCAGTCGGCGTCCATGCTTTCTGCATAAAAAATACTGCTGTGCCTAAAAGAGTGCCTGCAAAGAATCCTCGCCAGGTCTTATGAGCTCCAAACATCCGCTTGCCGCGTATCCTGATGCCAAAGTCCATCGGCTGGTCTATCAACTTCCATTTCTTGATTAAGGGAGGTACAAGGTTTGAGACATATGCGGGTAGCATGAAATACAGTGCGGCAATTGTGCTCATGGTTTCTGTTTTTGCTGCAAGTCCCTATTTAATCCTTTTTCTGCCTCTCGTCGACTCCAAGGCGACGCCATCATGTTCTCGAAACTTCTATAAAGGGGTTGAAAATTCCGCGACCATGATCATCCTCGATCCAGTCTCTCCATTCACCATCGACGATCCAGTCTATGGTTATGAGGAAGTCGGCGATCCTGTCCTTGTTGATATTCTAAATTCGGAATGTATGGCTCGGATAAAGGGGATTAATCAGTACGGTCCGCCAAGGGTGTGGTATCATACGGATGGGTTTTCCCGTTTCGACCACTGTGTCGGCACTATGATTCTGCTGCGCCGGCTTGGCGCGACAATCGAAGAGCAGGTCGCTGGTCTGCTCCATGATGCTTCGCATTACGCTTTCTCTCATGTGGCTGATTGGGTATTGGGGAGCGTCTCTGGGGAGGATAATGCGGATATTGAGCATGGCTCTATCTTGCGCAGGTTCGGCGTGGAAAGGCTCCTCTTGTGTCACGGTATTGAATTGGGGTCAATCCTTGGCAAGGGCAAGTATCTGTTGCTGGAGCAGCCTGCTCCTGCTCTCTGCGCCGATCGCATTGACTATACCTTGAGGGAGGTCTCTTTGACCCACAAGGATCCTGTGACATCGTCTCGTCTGGCTGCTTCTTTAAGGAACGTGGATGGCAGAATAGTCTTTGATGATTCTCCATCTGCAATCGAGTTTGCCATGTTGTATTTGAGATGCAACGAATCGCATTGGGCTGGACCGGAGGCAGTGATACGGTATAATAGGTTTTCCTACCGGTGTTGAGCGCGAAGCGCGATCACCGGTGGTGTA
>JBBSWF010000165.1:0-4853 GCA_038046365.1 Nanobdellota archaeon
TTATGAGAATGAACGCGCCTAACTTAACGACATTGGGGCCCAACCCCTCCACCTTCCTTGATGAAACAGACAAAACGCTCACCCTGAAGACTGTACCGCTTCACTTGGCTGAAGAAGTACTATCGAAGCCCATAGACAGCCCTTGAGCCGAGTTCCTTCCCGATCCTGAGAAGACGATTGTATTTAGCGAGCCTCTCCCCCCGGCAAGGAGCGCCAGACTTGAGCTGACCCATCGAGAGCCCGACTGAGAGGTCTGCGATGAAATCGTCACACGTCTCGCCAGAGCGGTGAGACACCATCACACCCCATCCTTCGGACTTGGCGAGCTGAGCAGCTGCCAAGGATTCTGAGACAGAGCCGATCTGATTGACCTTGAGAAGAAGGGCGCTCACGCTCCTGTGCTCGATAGCCTGACACATCCTCGATATGTTAGTGCATAACAAGTCATCACCCACTATCTGGACCGACTTAGGCAGACTGGACTTAAGCGACGCGTAGTCTTCGAAAGCCTCCTCATGGAAAGGATCCTCTATAGAAATGATCGGATAAGATTTAGCGAGCGACTCGTAGAAATCGGACAGGCGGTCTGCGCTAAGCTTCTTGCCATCAAAAACGTAATGATCGCCATCCCAGAACTGGGAGGCAGCGCAGTCAAGGCCAAGGCGTATCTTGCTCTCGTAACCGAGATTATCCGCTGCCTTGAGGATCAAAGAGATCGGCTCGACGGCGCGCTTGAGAGGAGGAGCGAAGCCGCCCTCGTCGCCGACATTTGTAGCAGTCTTGCCATACTTTTTGTTGAGGATCGTCTTGAGCTCATGGAATACCTCAGAGCCGATCCTGAGGCCTTCTTCGTAGGACCTGGCCTTGGCAGGCCATAGCATATACTCCTGGAAGTCAAGCCTGTTTCCCGCATGCGCGCCGCCATTGATGATATTGAATGCCGGGATTGGAATGATATGTCTGCCATGCGCTTTCCTGCCGAAATGAGACGCTATGTAACCATACAATGGAAGACCTTTGGCAGCAGCGCCTGCCCTGCACGCAGCCATCGAGACGCCTAGAATCGCGTTTGCGCCGAGCTTGGACTTGTTTATAGTGTTATCGATTGTGAGGAGAACATCGTCGATGAGCTGCTGGTTAGTGCAATTCGCGCCGATGAGGTTCTTTCTTATCGGGCCATTGACATTCGCGACAGCCTTGAGCACGCCTTTGCCGAGATATCTCTTGCCGCCGTCTCTGAGTTCCAGGGCCTCGTGGATGCCTGTGGAGGCACCGCTTGGAACCGCTGATGTGAAGATGCCTTGCCTGGTCGTGACGTCGACTTCGACGGTGGGATTTCCTCGGGAGTCGAGGATCTCACGGGCCTTGATGTCAAGAATTTTCATGGAGCAGGTTCCCAGCACGGGAGTATATAACCTTTTCTTGGGAAGAAGACGCGACTTATCAGACCAACCCTTAGGACGAATCAGAGCATACGCGACTCAATCGCGGACTCTTGCGGCCGGCCATATTCATCAATATACAACTTCAGCAGCCGGAATTCATCCTCGATGACCGCCTTGCCCCGGTCGTCTCCGAGAAGCAGATTCTCCAGACGCGGCAGATCCTGTATTGTTATGCCATGGAAGTCAAGAACCAGCCGGTCTATCCCATTGCGCAGACGAGCGTAAACAAGATCGGCCTTCCTGCAACGAGGTAATGCAGCAAGTTCATCATAGCCAAGGAAGTCGAGCGCGCCATTCTTTAGCTCACTGAGCGTGACATACCCTCTCATATCGCGCCGATACGTGACAGGCAGGTGTTCATGTCCTGCCGGCACCCCAAGCCGACGGAGACGATCGGCCATAGCGCTTGCCAATTTCTGATCCTCGATGTCATGCTGATTGCCACTGCTCATTTTTCACCCACCTCAAGAATTCAGCCCGCCCTGGAAAGACATCGGGTCCCTCTTGCGGACGGTAGGATTATCAGGGTCATCGACAGTTATCGTGCCGAACGCCTTGGTAAGCTGCGAGTAGAAGTCAAAGATGCCCACCTTCTTGAAAGTGTGGCGGAACTCCTTGCCCGGACCCAACGGGCCTGAGCTGAAACCTGCGCCTGCGACCTCACCGGAGGTCTTGTCTTTTTGGACCCAAACGACTGTGGTGCCCGGCTCGATCGTGATCTTATCTGGAGTGAATTTACGATCCTGATGTATGATGATGACCTCTTTGCCTTTTGGATCTGATGAAGAATCATCAGGCGATGAAGGGAGAGCAGACCCATTCGAGACGTTCTTTACCTCGGCCACATTATCTAGGTTTGAGATAGCCCCATCCTCGGTTGCGTTCTTGGCGACTGACAGGGCGGAGTCAGATCGAACATTATCAGACTTATTGACCTCTTCTACTGGATTAGACACTGTAAAGAACGCGCCAGCTTGTGCAGTCTGGTTATCGCCGTACGCGATCGACACGATTAGCTGGTAATCCCCGGCCTGAGCATCTGAGGGGATGTCCAACTTCTTGTCCTTGTAGACCCACGGCTGGTCCATCTTGATTATCTCACCCTCGGTCTTGATGACACGCGCAGCAGGGGTCGAGAATATCCTGTGCTCGACTGCGATGTCATATCCTTTAGCCTCTCCCAAATTGGCGATGGTCAGGTTGTATGACACCTGACCTCCGGCGAATGATTTATCCTCCTGAAGGTATGCGGAGACTGAAGCGTTTACCGTCGGCGCGGCTTCCTTCTTTTCCCCTGAAGAGCACGCTGACAAGAATAAAAACAGCATGATGATGGCGACGATGGATAAACGCGATGAACGATTCGAGGCCATGCGATCACTTCTTCTTGGCGATCTTCTTTCTAGCCGGAGCGACCTGGAGCTTCCCATGGGCCGCAAGCAGATCCTTTACCGTAACGATGCCAACAGGCTTATTGCCTTCGACAACTATTACGCTAGACAGATGCTCAGCGCACATCGTGTCGATTGCTCTTGACAATGGATCTGAGCCAGACATCGTGTGGACCAACAGAGACATCTCGTTCTTTATCGGAAGCCTCGAGAAGTCATACTCCTTCGCCGGGTTCGATGCAGCGCCCCTTCTTCCCATCCCACCCATCCTGCCCGGAGGGTGGGCGAAGTATTTCTCAAGCAGGTCAGTCGTCGCGACGATGCCGATTAGATTGCGTTTCTTGTCAAGCACCGGGACGTGATCGAAGTTCTTCTCACGGAAGCTGTTGATCGCTTTTGATATCCACTCATCCTCATCTAAAGTGAACAGCTTTGTGGTAGTGACATCAGAGAGCCTGTACTTTTGAAATGAAGTCTTTAGGGTCTTGAGAATATCCCTTGCGTGGACAACGCCAAGGACGCTACCATCATCGAGCACCGGCAATGAATGCATATCAGAAGTGTCCAATAATCTGGCAGCCTCCGCCTCGCTATCCTCCGGGGATAATGTAGGGACCTTAGTGACGATCCTCTTGACTTTCATTATCTTCGCATCCAGCCTGCTCTTTAGGAACTTGCGCTTGTCGACCATGCCAACTAGCTTGCCGCCGGAGAACACAAGCGCGGAGATCTCGTCTAGCACACGGAGCTTGCCTAATAAATGAGAAACTGTGTCCTCAACGTCGACCGAGACATAATGCGATGAGACCAGATCCTTGACTGCCATATCCACACCATCCTCGACGGAAGACTCGAGCGCTGTCCGTCGAACAATTATTTTGAATCAACAACAAACCCCCTTATAATTCTTTCCACGAAAAAGCAGTCACTCTCGACACGGGGGGCCTTATCAGACCGGATCTACTTCTTTATCCTGCTAAAAGCCACGTTAGAGAGCGAACCGTCAGACACCTTGACCATAAGCTCATAGTCTCCAGCGGAAAGACTGTTTATGTTCCAGGAGAAATTCTTGGGGTCTGGCGTCGTGAACGGCATCACAGATTGATATGCGCCCATCGTGTCAGCGACGACCCTATACTGAACCTCTACCCCAAGCTTGTCATTATTTTGGTCTGTGGCAGTCCAGCTAACGGCCAGAGGCGATGCGCTGACCGAAGATCCTGTCGATGGAGATATTATCGTGATCTGAGGCGGCACGTTCGGGAGGGTTTGATTCGCCCGGTTCTTCTGATTCTCAGCGTCCAGATTCTGGAGAGCCTGCTGTGACTGCTGTGCCTGAGGCTGGTCCTGCGAATCTCCGCCACAGGCAGCGAGGAACAACGAACCCGTGAGGATCATCGCCGAGAATATACTGAAGATAGTGCGATTCATCGTTCACTCCCTCTTTACCCTGCTGAAAGCAACGTTCGACAAACTGCCATCAGAGACCTTGACCATGACCTCGTAATCCCCTTTGGCAAGAGACGCAATATCCCACGAGACCTTCTTGGGATCGGGCGTAGCGAACTGCATTATAGGCTTATAAGAGTCCGAGCTGGCAGCAGCGCCTATGAGCCGGTACTGGACATCGACACCCAACTTGTCGCCATTCTGATCCGTTGCAGTCCAGCTTATCTCCACCGGAGACGCAGTGACTGAAGATCCTGTCGAGGGCGCAAGGATCGTGACTTGGGGCGCGACGTTAGGTATTGTCTGGCCCTCACGGCTCTTCTGGTTCTCAGCATCAAGGTTCTTGAGGGCATCAGTCGCGGCCCCTGTCTGCTGCTTGTCTTCGCTGTCGCTGCAAGACACTAGAAGCGCGCTTGTGATAAGCATCAGTATTATCACCAATGAGTGCGCTGATGCAATGTTGCGATCCATAACTCATTGAGGTCCATAGGTCATAATTAAATGTTTGGGTGGAACGAGACTATCTGGTTTGTCCGTGATTTCGGCTTTAAATGGCGCTTTCTTCTGA
>JBBSWF010000166.1:0-24075 GCA_038046365.1 Nanobdellota archaeon
AAAAGATTACACCGAACTAGACAAACTCAAAGAATCAACCACCAAGTGAGTTTCCGCGCAAAGCCGTTTCCAGCCCCACCCTTTTTATACTCCCTGTTCATCTCGCTTTTCAATGGAAATCGACGCCGCCCTCATCCGCAAGGTCGCTAAAGTCGCTAGGCTGGAACTGAGTGACGATGAGGTCAACAAGTTCATCCCGCAGTTCAAGGAGATTTTGGACCAGTTCTCCAAGTTGAGAAAAGCAGACGTCTCAGGCGTCGAGCCAGTCTTCCACCCTGTAGAGATCGAAGGTAGGGAGAGACCAGACATAGAAGAGCCTGTCCTCGATCGTGGCCAGGCCCTCTCTCTCACGCCTCATCGCCAAGATGCTTACTTTAAGGGTCCGAAGGTGATGAAGTGATGGCCGCCGCGAAGAAGGCATCCGAATCAGGACAGCCCCATAAGCTATCCGACTCGTCAGGCTCGTCTCCCCAGACGATAATGGACATCGCCAGGATGATCAGGGATGGCTCTTTGGACCCTGTCGAGTTCATCGAAAAAGTCATTAACGAAGTCGAATCGATCGACAAGGACTATCATTACATGAATGAGCTCTGCAAGGATCAGGCGATCGCCCAGGCAAGAGAGATAAAAAACCAAGTCAAGGACAAGACTGCCAAGGGCAAGCTGCTTGGCGTTCCTGTCTCTGTCAAGGATTGCATCTGTGTCAGGGGTGTCCAGTCAAGAGCCGGCTCGGCGATCCTTAACGGCTACAACCCAGTATTCGATGCTACAGTCATCGCCAATCTCAAGAAAGAGGGAGCGATCATCATCGGCAAGACTGCCCAGGATGAGTTTGGTTTCGGCGGTTTCTCAGTCAATGTAGGTAAGGGTTTCAAAGTGCCGAAGAACCCGATGGATCCGGATAGAGCCACGGGTGGTTCTTCAGGAGGCGCGGCAGGGCTCACAAAAAAGCTTTCGTTCCCGCATCTCGCGGTCTCCGAATCCACTGGCGGCAGCATAGTGAATCCCGCCTCCTTCTGCGGAGTAGTCGGATTGTGTCCGACTTACGGCCTCATCTCAAGATTCGGCCTCATCGATTATGCTAACTCACTTGATAAGATAGGTCCGATCACAAAGAGTGTGGAAGAATCCGCTTTCGCGCTCGATATCATGCAGAGCTTCGACCCAAAGGACTCGACAAGCCTGGACCGCAAACTCGACCTTGCTCCGATCAAAGAGGGTGTCAAGGGCATGAGGATCGGCGTCCTCGCTGATTCGTTCAACAAAGATGTCGAGCCGCAAGTCCAGAAGGCCATCACGCAAGCGATAGAAATCCTCAAGTCGAAAGGCGCCACGGTCGAACAGATAGCCCTGCCAAAGACCGCGGAGTTCGGTGTCGCTGCCTACTACATCCTTGCGATGGCAGAGGCCTCCACTAATCTAGCCAAGCTCTCTGGCATGCGCTACGGCTCCACGACCATTTTAGATCTTCCGTTCAACGAGTACTTCGCGCGCACAAGGTCACAATTCTTCGGCGAGGAAACAAAGCGAAGGATCATGTTAGGCACTTTCGCCCGCATGGCTGGTTTTCGCGACGCTTACTACATGCAGGCGGCTACAGTCAGGAAGTCTATCATCGAAGAGTTCAAGGCCATGTTCAGGAAGGTCGACGTCATCGTCTCTCCTGCGATGCCGATCCGCGCTCCAAAGATCGATGATATCCAGAAGCTCTCCCCTGCTCATCATTATCTTATGGACATCCTTACTGTCGGACCGAATCTGGCAGGCCTTCCTCATGCTTCAGTCCCGATAGAGACAGACGGCCTTCCGATAGGGTTCATGGCGATTGCTGATCACTTCAATGAGAAGGCCATCATTGCGGTCTGCAAGGAGGTCGAGACTAGATGACTCAGAAGTTCACGTCAGACATAGTCATCGGTCTTGAGATCCATGTCCAGCTAGATTCAAAGACTAAGCTGTTCTGCGGTTGCCCAACCAGGCCAAAGCCCGGCGTGCAGGAAGAGCCGAACACGAGGATCTGCCCGATCTGTTTGGGCCATCCGGGTTCGAAGCCCACCGCTAACAAAGAAGCCATCGAGATGGGCCTCAGGTTAGCACTAGCCCTCAACTGCAGCGTCTCTTCAAGACTCATCTTCTCTAGGAAATCTTATTTCTATCCAGACATGTCAAAGAACTATCAAATCTCCCAGTATGAAGAGCCGCTGGGAAGAGAAGGTTCGCTGGAACTCGACAACAAGACTATCGGCATCACAAGGGTCCACCTCGAGGAAGATCCGGCCGCCCTCATCCATTCAGGCTCATGTGTCTTAGTGGACTACAACCGCTCAGGCAATCCATTGATGGAGATCGTCACTGACCCGACAATAGGATCGCCCGATGAAGCAAGAGAGTTCATGCGCCGTCTCCTCTCCATTCTCGAATATCTCAAAGTGTATGATATCGATTGGGGCATCCTCAAGGCAGACGCTAACATCTCAGTGAGAGAGTCAAGCTACACCAGGGTTGAGATCAAGAACATCACAGGTTTCAAGGAGATAGAGCGCGCGCTCGACTATGAGTGTGCCCGCCAGAAGCAGGCTTGCCAGGAGGCTCAGAAGATCATCGCCGAGACAAGGGGATGGGACGCGGAGAAAGGTTACACGTACTCTATGAGAGAGAAAGAGTCTGAAGAGGATTATGGTTACATCATCGATCCTGACCTCGTCGCGATCACTATAACCCAAGACCGCATCGAAAAGGCAAAAGCATCGCTGCCAGAGCTCTCGCAAGCGAAGGCCAAGCGCTTCCAGGCGATTGGTGTCAAGCAGGAAGATGCTAAAGTCATCGCAGCCGACCAGTCCATCGCCATACTCTTCGAAGAAGTCTCTAAGAAAGTCGAGCCAGGCCTCGCAGCCAAGTGGATAAGGAGGGAGCTGATGCGCGTCCTCAATTTCGCTAAGAGATCATTGGAAGATTCAAACATCAAGCCGCACCACATGGTCGACCTCCTCACTCTCGTCCACGAAAAGAGGATCACAGACCAGACCGCGCAGAAGCTCATGGAGCGCCTCGTCGAAAAACCATTCGATATAAAAGACGTAGTCGAGCAGGAATCCCTGGCTAAAGTCTCCGACGATTCCCTGCTCACTGATGCGTGCAAGCAAGCCATCGCCCAATCCCCCCAGGCAGTATTGGACTATCATGCTGGCGAGGAGAAGGCCTTGAACTTCATCGTCGGCAAAGTGATGGCTGCCACTAAGGGCAAGGCAGACCCTGCGATAGTGAAGAAGTTGATGATCGGCTTGCTCAAAGTGTAGAAGCTAATCCCTTGATCCTTCTTCGAACACGGATTCGCATGCTAAATTCAGCCTCTCTTCGAATGTGGTGACAGTCTCGCCGTCTGCTTTCTCTTCAGCCAATGTCTTCATCAGTCCTTTTATCAACCGCTTCTCTATCTCTTTTGGGAACACGCGCAGCTGGCCTGCGTGCTCTGATATGACAGACTCTTCTATCTCGTCTACAGTGTTTGCAGAGGTCTTCACTGGCGATAATTCAGGAGAAATCAGCTTGTTTGTGTTGCAGAGCAGGATGGCCCCTTTTGAATTGAAGAGCTCGGCCAGTTCGTTCCATTTTATGTCAGACGCCTTGCCCTGGTCGAGCATCCCTTCTGCTCGAAGCGTCACGACGCATCCTTCTTCTATCCCTGACTCTGATTCTTCCCGGATCATTTTTTCTACTGTTCCAGCAATCTTTCCGTTCGCGTCTATCAGGATAGTCTTGACCGGATGGATCTTGATAGGCATGTGCCGCAAGTCTCCATCTTCGTACATCCAGAACCCTCCTTGCCCCAGCCGTTCGATCTCTTCGAAGTTATCAGGGTATGTAGGGCCAGGCATGCAGAAGCGCCCATATCCTTCCTCTGATCGTGAATCAACTGTATGGACGTGCCCTCCGGCGTAGTATGTGAATCCTTTGGGGAACAGTGACAATGGCACTGCGTTGTCTCCGCCATATCCGCTCAGCCGATGCTCTAGCACTGCGCTGTGGAACATGAATATTTTCTCGCCTGGCTCTGATTCCAGCGCGCTGAGGTCTAGGTTCTCATAATACTCTTTCTCAAGGCTTCCTTTGCGCCCCACCATCCCGCATATCTTCGCGCCGGTCTTCGCGTCGACAGTGAATCTCAATCGGAGCTTCCCATCGACTTCTTCGCCCTGTGCCACGTTCTTCACAAGGCCTGCAGCGTCAAGGACGTCGAGCATCGTCTTTCCGCTAGGTGAATAATCATGCGACCCGGATATAATGTAGACCGGCACTCCGTTATCCTTGCACATCTTCAATCTGAGCACGGTCTCGCGCAGAAGCTCCATTGGAGGCTGGGCTGTGTGGAACAGGTCCCCAGAGATGAGTATGAAATCGACGCCAGAATCAAGTGACTTAGAGATAGCCTCGCAGAAAGCCCGCTGTCCGAATCCCCGAAGCTGTGGGTCCCTCCAGCTTCCGATGTGGCAGTCTGCCAGATGAGCGAATTTCATGCCATAGCGGTTCCTTAAGGGTTAAAAAGTGTTTCGAGAAGAGAGTTAATCTCCTGCGACGGGTGGTGTTCGTCTCGCCGCAGAGATCATGTTCTTGAGGCTCACGGGGTTAATCCTTTTTGACTTGTCGTATATGGCGTTGGGGATGCTGGTTCCAGGGTTTATATTGCGGACCCCAGTCTTCACTTCAAAGTGCAGGTGGGGGAAAGTGCCTTTATTCGGGTTGCTGCCACCAGACTTCCCGGAGTATGCCAGGATTTGCCCTTCTGAGATGGTCATTCCTGGAGCTAATTTTGGGAGGTGGGTGTTTAGCCGTTTTCCATTCTCGGGGTTTGTTGCATAGGAATTTTTGTCTACAGAGGGTAATACTTCCCCGGTGGATGGATCCACTGTCGGGATCCCGTTCAGGTGACTGTATCTCATGGTCACGCCTCTCTTCAGATTGCCGTCGGAATCTTCATATTTCAGATCTTGATAATAGACCTCAACGGAATAACCGTGTGAGAGTGGATCCCACTTTGCAAACGTGACTATTCCATCTCCGGCAGTTTTCACAGGCGTGCCTATATCTGCAGGAAGATCCACTCCGCCATGGAAACTGGATCTTGTGTTATATCCTCCTCTGCCGAACCGGTTCATGGGTTGGCCTGGCACAGGCCAGAATCCTTCCGAAACTGATCCTGGAGAGACATATCTTTCATGCGTGATCGATAGCGCGCCTTTCTCGAATCCGTCTATCGATCTGGTGTAGACCTCTTTGTTGGCATCGTATAGTTCTTGCAGAGTCTGGGCATCTAGCACCCCTGTCTGTTTAGCTCCTATCGATTCTTGGAAGTTTTTTATCGATTGGGCAGTCCTCGGTCCGAATTTGCCGTCGACGCCAATTACGCTGCCGGTGCCGTCTTCCCCGTCTGTTATGCTCAGTCTGCGCAGCATCTTTTGCACTTCTTTCACATCATCCCCTCTAAGCATCTGCTTCCCTTCAGTGTAGCTCATTCCAGATAGGGCGCGCTCTGACAATGTGTTCAAGTCTATCCCTTGCACACCACCTTTAGATGTCGCTGTGCTGCTCTGGACTCCGAGATGGTAACCGTTGCCTTTGTGGAATGCCGAGTCTGAGACGAATTCTTTGAGCGCGATCTCATCTACTGGTTTTCGCTGATATAATGTTCCGGCTCTTGCTTCGCCGATCAGCGGGCCGCTTTGCAGGTCTGCTCTGGCCAGCTTGTTCGCTAATATCCATCCTTTTGTGACAGACACTGCAGGGTATACGAGTTTTGTCGCTTTGGTCTTATCAAGGAATACTGCCAAACCTTCTTGTTTGCTTGTGATCTGCCATTCAGGATATCCTTTCGTTGACTTCAGGCTACGAACAGTTGTCCCTTCATTGATATCTAACCTGTTGGGAGTGAACTTGTTGCCTGCTCCGGCAGGTTTGGCGACGATCTCATCGAGCGTGAATGTCCCAGAGTCGAGTCTGGAGATCTTCGCGAAGCCTTTGTAGCTGTTGCCGTCGATCACGAATTCTCCGCCTTTGTTGAGGCTGACTTTGTGTGTCGTGTCCTTGAATGATTTCATGTCTAGTGAATCGCCATTCATGACAAGGAACCCTTTGTCGGAGTCGTATATCACTCCGATGCCGGTTTCCATCTTGATGTCGAGCCCTTTGCCGTATTTCTTCTTGAGGTATTCGATGCCGGCTTCATGGAACCGCTCCATGTTCCCCCTGGTGGAGAAGTACATGTCTGCTCCTTCGAGGTTTTTTTCATCGAGCTTTTTCATGTTCTCGATGTCCCCAAAGTATGCGTCTGCTGCTTTTGGGTTTGTTGTTTGTATCTTCGCGACATTGGCTTTCTTTGAGAAGTAGGCCTTTGCCGCTTCAGGGTTGGTTTTGACATTTTCAGGGTTCAAGAAGAACTGGTCATCGGTATTCACATTATTGCCGACGTTTGGGACTGTCTGGTAATACGCTCTAGCGTCTCTTAGGCATGGGAGGTATTGAAGGCATTGCTGGACGTTGGCTTGGTTGGATGGCTCGAAGAAGATCGGTTTTTCTGATGTCCCGCCCAGGGCTGCGAAAGTTGGCGCGGCGAGCACCAAAACAGATATCAGGATAGACAGATTTAGTCTGGATGGATATTCTGAGACTGTCTTGTTCATTATCTCACCTTCGCGATGAATGAGTATGATGTTCCAGGCCATCCGTCCGCTGAGAGCGTGATATCATAGGTCTCGGCATCGACCTGTTTTATTGTGTGGTAAGCATTTATTGACAGCAGGGCGCTAATGTTGATGCTCTCTGGATCCTGTGCGATGGCCTCCACCGCGGCTTTGGCATCGTTTAGGTATTCCTCTAAAGGATACGTCACTGAGTTGACAAAAGCATCATAAGTCCTGCTAATTGATCCGCTTTTTGCGATTACTGGGTACGTCCTGAAAAGCAGTCTGCCGTTCGAGTATGAGACATCCACTGTTGCGTCTTCTGCGATAAGGTCGTAAGGGAATTCTTGGTCCATCAAGCAGTTGTCTAATTGTGTCTCAAATGACTTTCGCGAGGTCTCTATCGCATCGTCTATGGATGGGACGTCAGCAGGTGATGAGAAGACTGCACGCGGTATCTCCCCGATCAAGAGTGTTTGTTTATATAGAGCCTGCGATCCAGTGATGGCGAAGTCTCCGACCACGATCTCTGCGGCATCATCGAGGCACGATTTCAGGAATATCGAACCATCCTGGAATTCCTCGGTCTGGGATGGGATCGGCCGCGCCATCATCCGGCTTGATTGCGAAGGCGCTTGTATGAAATAGATCACCGCGAGGATCATGATAAGAGAAGCGACGACGATGTATACACTGATCTGCCCTTTGCGGAATATTTCCATTCTCAGAAAACCTGTATGTTGGTTATTTAAATTTGGCGATTTAGGGGCTCAGCAGAAAACTCAGTGGAATCGCCGATTATCTGGGGATATTGCAACTATTTTTCTGGGATGATCAACTCAATCTCTTGTATCGGTCATAGATTGTTTTCCAGCTGCTTAAGTGCCCATCGCATCCGTCATCAGACAGCGGGCACCATTTGCGAGATATTGCGGTTATGGAATATTTTCCTTGTTTGAAATAGTGTCTGCTCGTGTACATATGCTCAACTAGCGCTCTGGCCCCTTCCAGTGGAGTGTCATATTGGTAGTAATTCCCTGCTCCGCCTATCCCTCCAAAGTTGTTCCTGGCCCTTGCGTTGTAGCTGTTGAATGGAAGGAAAGCGCCGTTGGCGTTTTCCGCGCTTGTCTCGTGCGCGGCGAGCGCTAGCAGTTTGGCCGGATCTATCGGGAATCCGAATTTCTTCTCTGCTTCTGCTGCTGCTTGATAGATCGCCGCAGGGATGTCGCGCAGCAGCCCTTCGTTCTTGCCATAGGCCTTGTCAGCGAGCCTGTTGTAGTAGGACACCAACAAGTTGCGGTCGACAGTTGGTTGAGTGTCTAGCCTAGTGGATATCTGGTCTTCAACCAACGCTGGCCGCTTGAATGACCCCCATTTCGCAGGGTTGCTGTACCCTGCCTGTGCAAGCTTCCTTATTGCTGACTCTCCGGATTCTCTCTTGCCAGATAGTATGAGGCCGGATTCACGATCTAGAGCCAGCATGGTCTGCTCATCCAGCACACCGGAGTCACCCTCGCCAACTCCATGTTTTGCCTGAAATGCGGCTATCGCTGCCTCGGTTTTAGGCCCGAATTTCCCGTCTTCTTTGAGTGATGCCCCATCGAGATTAAGAAGCTGCTGTACCCTCTTTACGAGGCTTCTGCGCGGGTCCAACCCAGCGTCTTCATCATATCGTATAGGTTTCGACCGGACAGACTCCATTCCTGTTGAGTCTCCTGCGCTCCGGAGGGTTATCAGATTGCCGTCTTTCTTCTGCATCTCGATGGTGCCGCCGATGAATCCGGGAAATTCCTTTTGGAAGTATCTTCCTTTTGATGCGAAGACCTGGAGGGACCCATCCCAGATGAATGCGTTGACTTTGTTATTGATTTTCATCGTCTCCTTAGTTATTCCGATTGCCGCGTCTGTCCTGCGGGTCGGGTCGCTCCCATCAAAGAGAAGCGTCGTGGCCTCTCGCGCGAGTATCCTCCGGGTTCCTTCAGGAAGGTCGTAGCGTGCGTTGGCCGGCAACATGACCTCTTTGAGATTTCCATTTGCATCCCGTATCGCTTCGATCTTCTGTCCTTCGGCTGGCGCTTGAGGCAGTCTCACCTTCGCGCCGTCCATCGTGTAAGTGCCGGTATTCTTGTCATAAGTGACGATCTCGAATCCTTTGATGGTGCTCTTGGATATGAGGAACCCTCCTTCTGGCAGGGTCTGTATCAGTGTGCCAGGGGGGTATTGTTTTGGGTAGATCGCGGTCTTTCCATTGCGTATGTACCCTCCGACAAGATCGAATATTATGCCCTTGTCCGCACGGTTCATGTCTAATGTGGCTTCGACACCTAGCTTCTTGAGCCATGCCTGGGCTCCTTGAGGCGCTTTCAGTATCGACCCAGGGGTAAGGAAGAATTTCTTGTGCGCGTCGCTGTTCTTCCCAAGGTTCAATGGGTTGTTAAAGTAGGCAAAATCGCAGGACGGGCATTGTCCGACATTGCTAGGGTTCTGATAATATTTATCAGGATCCCGGGTGTATTCGTCGGGTTTCTCATCTGCGAAGGCTATGCTAGAAAGGATGATTATCGCGAGGATCGCCAATAGCAGGATCGATGCGAAATGACTCCTGTGTCTGTTCATCTTTCTCGCGCCCATGGTCTCACCTCGCCACCCCAAATGTGTATGTCTGTGCGTCTTCTCCAAGATAAGTGGCAGGATCGTTGTCGATTATCCGGATCACTGTATTCTTATCGTCCGTCGGGTAGACATATGCCTCGAACGGAGGCATGTCTAGCTCATTGAGCGGAATCATGTCGGGTGTGCCAATTATCGATTCTGCCAGCGCAGATGCGGCTTTGTGCATCGCTGCGAGGTTTGTGGGTATGGAAACGGTGTGCTGGCCAAATGATGTGATCTCGCGGTCGCCTAATCTCATCGAGCTCGGAACAGATATCACGAATCTGGCTTGTGAGTCAGTCAGTGTGACGCTCGCTTGCGCTGAATCAAAGTCTTGCTTGATCGCATAAGGGAACAAGAGTGAGGGATTGCATTCTGAGTAAGAGGATATCAATTCTGACGCGATGTCCTTCTCAAGGGATTCGATCGAAGGTATCAGAACCTGGTCTCCCTGAACCAGTATCGCAACATCGTAGTCTTCGTGGGGGATCCGGCCCATCCGCCGGTCTCCGCTTCCTTCTTGTTCGATCGTAAGTAGTGACGAGGCCGCTGATCTCTGGAAACAGACGTCGAGGTATTTCTGGATTTCGTCCGCTCCGGTTGTGGGTGGCAAGACAGTCCTATCCTGCTGGAGCCTAAGGACTGCGAATACTGATATAACAAGTATCGCTACTATTATGTACACGGTCAGCTGTCCTTTCTTTTCGGATGGCATTCTCGCGCGCATGGTTTTTTCCTCGCTGACGGGATATATAAATGTTGATGGTTTGGTTAGAATCGTCTGAAAAGTATTTTATAGTCTCGGATTCAAAGTGATATTTATGAGAAGGGCAGGGCAGGTTACAGTCTTTATGGTTCTCGCAGTCATTATCATCTCCGCCGCGTTGGTGTATGAGTTCAGCCAGCGCCAGACAGCAAGTGTTACAACACTCCAACCATCTTTATCTGTTCCCGCGGATCTTAGTGTGCTGGATTCTTTGGTCCGTGCTTGCTTGGGCCAATCTGTAGATGATGCAATATCCGATTTCCTTGATCTGGGAGGAATCTACCCCTCAAAGGTAGTCTCAATCAAGGAAGAGGGAATCACAAATGGCATCGGACTTTTCATGATCGACGGCAAGCCTATGGTGCCTAAAGAGGAGGATATCGAGGGTATGGTCGCCGGCCGATCCGAACGATATCTCGAGTCATGCCTTGGGTCTGGCGCGTCAGTCCCACAAGGGTTTGATATCGAAGAGATCAGTATCGATGTTGCCCTCAAAGATGATGGAATTGCCGGTGTGGCTCATGTTCCTCTGACAGTCATCGCGCAGGACAGAATCTCAAAGACAGGTGATTTCCAGTTTGATCGGTCTATTCCTTTGTTAGAAGTACACCAAGAAGCCTCTCGATTGATTGAGGAGATCGCAAAGACTCCTGGTTGGATAGACACCGGATTATTGCTTGATTCACCATATCGTATATTGCTTAAGCCTGTTGACGACAAGACAATCATCATGGAGATATATTCAGACATGTCATCGTTGTCTGGAAAGCCCTTGAGGTATAGGTTCGCTCTCAATCTCGCGGAGAGTGGTCTGCCATGAAGAGAATGATTGTAGCAGCCATCATCTCGGCGCTCGTGCTTGCGCTAATCGCCCAGGCTGCCTCGGAGTCTCAGCAGCCCATCTTGGACCTGACTGGCAAGGACATGCCTAGTATCGAAGACAGGCCTTACCCGTTCTTGAAATTCAAGCAGGGGGATATCCAAGGCATATCGAGTGTCTCAGGCTCGATCACGAAAGGGGAATTCAAGAACGCAGAGATCGTGTTCAAGGATGGCGGAGGGATCAAGTTCAATGGCCGAAAGTTCGTCCTCAAGCCAGGAGCGCAAGTGACTATCGATGGCGACACGATCCGTTTCCGAAACGATGCATCATTCATTCTCGACAATAAAGAGTTCAAGGCAGAAGGTGGCGAGGTCAAAGTCGATGCTAAGAAAGGCCAGGATCCAAAGTTCAGCCTGGGCAAGGATTCTTCCATCAAGGCAGGCTCGCAGAGCCTTCTGTCCAAGGACGGCGCTTCGCTAGTCTACTCAAAGGACGGATTTCTACTTGAGAATGGCGCTGTGAACTTCAAGACCGAAGAAGGCGTCGATGTTCGGGTCAGCAGGATTTCAGCCGCGCCTGATTCAAGGCCGCTATTCACTGATGATGGTGTGAGGCTACCAAAAGGCTCTCGTGCAGACACGATCGGGACGGACGGCAAGACAATAAGCAGTTCCTTTGTTCCGTTAAAAGATCAAGTCTGGCTCGCTGATTCAAAGGCGAATTATGATAAGATCTCCGGAGACAAAAAAGTGTATTTCAAGTCACCTGATGACATCAGGTTCGACCGTGGAGTCACTGCATTGTTCTCTGACAAGGGAGGGGATATGCTGCTCAATGGAGGCAATACTTATGTCAATCCTAAGGTAATCATGTCCGCCTTGGAAGAGTCAGGGTTCAAGGCGACCACAGACAACGGCGGTCGCGTGACTTCTATCGAAGGCATGGGAGGCAAGGCAAGGATAATGGGCGCATTGCATGGAGAATCAATAGGATCGATCTTAAAGGCCGACGAAGGATCATTCAAGATTTTGGGAAAGGACGGCGCCCACTTGTACACAGTCCAAGAGATGGACAACAACAAGGGCCATTACAAGGTGTATGATGCAAAGACCGGACAGTTGATCGAAGGCGGCAAAGACCTCACCAAGGAAGGACTCGCATCGCTCTTCGAGAGAAAAGACCTAATCGATTCGCACTTTGTCTCTGATCCTAAAGGGATGGCGTCTGATGTGGCTGATTATCTAAGCGGCGGCAAGAAGTGGGATCTTTCATCTGCTTCGCGTGCTGCCGCCCCTAGAGAGTATTCTGTACAGGTGTCTTCTGTCCAAGAGATCAGTCGCGGCTCAATGCCGTCTGCCGCTTCGCCCGAGACGAAATTCAGCCCTGCTCAAGTCAAGGGGCTTGAGGAGCTCGAAGATGTGAGGTTCACAAGGTATTACACGCCTGAGTTTGGCAGCCTGGATGAATTCCTTGACGATTGGAGCCTAGGCAAGAAGAAGAGCGCCACCAGAGTCGAAGGTTGGGCTCGCGTCCACCTGACCGAAGAGCAGGCCGCGCAGCGTGGCCTCAAGTGGAACGGCGATGGGATCTACCTGGCTAGTTATCAGAGCAACAAGAAGTTCTATGACCCTTCCGTGGTCGGCCAGATGGGTCTTGGCAATAAGAATAATCCGTTGGAGCAGTGGACTGTCGCGGTCAACAAGTACAATCCCCGCGCAAAGTCAGGGGACAAGATCGTCGTCAAGTATTATCGGGATGGATCATGGTTCACTAAGAAGTTTCCTATCGCTGATCATGGGAGCAAGCCGGATCTTGATTTCAACGCTGGTTGGGCTCTTGTGAAGAAAGTCAATGGAAGGTATGTGCCTGTGAAGCCTCTAGATTACCCATGGTCAGGCCGTCAGGAGGTGTATTATGTCGAGAAAAAATGGCAGGCGTGAGCGCGGATCGGGTTCTGGATCAGGGCGTTGCCCATTTTCCATCTTTTTCTATATAGACTACTGGCACAAGCGAGTGATCCGGTCCGGTCTTCTCTTCATCCTCGATGGTTACGTGCCCTTTGCGAAATAGCATGACTGCGTCTGATCTCCCTGACACTTGTTTTAGTGCGTCTGCGAAAAGCTCGGCTTCATTGCAGTCGATAGATATTATGCGCAGCTTTCCTTTGTTTCCATCTAGCACTTTTCGTGCAAGTCCTTCAAGGTATGCTCTCGACCCGCCGGCCGGCATGTTTCCTTGCCCTGTCGAATATGATAGTGCCGAATGTATGCGGCCGCTGGATCGAAGCGCGTCTAGCAGATTCCGATACATGTCAGGCATCGTGCTTTGGGAGTCATTTTCTCCTAGGAGGTATGATCTTGTTTCCTGGTCCCACCTGCTGTTTCCGTGGGCGAAAGTGAGGCTCACCGCGCGGTGTTCGGATATCTCACGCAGGACGCCCTGCCAATTGTATGCTTCACCGCCTCTTCCAGCGATTATGGGCATTATCACGATCTTCCCGTCGAGGTAGGATGGAAGGTCTTTGATGTCCTTGTCAGTCTTGATGTTCTTGCCCATCTCTTCAAGCGCCGAGTCTGTGTATCGGGTCTTTATGTTGGAGTCGAGCTCTTCTTCAAGAGGATTCTTGGCTTCGAGAGCGCAAGCCTGTGCATTTGGGCTCATGTTTGATGTGGGAGTGGGTTCATAGGTAGCCCCACTATAGACCGCGGTCGCGCTCGACAGTAGTCCTGCGAGGCATATCTGGAGGAGGGATTTTGCCATCTGCCCATAGTGTGATTTAGTGTATATAAATGTTTCTAATTGTTACCACTAGATAGTTACTATTGAATA
Source organism: Nanobdellota archaeon (assembly GCA_038046365.1). Taxonomy (GTDB): domain Archaea; phylum Nanobdellota; class Nanobdellia; order Woesearchaeales; family JAGWAF01; genus JBBSWF01. The sequence continues at coordinate 13,748 of JBBSWF010000166.1, forward strand.
TAGGTCAGCAGGCAAGCTTAGGCCTATCCGCAGATAGAGCGCTAAAAGAGTATATAAATCCTAAATGCGGATTCCGGTTTTTCAGTCTCACACTTTCCTGTATGCGTACACGCTCGCTCTGTCCCACCTTTGGGATCCGCCCGAATACGCTCTGCGGAATGCGCTCAGCCGCTCTACTCTAGGCTGGCCGGAGAATGAGTGAGCGATGAAAGGATCATTCGGGTCACTTGTCCTCCCGACCACAGTGGCTATGTGGCTCACGCTGCCTGCTCTTGGGTGCGAAGAATCTTCCGGTGTCGCGAAGTATATAGGGTCTCCGACTTTCGCTTCGCTCAATTCCTCTCGCTGGAATGTGCCTTCTGCGAATTTGGCCCTGTCTGGCACGTCCGCGTTCCTGATCCGGTCAGGCGATGGCGGCCTGGCGTATCCCATCTGCTCTGCAAGGTTTACGCTGCCGTCATAGCAGTGGCTTCGCACGAAGCGGGTGTAGTCTTCCTGCCGCACGCCCATGTGCCAGTATCCTCCGCGCAGCGCAGAGATCATCTCATCACGGGTGTCTTCAGTATAAGCAGTCTTGTCCGTGTTTGTCCGGTCTGTGGTCAGCCGCCTTGTGCTCACTCGGCCTACTGTCGCGTCGAGCGAAACGCCGACGCCTGCTGTCGCGGAGTCATCCTTCCGATACCAGAATCCCGAGTCGCCGATCGTCACTCCGCGTCCTTTGGTGTCGTAGTAATATATATTCGATGAGGTATCCTTGCTGTATTCTTCAGATAGTGAGACATACACCTTCGGTCCGACTATGCCTGTCACGGACAATCCATGTCTCTCTTCAAATCCCATGACCGCTTCCTTGGTCTTAATCCCGAACACGGCGATGCCATCCGCCCCTCTCTCGTCCACTCCAAGCAGCTTCTGCAGTCCTTCTATCAATGAGGGGTCGCTGTTCCTGCCCATCTTGAGCCATGTCTTTGCCTTGTCGCGCGCGCTGCTTGTCGCATCTTTGAGCTGGCTGAAGAAGGAATCATATGTGAGCCCGCTGGTCGCCGGGTTGGTGGTGCCAGATGGTGAGAAAGTCACCAGTTCTTCCTTTATGACAGGCAGTCCATCCGGGCCGATCGTCTGGATAGATCGGCCGATCTGGAACTCTCCGCCGATGAGTCCTCTGACATTCGCTTGCCGGACCACAGTCGATATGGTCCGCCCGTCTTTTTCCCAGACCAAGGCTTTGTTCAGGTTCCTTTCAGCGTCAAACCGGGATCTTTCGGTGAACACGGCCATCGCGACGTCTTTTGGTATGAACCTCTGGCCGTCCATCCTTATCCAGTTCTTTCCTCCCGAGTCAGCGTCTATTATTATCTTGCCTGTGCCTGCAACTGTCGACCTGCCCTGGAACTCGAATCCTTTGCCGCCCTTAGGATTATAGTATCCTTTCCCGTCGAGATGCACTGCCCCGTCCTTGTCTGAGGTGGCGTATGCGCTCTTGCCGGATTCAGCATCGATCAGGTTGCCGTCAAGGTTTATCCGTCCGTCTTTTGTGAACGACATCGTCTTGAATCCTTGCGATGAGAGTGAGGTCTGCCCTTTTGATCCAGAGGTCCTTATCTCGAAGCCGTTCGCGCGCGAGAATACGCTCACTGCTTCTTTGAGGTGTGATGATATAAAATCCTTCAGCGTCTTGAAGTCAAGGAAGTCGCCGTTTGGCGCCTTGAGCCCTTCAGCTCCGATGGCTGTCTTCGCTGTGATCTGAAATTTCGCGGCGAGCCCGAGTCTTGTGTTCGCATATGAGTCGAAGAGCTCGCTGAGCTTCTTGGTCTCGCCTGCAGCAGAGAGTTGGTTGAGTGCCCGCATCGCGTCACCAGGCTCGAGCTGGGTGAACTCCGCAGGAGTCATCTTCATCACTGATTCAAGGGTCTGCGGTGCAGGCACTGCTGCTCCAGACACGCAGATCACAAGCAAAGCGGCCAGTATCATGACATCGAGAGCGTCACGGGTGAATATCTTCGTGGAAAAGGTCTTGTTCTTCATCTTGGCTCACCAGTATAGCTGACCGCGAACCGGTATAGGTATGGCGCGCCGTCGATCAGGCTTTTTTCGTCGCTGAGTTCATAGAGGTAGCTGGTCGGGCTTATCGTCTTGATAGTCACATGGACTGGCTGTGACAATAATAGTTCTGGATCAATTTTGGTCGGATCCTCCTGTGCCAGCCCTGCGAGCGTCTCCGCAGTCCGATAGGTGGTTAGGAATCTCAGGGGTATGTTCGATGAGAAATCTTCGGAGGTGTAGGATTTCCCAAACTCGGTGACTTCAAGAGGTATCTTCGCTGCCACCACAGCATGAGTCTCTGAGAACGTGATTTTTGTCTTCACCGTGCCGAGTCCGGTCTTGAATCTCTGTGGCCTCTCTGCCCATTCTTGCGCTATGCACTCGGTGACCTCCTCATCAAGCTGCCTGCTTGCCTCTTGCGCAAGCTCTTCTGAGCTAGGCATCAGGTTTTCGCCATCGATCGAGAACGTCTCTACCATCCCGTCGAACAGCTGAATGGGGTGCTTGAATTCGAGCCTTCCGGAGTCACCCACATCCCGCAAGACATTGACAAGCATATCATCGAGGCATGCTTTCGCGTCTGCTTTCGCGTCAGAGAGATAGTCTTCTGCTTCCAGTTGAGCGAACTCGGCTTTGTTTGGCATCTTGATGGTGAACGCGATGAGCGCCACCACAGCGATGACCGTTATTATGATATAGATAGTGACTTGGCCTTGTTCAAGGGACTTTTTCTTGGCTTTGCGGACCATCCCCTCATTCCTGGAAAAATCAGTATATATTCCTTTCTCAGTATCATCGGTGAGTCATGCCAGCGAATCCTTTCTTCGCCCCAACATCTCCGGCCGCCTTCCCAGTATCCTGTTTCTTGAATTCGCCAAATAGCGGCACTGCGACCGGTATCGCGAATGTGGCGAAGTTGCTGCTGACTATGGCCTCGCCGGTGTCGAGAGACGCGATAGCGCGATCATCGTCGCTCAAGTCCTGCGCCGCCGACTCGATTATCGCCTGCCTCTCGGGTTTCATCTCGACGCCAAGTATGAGTTTGGTGTTCATGTTAGCGAGTATGTCTCGGGGTATGAGAGATGGAAGTTGTGTGATCGCCACAAGCCCTACCTTGAACTTTCTGCCTTCGCGTGCGATCGTCGAGAATATGTTGGTCCCCCGCTCAAGCACGTCCTTTCCCAATACGCGCGGCGCCTCTTCGAGGAATACCCCGATCACAGGCTTATCTTTCAGTCTCCCATTAGACAGATGGTGCTTATACCGTGACAATATCTCTGTCGCGACTAGACTTCCGATCAATAGTTCCTGGCTTCCGTCATATGATGAGGTGTCGATAATCACAGTCCGCGCGTTCTCGAGCGCGTCCACGATGTCCTTTGGTGTCGTCTCTCCTCCGACATTCCTGAAAGGCCCGCTGCACACGATTCCGGTCTCGCTCATCTCGATATCTAGCAGCAGACTCAGCCTTCTCTTCACCACTCCGATAGTCCCTTCGCCAAATGTCTCTGCCACTGGCGCTCCTTTCATTATCGATTCTATCCAATTAGACTCATACTTACGGTATGCCGCGGCCGCGTAATCCTTCTGAGGGTCGCTCAGGTCGAGCACCCCGTTCAGGTGAGCAGGACGAAGCAAAGATATGTTCACAGCGAGCGTCCGCCCTCCTGGCGGTGGATTGCTCGAATAATATATCACCCGGTCCCGATCCGGATGCTCCCTCAGCCCAGGGCCGTTCCTTCCATAATACTCATCATGTGGATCAAGCACAAGCAGTCCGCACCAGTCCTGGCCTGTGGCCTGCCATAACATCACTGAAGTGAGGTTGCTCTTCCCCTTGCCGGTGGTCGCAGGTATCAACAGGTGGTGGCTTATCGCCTTGACTCCATCGAGATACACTGGCAGGTCGAGTGTCTTGCTTCCGCTGCGCAGGTTTCCGATGAATAGCGGATGTTCCGGTTTCGCTAGGAACCGTAAGTCTTCCGATGTCACTTCCCGAACTGTAGATAAGAATGGAGGAAGGGTCTTGCATAGCCTAGCCCGTCCAGACGCGATCTTCACCAGCGCCTTCATCCGCGCGAGAGTGTATGCTCGAAGGTGCGGCTCGATCAGATCCAGGTCGCTGTCTTCCTCTAGCTTCAGCCCGCTGATCAGTTCCAGGTGCTGCTGTGAGAGCTGGCTTCCGAACACCAGGTCAAACACTTTTAGAAGTATCATCCCATCAGCAGTCTCTGACACGAGAAGTTCCCCAAGCTCCAGCGGTGTCGAGCTCTTCTCTCGGCATACAATATCCCCGAACCCTCCGGAGATGACCATCCCTTTTTCCATATGATCTCGGATTCGGGTTCATTATTTAATTGTTGATGCGACATTCCTTCGAAATCGTTAAATACGCGTATGCTCATTTGTTGATTGATGGCCGCTGAAAAATACTCCAAAGAACAAGCCGAGAAAGAGATCAAGAAAGCGAAGAAGCTTGCCAGGCCGAGCCAGGATTACATGAAGCAGGCGCAGATGATCGCCCGCAAGCTCCACAAGGAAGAGTTGCCAGACGACGACAAGTTAGGAGGCCTCTTCAAGCGCCTCGTGAGCGAGGAGAAGAATATCGCCAAGATGCTAAAGCCAGTCAAGCGCAAAGCGAAGCGCAAGAGATGATGAAATTTGTTATTATAGTTATCCCGCGTATCTTATTGGAAAAGTAGTCTGTGGATCAGCGGTATGGCAGTCTCCAACCTCATCCTTCCAGAAAATTAGAAATCAACCCTCGAACCCCCCACTCGAGGAATCCGGGGTGAAAATGAAATAAAACGAAGTTTATCGCTTCTTTTTGCGACCGCCGCGGGCCATCTTGGCGCGAGAGATGTTTCCCTTGCCGTCGACGAAGTACAGGTATCCTACTGCCTTCTTGACTCCGGCTTTCGCGACTTTCTCAGGCTTTCCGGCCTTTCCCTTCTTCCTTCCGCGGGCCATCTTGGCGCGGGAGATGTCTCCCTGCTTGTCCACGAAATAGAGGTAGCCGGCTTCTTTCTTTGCGCCCACTTTGGCGACGAGTTCAGCCATGTTTTTTTCCTCCCATCGACGATTATCGTCGATAAACGGCATTTTTGGCGTCGGACGTATATAAAGTTTTCGACGCTATGGGTCGGTGGTTCCGTCGTGAGAGGGTATTTTCCGACGAGTGAGGACGTCCCAAGAGGCAGGATTCCCCAGGTTATCATCTCAAACCGCCCTCCAGGGCCTAGTTCCCGCCGCTGTCTATCCCCTGTTTTTCTCTTCTGTCCCGTCCAGAAAAGTATATATAGAGGGGAGAGCCCGCTTGGCCCATAGTTTGATGGGGTAATCTAGGTGGAAATATGATTGATGCTCTTAAAAGATTCGTCGGCAAGGTTATGCGCGATATCTTCAGGCAGAGAAAACACGTCAAGATCGGCCTCTACGGCCCTCCTAACGGCGGCAAGACCACTCTTGCCAATCGCATCTGCAAGGATTGGCTGGGTGAGGAGATGGGTTCTGTGTCTAACATCGCCCACGAGACGCGAGAGATCCAGATCAAAGAGCAGGTCAATATCAAGTCCAAGGGCCGAGAACTTACGTTCAATCTGGTCGACACGCCAGGGATAGCTACTAAGATCGATTATGAGGATTTCATCAAGGCGGGGATGACTGAACGCAAAGCCAAAGAGCGTGCGAAAGAGGCCACCAAAGGAGTCATCGATGCGATCAGGTGGCTAGACGACATGGATGTGGTCATAATAGTGCTGGATTCGACGCTCGATCCTTATTCCCAGGTCAATATCACGATAATAGGAAACCTTCAGGCAAGGGACATTCCTGTCCTGATAGTCGCCAATAAGGTAGATCTTAAAAAGGCGAATCTCAAGAAGATAGAGGCCGCGTTCCCGCAATATGATGTTGTGGGCATCTCGGCCAAGTACGGCAAGAACATGGAGGAGTTCTACGAGGCTCTCTTCGTGCTCGCCGGGTAAAGAAAGTGTCGCAGGAAAAGACAGAAAAAAAGACGAGGAAATCAAAAGAGGAACGATGGTAACCCTTCAATTCATTCCATACACTGAGATCGAGCAGATGAGCTCCGTCGGCAGGATCCGCAAGCTCCTCAACATCGCCAAGGAGGACAAGATAGTCCTTTTGCAGGGCCGATTGGGAAAGGAGGAGGAGGCCGAGCTCATCAAGTGCACGATGGAAGAGATAAACGATGCATTCCGAGGTATAGAGCTCGCAGTGATACATCCTGAGCAGCAGAAGCTAAATGGCTTGCAGAAGCTCAAGAACGATCTTGCTTCGCTGGTGCTAGGCGACAGGCAGGGTCTCACTATCATCGGTTCGGCTAGCGTTGTCAAGGACATCAAGCGCAATCCCCACAAGATCGAGCTCATGACAAGAGAGGCCCGCAAGAAGGCCTCGAAGAAGCGCTGATCCGCCAAAAAGTACATGATCAGTAAACCCGGAGAGTATCCATTTCATCCGTATAGACCAGATATCATGTGTGGAAGCGACACAGCCCCACCGCCTCACAACACCACAGAAAGGACTGATCACAAGTGCCCCACCAGTGCGTCCGTTGCAACCGTTTCTATGAAGACGGGTCTAAAGACATCGACCTGCACAAAGGCTGCGCTTCTTGCGGCAACAAGACGTTCTTCTTCATCAAGTCAAAGACATTAGAGGCCGCGAAAAAGGAAGTCGCCGCGCTCCAGCTATCAAGCTCAGACCGTGACGAGATAGAGAAGTCCATCTACGAGCTCCTCTCATCGAAGCTGGATGTGGACTACCCTGTTGTGCTCGATCTCGAGACCGTCCGCGTCCTCAAGCCAGGCAAGTACGAGATCGACCTCGTCCAGCTCTTCAAGGGCGGTCCGCTCATCTACAAGCTCGAGGAAGGCAAGTACGTCATAGATCTCATCGAGAGCTTCAAGGCGCTCAAGAAGTGATTCCAATTCCCTAAGATTTGGCTATCGCCCATATCGCTTCGAAGAATGTCCTGTATTGGTCTGCTATGTCCTTTGATGTGATAAGTATCCCTATTGGGTTTTCGCTCCAGGAGATTATAGCGACCCGGTCTTTGTATATGCCTAGGTTCGATGGAGTGGGGAAAGGGACGAACCGCAGCGATGAGTGCCATGACCTGTATTCCCCACGATAGTGTTCCAAGACGATCCCTCGCGTCTTCAGACCAGCATTGTGTCTTGATTGATCATATTTTTTATAGAATTCTTTTTGGGCTTTCATGTATCCTTCTCCGCTCCCGCCAAAGAACAGGAATTCGTCTCCTTTCCTGGCATCTTCGATCAGGCCCATCAGCATGGTTTTTATCGCCTGGACTCCTACGAAGAATTCGGCGTTCTGGAGCGCTTTATTCCCTCGATAGTCCGCTTGCAGTGAGGGGAGGTTCTGTTCCAGTAGGGATCTCCTCCGATTCAATGCGTCCTCTTGTGCAGATAGGTAGTCTCTCAGCTTAGACGGAGACGTTGCCTGAAAGTGTCTGGTCTTGTTGAGTGTGGTAGATGAGACAAGCCCTTTCTGCATCAGTTTCTCCAGTATCTCATAGACCTTAGAACTCGATATTCCAGACTGCGCGATGATTGGGCCGGATGTCGTCTGCCCAAGCGATAACAGGCACAAGTAGACCCGAGCCTCCCCCTTTGTCAGTCCGATCTCTGATAAAAACCCCCCTTCGGTCGCCGTGTTCATCACTACTCCTCACTAGGGGGGAAATAATACTTAAATATTTAGCACAACATAAGAGTGGTAACATAAAGCGATGATTCAAAAGGTGAGAAAATGGGAAGTCTTAGGGCTTGCAGTTTTGTGGTGTTGATGGTCTTGGTGATATTGCTGTCTGGCTGTGAGGGACGTGCATCTGGAAAAGTCGTAGCAGGAGATCAAAAAGGCATGGCTCCAATTCGAATCGGGATCCTCTCTTCTATCACAGGCACCGGATCGTATCACGGGCAGCAGGAGCTGCGGGGTCTTGAGCTAGCAAAAGACGTATTGAATGAGAAAAATGGCATTGAGGGCAGGAAGATCCAACTGATAGTCGAGGACACAAAGACAGACCAGGCCACTGCAGTTACGTCCTTGAGCAAGCTTGCCGATGTCGACGGGATCAAGTTTATTGTGGGTGATTCATGGTCCACTACGACTCAAGCGATCATCCCATCGGCTAACCAGAAAGGGATTTTGCTGATCTCTCCGATTGCGCCTCAAGATAGCATGAGTGAAGATGATTTGTTCTTCCGCACCATTCCCACAGTGAGAGATATGATGGCTCCTCTAGCGAGCTATGCCCTAGAAGAGGCACAGTCAAAATACGTGGGGATCATCACCAGCCAGACCCAGTTCGGGAAAGAGCATGCCGACGATTTCGAAGCGGCGTTCAAGAGGATAGGTGGAATAATCACTGGAAGAGAGGAGTTAAGTCCTACTGAATTGGATGCCAGTTCCGCATTGGTCAAGATCAAGGAGGGGAATCCAGACACCATCCTCGACTTCCATAATTCCGGCCTTGTTGGCATCGTCCTCAAGCAGGCTGATGAGTTGGGTATCAAAGCAGTGTGGCTCGGAACTTTTGGCGCTGAGACCGCCCCGCTCTTGCGGGACTACGGAAACTATGCTGAGGGCCTGACATACCCTTACCCATACGATCCCTCCTCCAATCTCACTTCGGTGAAGGATTTTGTGGATATGTATCAAAGCAGGTACAATGAAACACCAGACAACACCGCGGCCAATTCCTACGACGCCCTGATGGTCCTTGCCAAGGGTATAGAGATAGCTGGCGAAGACCCCGATAAGGTCAAGGCAGCGCTTCTGGAGATAAAGGACTTCCCTGGCGCGAGCGGAACCTTCTCTTTTGACAAGAACGGCGATGTCAAGAAGAATATTATTATCAAGCAGGTCAAGAATGGGAAGTTCGTGAAGGTGCCTAATTGAGGGCAAAATCAGGATTTTAATGAGTTGATTGTTCTTCTATTTACTGCTCACTATCTCAACTACATCCCTATGTTTCAGTGGGTGTTCCTTTCCCACAGTCCGTTTGGATTTCACGTCGATCGCCCTGATGAAGCCGTCTCCTAGGTCAGTGTGTAAAGAATATGCGAAATCGAGCGCAGTGGAGCCGTTCTTTAACAGGAAACAGTCAGGCAACACTCGTCCATCCTTGTCCTCCAGCTTATTCACCCCTCCAGGAAATATGGCAATGTAGTCCAGGAATTTGAACACAGCATAGTCCATCACCTGCTGTATTCCCGTAGATCCTAACGTCTGTAAAACATTCTTTCGTATGAATTCAAGAGCTGCGATCTGTTTCGGACTCAGTGTCTCTGGTTTTAGTATCTTGAAGTCTTTGTCGCCGGGAATATAAGATATCAGCTCCCGTTTAGCGGCCTCCCTAAGCGCAAGCTCTGACTCCGCAGAACACGGCACTATCGTGTATTCATGGAACTCGGATTTCACGCGTTCATAATTCTTCATTGCGCCAGGCACGTCGGCTTTGTTGGCGGCGATGAGTATCGGCTTTGTCGCCCGACGCATGGCGGACGCCAGTTTCTTCATCTCGTCTTCTGTCCATTGGTTGGGCTTCTCGGCATTTAGCCCTGTTTTTGTGATCAATTCTTCGCACAATTCTTCTGTCACCCTAAACGCGCTCATCTGTTTCGCGACAGCCTTGTGGATCTGCCCTTTCTCTTGCACAACCTGCCTCGAAAAGCGGTCCCACCCTTTTGACAGGACCTGGTAGTACCACATGTCAAGCTCGAATTCAAGGAATGACACGTCCTTCACCGGGTCATATGAGAGAGGTTCGCAGGGTTCTCCTTTCTCGTTCACTGAACCGCTGATGTCCACTACGTGGATTAGGCAGTGCGCTGGTCTAAGATCCTCTAAGAACTGGTTCCCCATGCCTTCTCCGGCATGCGCTCCAGGCACTAGTCCTGCAACGTCTAGCATGTCGACTGGCACAAACCGTTGCGAATCGATGCAGTAACCAAAGCGAGGGTTGCACTTGCGCCCAAACTCCTTGTCCACGCATTCTACCTTGACAAACCCAACTCCGTGGTTTGGCTTGATTGTCGTGAATGGATAATTCGCGATGGCCGCTTCAGCCAAAGTCGCTGCCCGAAAGAACGTGCTCTTTCCGCAGCTTGGCTTTCCTACGATTCCTATGAGCATATCATCGAGGACAGCCAATGCGTATAAAAGTGTTTCTGGACAGCCAGTATCTCCGAAGGTGAGTGATTTCTGAAGAGTGGTTGCTAAAACCGAAAAGT
>JBBSWF010000167.1:0-5182 GCA_038046365.1 Nanobdellota archaeon
TAGACATCAGAAATAGATCATTTTGTCAAAAACCGAATTGTTCAAAGTTCTCTTTGAATTTACTTTTTTTTCAAGTTCTGTGACCTGTAGCCTTGACATGAACTCTATTCCGCAGTCTTGGGTCAGTATGGTCTCATAGAACCTGGTGGTGATAGGCATTGATGATTCTTGCAGAGCGTGGGCGTAATCTTCAATCATAGAAGCGAGCTGGTTGTTCTGGTACCAAAAGATCGAGCGCTTGAACGCATCCTTGCTCGATTTATAGGTCTCTGCGATGAGGTTCTCAAGCAGTATGTTGTTTTGTTTCATTCTTTGCCGCCTCTTCTGTATCTTCCAATATGTTCTGGCGACCCGACTCCGTTGTTTAAGGGGGCGACCCGGTCGTACTCTTTCTTGATAAGGTCGATCAAGTCGGCAGGATTCGTTAGGTCGGTCGGACTCACCGCTTCCATCATCATGTCAGCTTCGACCATGTCATCAATCGCATGCCAGAACCTCTGTTCTATGCGATGATACGAATTGGCGAGGCCTTCTTTTGCGCATTGGGTGAATCTTTGGATGTGCAAATACATGTGTCCTTCGCCCATGTTCTCAAGCGTTGCTTTGGCGCGTCGTTCGATATTGTCGATTGTGGAGACGCCTGCTGCTTCGCTTCGCGCAGGAGATAGGTATAGTCGCGCAAGTTCATTCGCTCCGTCCAGGTAGCATGTCTGGGCAGCGTGGAGGTATCGTTCGATGCATCGCATCAAGAATACGCGATTTAGCTCATTTGGTTGGCCGGCTCGGTCTTTGATGGAGTCTTTGCTCATGCGTCTTCTCCGGACGCATCGCATTTTGGAAGTCTGCCACGCGTCCAATGTGACTGGTTATGTTTTCAGTACAGTATATACTCTATTTCCTATAAGGTATTTTAGTGTCGGCAGTATGTACTGTATGCGCATTTCAGAACTTGAAGCTGGCTTCCGTGTCCATGTCCCTGGCTGCCTGCTCAACCAGGTCGCGTGGATAGCCTTGCGCTATAAGAAAAGATTTCATGTTCTCGATCTGGTATCCTTGAGCCTGATATCTGCGCATGTAATCCTTGATGTTCTTTAGTGGCTTGGCCTCTTCTTTATGTTTTGGGCCCACAGATTTCTCTTGTGATCTAAAAAGCAAGTAGACCACAAGCGCGAACGTGATTAGGTTCACGATCAGCAAGATGTTAAATGAGAACGGGGATTTTACTATTCCGGGTATCTGTGGTTGGGGGATCAGCCTTATCTGCTCTTCCAGGTTTGCCACTTTGTTGTCCAGACGGTCGATACGGCTTAGTAACTCTATTGCGGTGGGTGGCGCTGGTTGGCCTTGTTGAAGTGCGTCGATCGCCGGCTGTGCAAATGGTTGGAGTTGATTCTCTGCGGTTCCTGTTGTTGCGTTTTGTTGCGCAGGCGTAGTGCTTTCGATGGGTTGGATCTCGCCCGATGATGGATCCGCGGAGGGCAATTCCGGTAACCCCTGCAGCAATGGAGGTGGAGGCAGAGGCAATGATGCCTGTGCGATTGCTGAGTATGCCCAGATATCTAAGAGGGCGAGCGCCAACAATATCGCTATCACTGCTCTTTTCGATGATGATACCATCTTCTATCGGCGATTATTCTGCTGATTCTTTATATAAACGTATCGTCAATGCGATGTATTCAAAACTTCTCTGCGTGTATCCTTTTCTTGTCTATGCTAATCTCAGTTAGGTGCTTGACGCAATCTGTGACCATCTCAGGCTTTCCGCATACGTAGAACAGGTCTGGCTTGCGCTCTTTGATGAGATCTATTATCATCTCTTTGCTAATCCGCCCTGTCTTTCCAGCCCATTTTTTCATTTCGTCGGGTTTCGCTTCGTCAGGCCTAGTGACTGTGAGTTCAGCTTTGAGATCTGCTGAATTTGTCAGTTTGGCGATCTCCTCTTTGTACAACAAGTCGCCCGGGGTCTTGTTAGAGAATAGGAGGGTCATCCGCACGGCAAGCTTCTTGTCTTTGATGTAGTTGAAGATGCTCCATATGGGCGCGATCCCCACTCCTGCTGCGATGCCCATTATGCTCGAGCTGTCCCCTTCTTTGAATGTGAACATCCCGTATGGGCCTGTGATCTCAATCTCCTCCCCGCCAGTGTATGTGTCGAGCTGCGTCGTGACCGTCCCTGTCTTTTTTATCGTGAGCTCGATTGCGTCTTTCTTTGTGGGTGATGAAGCGATGGAATAAGCCCGTTTCAGGTTGACCTTGCTTCCGTCCTTGACGCAGGGCGCCGATAACATGAGGAACTGTCCGGGGAGAAATTCGAACTTGTCGCTTGGGTCTTTCATCCGCAAAGCGTAGGTCTTGACGTCATGGGTCTGGACTCTGATAGATTCAAGGACGACTTTATGGGTTGCCATGAGGAAAACTAACAACTGTCGATTTATAAGCCTTATAGATTGTTGTCCACGGTCAGTGTTTAGGCGCGCTTGCCAGAGAGTTCCTCACTATTGTGAGGTTTCTGTCTACAACCCTAAAGTAGGAGTCGTCCTTTATCTTGGGCGATGCGCCTATGTTGGCGACTTCTTTGAGCTCGTCTGTCAGCGCCCAGGAGAACGCCTTGACATATTCGAACCTGTACATCAGCTGGATCTTGTCGAACTTCCCGGCCTTACAAGCCCCCATCACATGGATCAGATGCTCACAGGCCTTTAGCGAGAAAGTGTTCCTCTGGTGTACGAGCTTGTCGAACCATTCGTTGAGCTGGTTGGCTGACGCTTCAAGATCCACATTTTGATTTGTTGTTGCCAGTCCTGTCATGCTGATCTCACTCTTCGGCCTTCTGCTTATTATGTGTTTCTATAGTGGCGGACACAAATAATTGGTGATTCATCTCCGCCACTATATATAAAGGACACAACTATTCAGATCAATTATTTGTGTCCTTTAGTATACAAAGTCAATCTCTTATCCTCGCTAGGACAGACCGGAGGTCCGCCTCCTTGCTGAAGTCCAGATTGGATCGGTCTATTGTTATGGTGTTTTTGTCTTTCTCGGATAACCTAATAAACTCGTTCTGGACCCGGATGGCCCTTGCTAATGCATTGGGAGTGTCCTCACTCTCCCGAGCCCTTCTCGCGATCATATTCTTGAGAGATTCTTTGTTTGCGGTCAGGAGTACCACCTTATCAGATTGGATCAGAGATGCCTCTTCGATCATTTTCATCAGGGAGTCGTGTGTCTTGTCCTCGTCAACTATTATGGCCTTTGGGGAGATCGCTGCGACGTCCAGATAGCAATCGATCCCGGAATTGGATATCCTTCTTGCGCGCTCAAGCATCAACTTATACTTGGCCAAAAACCATCTGCCTCGGTTGAGTGGATCCCCTTTTGTGAACACGTCTTCGAATATCTCGCCAGGTATCGTCCCCTCTTCTCCTTCGAAGAACGCGGGCAGGCATTCCATCGATGCCAGCTGTTTCACAAGGAATGACTTCCCCACTCCTGATGTCCCTACGATAGAGATGACTGCCATAGATCTCACTTCCTCCCGAAGAACTCAATGACCTCTTCAGTCATTATCCCCATATCGATGGTGTCATATCCGAAAGCCTTCGCCAGCTCAAGTGGCGTCGGCTTGTTGGCGTCTTTCCATAGTTTGAGCAGGAAGTCCCCTGCGGCGGTCTTGTGCATCCAGTCTTTCCCGTATGATTTCCTCATGTGCTGTTGTAGTTGCACTTCAAGCATCCAGGCTCGAAGATAGTCGGCGCTGTAATATCCCCCGTCGACATCGCTTGCCCAGTTGATGGGGTGGATCTTGACCTTGCATGCCTTGGAGAGCATGTCGCAGTAGCACTCGCTCATGTCTTTGTATTTCGCTTCTTTTCCTTTCTTGCCTTTCACCGGCTCGAAGTCACCCCCGATTCGGGTCAGGTCTCCGCAATGCAGCTTCAGCTCGTACAACAGTTTGGTCGCGTACCGCCTTAGGAAGAACAGCTTCACGGTCATGTCGAATTCCAGGAACTCTCGCCTGGTCGCCGCGTCCATCTTGGTGTGGTGTGACAGCCATTCTTCGGTCATGATGATGTGCTCGAACGTGAATGCGTAGGTCTCTGATACGCAGTGGCTTCCCATGTGCTTGAATTCGAACGGCAGGTCGGCCGATGAATTGGCGTAGTGTTCGCTGTGTCCGCATTCGTGGTACATGCTTTTGTAGTCGTTCTGTCCCCCGGATGGCTTGATCACGAGATGCACTTCTTCTGGGATGCGCAGTGGCATGCAGAACGCGCGTGGCACCTTTCCCGGACGATCCTCGATGTCCACTTTGATATTATCTTGTTTATCCAAGTCGAACCCTAGCCCGCGCAGCGTCTCTTTCAATGAGGGCGCTAGCTGTTCTTTCTTGAAGTATGGGTCGAATTTAGGGTTCCTTATCCAGAAGCTGATGTCATATCCTGCCGCGTCTTCGGTCGGCACGCCTATCTTTCCCATCTCAGTCTCAATCAGTTTTGTGAACAGCGCGTCAGTATCCACAAGGAACTTTCTCATCTGGACTGCCATCTTGTCATAGTCTGTATCCTTGACATAAGAGAATATAGAGGTGTAGTCTGGAAAGCCGGTCTTCTTCGCCAGTTTCCATTCTTCTTCGAGCATCTTCTTGTCATAGGCTTCCATCTTTTTCTTGATGTCGAGGCTAAGCTCGAAGAGCCTTTTCCTTTCGCTGTGTTTCGGCTCGTTCGATATCATTATCCCTATCTGCCTGAAAGGGACGTCTTTCCCATCCACAGCCACGACCGCCTTTGCCTCGAAAGTATCGCGCTCATCTGATAACTCCTTCAGCGGCTCGCTCATGAAGCTCCCTATCAGCGACCCGAGGAGGTATAGGTTCTTCCGTTTCTCGAGCCCGGAGGTGGTCTCGACGAGCTTCTTGCATTCTTTGACATTGTCAATCGAGAATAGTTCCGGATACTTCTCATAGATCGGCGCTGAGTTTATCTCTTCCTTGAGTCCGACTAGGTGCTGGAGGTGTTCGGTGCATAGTTCCAGTTCGAATGCTTCGAGTTGTTCGAGTATTTGGTCGCGGTCCATGGAAGGCGCTGTCCCACGGCGGTTTATATTCGTTTCTCTGCATCGACATTAGACCCACATTCGACAGTTGGAAGTCAAAAGTTGTGATTTTCGATCAAATTCGTGG
>JBBSWF010000168.1:0-6213 GCA_038046365.1 Nanobdellota archaeon
GGTCAGAAGAAAGCGCCATTTAAAGCCGAAATCACGGACAAACCAGATAGTCTCGCATTGCCAGAAGTGATTAAAACCAATGTGTCCACTTTCTCATCTTTTGCTTTCTTGATGATTATTTGGCTTCGTCTATCTTTCCAAGTCCCAAATGGATTTTTACTTTCATCCTTAATCAAAATGGCAAATCCAAATTTTTGAGTCAGTTCATTATTCTTGATTAATGGGGTGTTGCCTGATTTATTCATAATATTATACTAAAATATCCTCTTTTAATAAGTTTACTAAACAGGCGGGCTTCGGGCAACTTGCTCCACTTCGCTCTGAACCAGAGTGCGTAAATATTTCTGTTGAAGCTTGTTTATTCCCCCATCATCCATTTCCAAACAGGAATGACTGTTATCTTCTTATCTTCAAAAACAAGCTTATCAGTCTGGTTGAATGTCAATATAGTTCCTTCTTTCAGCTTGAACTCTTTCAAGGCTGCAACAAGCCCTTTAATCTCTCTTTCTTTGTTATCTTCATTCAATTCGTAGCATACCTGGAATGTTTGAGTTATCTTTTCTCTCTCCTTTATCAGAAAATCGCATTCATTCTTTTCTTGGAAATAGAATATTTCCTTGTGTTTTCTGCGCAAGGCTAAGAATACTGCGTTTTCAAGCATCTTCCCCTTGTCTTTTGAAAATGATGCTGAATTATTCGATGAAAATCCATTATCTATTGAATACGCCTTCTTTGGGTTGACCTGCTGTTTCTTGTAAGAGTAGCTAAATATCGGTATTGTAAACACTAAATAAGCATCCTCAAAATATGACACATAATCAATAACGCTCTGGACTGACTTTATATCAAACATGTTCTTAATAGAATTGTGTGAGAACTCCTTTCCAGCATTGCTTACAAGGTATATGGCAATCTTGTTAAGCATGCTTGTGTTCTTTATGCCGAACCTAATTGCAATATCTTTCATTACTATGTCAGATAAGAGCTCATGGAGTATTTCAGGATTTTCTTTCTTAAGATATTCAGGAAACCCTCCTTTGAACAAGTATTCCTCAAATGAGCTTATTGATGGCTTATGGTTTTTTAGGTCAAGGAATTCCTTGTATGAGAAAGGGAACATTTCTAGCTGTATATGCCTTCCGGTAAGCTTTGTGCCAAGCTCCCTGCTCAACAATGACGCATTTGAACCAGTTATGAGTATCCTTTCTTTCTTGTCAATAAGGTATCTTATGAACTTTTCCCACTTATCAATATTCTGTATCTCATCAAAAAAGAAGACTCCTTTATCCCCATACAATTCTTTCATTATTGATTCTACTTTATTGAAATCTGAAAGATCAAACCCTTCCAGGCGAGGATCCTCAAGATTCAGGTAATATCCTTTTTTCTGCTTCCTTAAGATCTGGTTGAGGAATGTGCTTTTTCCACATCTCCTTACTCCGGTGATTATCAAGGCAAATGAATCTTCTATCTTAATCTCACCCTGCTTCTCTCTTAATACGCCTTCCTCTAGCTTTGCAAAGGACTCTTTTTGGGACCTGATGACCTCTATAAGCTTATCATTTGTTATCATAAACATATCTAAAGATGGCCTGTATTTAAGTCTTCCTATTATCAATAGAAACTAGTTTCTACTGGGGATATCAGCCTTAACTTATTACGAACTCGTCTCGATCTGTTCGCAATCGATATTTCTCCTGAACAATCTGTAACAACCAAAAACAAAGAATTTTACGGCTCGAGCCTTGCAGGTTCTCTACCCAAATCGACCTTTTGTAGGTTGCCTCAAAACTTCCCGAGGATAATTTTTTCGAGGGCGTCCAACTTCGTTATAGCAAGTCTGGTAAATCATGGAACATCGCGTAGATCTCTGTCAAGTTGCACATTCGACCAGACTTGCTTATTAGCCCGTCTGCTCTAATAGCAAATCGCATTGATTTTTGAACGATTGATACTGCGATTTGCTATTCTAGCGGATCGCACAAAAGTTCAATAAATTATGCGATCCGCTATAAGGTTCATATATTTAGCAGACGGGCTATAAATCGCATATATTATACCCAATCCCCCTCCTTTTCCGAAACTTTTATTACCTCCATTTCCAAGCCAGCCTCTATGAAAGACATCCCGTTCGAGACAGTCTCCACTGCATCTTACTGCTTCCAGAAGAATAGGAAAGAGATCGTTATACCTAGCCATGAGGTAATGAAGCATGTCTGGGTCGAGGCGTTCGAGAGCAAGCCTCTGCCTAAGGTGGATTTTGAGAAGCAGATGCTCATCGGCATCTTCTATGGTGAGCGCCTCACATCAGGCTACGGCGTCCAAGTCAGCTCAATCACCGACGAAGGTGAGCGAGTGGTCGTCCGTGTCAAGCTCACAAGACCACAAGCCATGGCCGAGAACCGCGCGTCCCAGCCTTATCATGTGGTCCGCTGTCCTCACACCGCGAAGAACGTGGTTTTCAAGTATCTGAGTTGAGTTTTCAGTTCACGTTTCCAAGCAGCAGCTTTCCGATCGGCACGCCTTTTATCTCAAGTTCAACTATTATGAATATTATGTACAGCATCACAAGCCCTATCCCAACTTTCCATGTGAGGTATCTTGCCTCTACGAATGAGGTGAATATTATCGCGCTTGTGATCAAGAACAATCCTGAGACCAGAAAAAGCAGGAAATCTACTGATATTGGCATTATGAGCGCGGTCACTCCAAGCACTAATGTGGAGTTGGTCACGACGCTGCCTATCACGTCTCCGAGGGCCATATCGGGGTGGTTATTTAGCGCTGCTATTGATTCGAATGTCAGCTCAGGTAGTCCTGTGCCTAGCGCCAGGAGTATGAGGCCGATCAGTATTGGGGGTATTCCCACAAGGATAGATAACTCTTGGGCGTAGTCCACGGCGAATTTTGATGCTGCGTAAAGTCCTAAGATGCTGGCGCAAAGGAATGCCATTGAGATTATTGCTTCTTTGTGGGAAACGTGGTCCTTCAGCTGCTTATGGAATGATCTCCTCTGTTTTATCATGCGGTATTCGAACCATGCGAATGCTGCCAAAAGGATGATACCATCAATTCTGGACAGTTCCTTGCCAATGTACATCAGAGCGAGGGGTAGTGTTGCCATCGCAACCATCAGCATCGCATCTTTCTTGATGGTCTTGCTCTGGACAGCAATCTTCCTGCTAAGTATCATGGCGATGCCTACTATCAATGTTAAGTCTGCGATGTTGCTTCCTATCACTGTTCCTAGTGATAACCCTGGCATGCCAGACAGTGCTGATTGTATCCCGACGAAAAGCTCGGGCAGGCTAGTCGATATTGATATGATTAGGAATCCTGCCACGAATTCGCTGATCCTAAGGAAGTATGAGATCTTGGATAGGGAGCGGACCAGCGCTGACCCGCATGCCACCAGTCCTATGCAGGAGATTATGAACTTTACAAGTGCCTCCAGAATCATGCTTATCTTCCGTGCAGATTCTCTTTATATGTTTTGTTTTCTCAGTGGAATAAATCATAGAAAAAGTTATATATCCTGGGGGCTGCTGTCTCGTGATACCCTCGATTGATTGAGATAAAATGACTCTCGCTTTGCTGAGCACAGTGTTATCTGATAGCGTGGCCTTCTTTCAGGACCGCATCTGGCCGAGGTTCATCCACATTATTTTGGCTTGGAGAGATCATCAGGACATGTTATGGACTATAATCCCTCTCCTAGCCGCTACGACCTTGATGGTCTTGTATTTCGGGAGGTATAAGACAGAGAAGTTGGGTTGGAACACGGCTTTTGGCAACACGATATCATTATTCTTTGTCATCGCTTCTCTTGCCCAGGGCCTCATCCTAAAATATACGCCTTCAGATTTTTTTCATCCTTCCGCCACATATCTTATCGTGTTTGACCAGCCTTTGTATCAGCTAGTATTCCTTTCAATATTGGGCGCGGAGGCTGTGCTACTGATGAACGTCAACTATTACCATAGGCTTCCTGAATGGCTGTCCTTTTATATCTCCTCCACTATCCCGATCAACGGGCTGTCCTTGCTAGCGATACTTGTAATAAAGGGAGATGTTCCTTTGGACAGGATAACTTTGTACACTGCGATATTCTTCTTCTTGGTCTTTTGGGCTTCATTCACCGCGCTCAAATGGTATGTCCGGCCGTCCAGGGGCGCCAAGGCAGTCATCACGCGCAAGAGCAATATGGCCAGGGCTGCCCGCAAGCGCAAGCTCGAGGAGTTCCAGGCCGAGGCGGCTCAGAAGTGGGAGATCCTTGACAAGAAGGCCAAGAGTTTCTGGAATGGCATGTGGAAGGATTGAGCCGGATGTTCTCGTGTTTTATGTTTCTATAGTGGCGGACAAAAATAATTGAGATATTAATCTCCGCCACTATATCTAAAGGACACAACTATATTTAGCAATTATTTGTGTCCTTTACTATACCTCGATAGGCGTCATATTCCTTACCTGATACAGCGTCGCTGGCCTATGCACATCCCCCTTTGAATCGAATGTTATCTCGCCAGAGACTCCTTTGTACCCTTTCCCGACGGTATACAGGCAGTCCTTTATCGCCTTCCCTTCTGTTCCGCAACCTTTGATGGCTTCGACTATCAGCCCAAGCGCGTCGTATGCGGTGTCGGCCCCGAACTCGGGTTCGTGGTTGAATCGCTCGGCAAACTTCTTCTTGAATCCGGGGTCTGTGTTGGTTGTCGGATATGTGTAGTATACTCCGTTGAAAGCGTCTCCTGCAGTGTCTTTTGCGACTTTGTGGCCCACGGTCTCTACTCCGAATATGGGCAGTGTGATGTTCATCTCTCGCGCTTGTCTTAAGAATAATCCTGAGTCTTTAGGGTAGGAAGACAGCATTATCGCCTGCGCATCGGATATCTGGACTTTGGTCAGTATGGTGTGGAAATCGTTCTCATCCTGCTGGTGGCATTCATCCACTGACAGGTTTCCTTTGTATCTTTCCTTGAATTGCTGGTACGTCCTCTTGCCGAACTCGTTGTCTACGCAGATCCCTGCGATCTTATTGAATCCTCGCTGCGTCAGCGCTCTAGCCAGCAGCTCCGCCTGGGTCTCTGTGCCAGGCATCGTCCTGAACACGTAGTCTCCTGCATCAGATACAGATGGAGACGTTGCGATAGGGGTCACCATAGGCACCTTGGCTTGCTCGGCGATCGGCGCGATGGCCATCGTGCATCCGCTCTGCAGGTCGCCAATGATGGCCACGACTTCATCGGACTCTATGAGCTTTTTCACCGCTGTGACCGCGGTCGCTGGGTCCATCCGGTCATCCTCGACGATCAGTTCGATTGGCCGTCCGCTGATCCCTCCATTGCCATTGATCTCTTCCACTTCCATCGTGAGCGCTTCCACTTCGCTTTGCCCAAATGGCGCCTGGCTTCCGCTCAATGGGCCTACGAATCCGATCTTTATCGGCCCTTCACTAATCGCATCGCCAGTCGTGGTCCAGTCCCTTCCGCACCCGGCCATCAATGAGGATAAGATCAATAAGGAGATCACTGCGATGATCCTTCCGGCGTTCCTGACTTTGTTTTCCATCCTCTCACCTGCGTCTTCGCGTCGTGAAAGAAGTCTCGGCAAGTTTTAAATAGATGTAGTAGTTATATTTACTACAATGGACCAGAATCTCAAGAAGGCGCTAGTCGACTGGGGTTTGAGCGACAAGGAAGCGAGGGTATACCTAGCAGCCATCGAGATTGGCTCCGTCACTGTCAACGATCTCGCCAAGCGCACGCGCATCTTCCGCACCTATTGCTATGATATACTCCGATCGCTCCAGGAGCGCGGCCTTGTCTCGACAATCACCCGCAAAGGAGTTCAGTATTTCGAAGCGGCGTCGCCTGACAAGCTGGTCACGCTCCTCGATGAGCGCAAGAGCCGCATCAAGGAGATCCTGCCTTCTTTGAAGGTCCTCAAGGGCACTGCCGGTCCGATGCCTAAAGCGGTCTTGTTCGAGGGCGCTGAAGGGATCAAGAGCATCCATGAGGAGATTCTGGCTGCTGACGCAGAATCTTATGTCATCGGCAGCACTGTGAAGATCGTTGAGTTCCTTGGCCCGTACTTCGATCTGTATGTGAAGCGTCGCTCAGAGAAAGGCCTCTCAGCCCATGTCATCACCGATGATCTTCCTAAGGGATTACCGCAAAATAATATGCCGGTTTAGTTTGGTTTGATGGTGTAATT
>JBBSWF010000169.1:0-2224 GCA_038046365.1 Nanobdellota archaeon
AAAAGAAATCCTCCAGATGTACACAGAACACAATGCCGAGATACTGGCTTATGAGAGTAAATATGCGCCTGCATCTTCAATCCAAAACGAGATAGGCAGAGCCAAGACCTTCCTTATTACCAATTTTGGACAAGGGAAAGCCATAGACGGTGAAGTAATAGTCGGGCAGGGACTAAAAACCGCCGCATACGAACAACTCTCTCCTGCAGATGACATAATCATGACAATAGGCAATAAAAACAACCTAATCTTTGGAGAAGGAGGAGATGACTCAATCATAAGCGGAGATGGAAACGACGTCATCTATGGAGGCAAAGGCGACGACTTTATAAGCGGTGGAAAAGGCAATGACTATCTGGATGGGGGCGCAGGTAATGACGACTATTACTTTATGAGCGGAGATGGAAGCGACAAGGTTGTAGACAACGAAGGCGCAAACAGAATAATCTGGATTGATGCAAACAAAACGCCTCATATAATGAAGACATTTTACAAATCAGGAGATGCGGAATGGAAATCTCCTGATGGAACGGCGGAAGTAAATAAAAAATCACCTTATAAAATCGTATTGCCTGATGGCGGTACCATTGAACTTGGAGAAGACATTAGTAGCTTCGGAATTAACTTATTAGATACTCCTGCAAATCCTGTTACCACCAACACCATCACCGGAAACGAAATTGCAAACACTATTTACGACACCACCGGCAACGACAGAATAGAAGCCGGAAGCGGCAATGATGGAATCTGGGCAGGTAATGGAGGAGCTAACTGGATACTCGGCGGTGAAGGCAACGATGCAATTATCTCGTATGACACCAGCGGAGATGACATTATTGAAGGAGGAAGCGGAGTAGATACACTTTATGGCGGAACAGGCGACGACCGGATATTCGGAGAGAACTTCGGCGAGATGGAGACGCTGGTAGAGGCAGGAGAAACAGCAACGAGCATAAATGAAAAAGGCGATTTAATATCCGGCGCTAAAGGCGATGACTTTATCTACGGCTCAAATAAAAAGGATGTGCTATTGGGAGGAGATGGGCATGATTTGCTTGTAGGCGGAGGCGGAGACGATGTAATCTTTGGAGACAGAACACTGGCAGGGAATTATATAGATGGCCGAATGTTACAAGGCAATCCCGATGAATTAGACGACTATGGCTATTACCTCCTTGTCTCATCCTTAGACAGAGACGGCGTCAGCACATACTATCCTGTTAATCCTATTAATAACATGCCCGGTTACTACGGCGTAGCCCCTGATAAATGGTCTATCGAATACAATGGACAGAATCTTACATACCGCAACGTATATCTTGATGCGAATCAGGGCAGCGGTGATGACACAATCTACGCGGGCACAGGAAACGATATTGTAATTGCAGGCGCAGGCGATGATGAGATATACGGCGGCGATGGAAACGACATAGTTGAAGGACAAGAAGGAAACGACACAATTATCGGTGGTGCCGGCAATGATGAGTTATACGGCGATGATTCGTCAAAACCGCTTAGCGTTCAGGGACGCGATTACATAGACGGAGGCAGCGGCAATGACAAAATCTATGGCGGAGGAGGAGGAAATGACCTCTTCGGCGGCGACGGCGACGACTATATTCAGGGGGAATATAATGACGAGGGAGCAGGCGACGACTACATAGACGGCGGCGCAGGCAGTGACACAATTTTGGGCGCAGGCGGCTCTGACACGATATTCGGCGGAGAAGGCAATGATGAACTGCATGGAGATGCAAACGATGTTCCGGTAAGCGCTCAAGGTGACGACTACATTGACGGAGAAGGCGGTGACGACAAACTCTATGGCTACAGCGGCAATGATGAGATGTTCGGGGGAGACGGAAACGACTGGCTTGAGGGAGATAAGGGTAATGACTACCTTGACGGCGAGGCAGGCAATGACACAATACTCGGCGGAGACGGAGATGACACAATTTTTGACAGTGAAGGAACTAACTGGCTGCAGGGAGACGCAGGCAATGATTATATAGAAGGAGGCGCGGGCAATGATACGCTTGAAGGCGGAGAAGGAAGCGATACCTTAGACGGCGGCGGAGGCAATGACTGGCTTCAGGGCGATGCAGGAGATGATATTCTTGACGGCGGAGATGGAGATGATACCCTTTATGGCGGAAGCGCTACTGATGGGTGGTATGAAACCGGCAAAACCAACGGCAATGACACATACATCTTCGGCAGGGGT
>JBBSWF010000170.1:0-7697 GCA_038046365.1 Nanobdellota archaeon
TTCGATTTTCTCGACGAAAAGATCAGGTAGTGAGAAAAATCAAGGAAAACTCAGGAACTTAATGTGCAGATTAAATCATTTTAGAGGCATTCTTCTATATATGTGCAAAGCCGGATGGTGAATCGTCGAATTAAGAAAAAGAAGATAAAAGAAAAAAATAGCGATCAGAGATCGCTGTTTTTTAGGTCTTTTAGGCCTTCCTCAGTCACTATGAACGGGCATTCTCCGTCAGGCAAGTTCGGCGAGTCTACAAGCTTTGCGACTCGACTCCCTTTCTTGCCTTTTCGCAAGTATATGCGAAACGCGCTGTTGTGCCCGACGATGTTTCCGCCGATTGCTTCTGTGGGGTCGCCAAAGAACTGGTCTGGCTTTGCCATGACCTGGTTGGTGACATACACGCACAGGTTGTAGATGTCAGCGAGTTTTGACAGCACGTGCATGTGTCGATTAAGCTTCTGCTGTCGCTCAGCCAACGTCCCGCGTCCTACGAATTCTGCTCGGAAGTGAGCTGTAAGCGAGTCCACGATGACTAGCTTGACGTTCAGCCCGTCTTTCTTGATCAGGTCTTCGACCTTCTCGGCTAGCAGCATCTGGTGGTCGCTGTTGTATGCTCGGGCCACCTTGATGTTTTTTAGCACGTCTGATGGTTCAAGTCCGACGCCTTTCGCCATCTGGGTTATCCTCTCCGGACGGAAAGTGTTCTCTGTGTCGATGAAGACAACTGATCCATCAGTGCCTTGGTCTTTCATCCATTTTAGCACGTTCACCGCCAGTTGATGGGCGATCTGAGTCTTGCTCGATCCATATTGGCCGAAGCATTCTGTTATGCATCCGGTCTCAAATCCTCCGCCAAGCAGCGTGTCGAATGCTTGCACCCCAGTTGTTATCTTGATGACCCGGCCTCTTTTCTCGAGGAGCTCGTCGCCGCTGATGAATCCCATGTCCATGGCGTTGCGCGCCTGGGCGATGAGTTTCTTGGCGACTGCTTCTGTCATCCCGGTCACTTCTATCAGTTCGCCAGGTGTCGCTACCGCGAGGCTCAGCAGATCAGTGTACCCGACGCTCTCTAGTTTCTCTGCAGTGGCAGGCCCGACTCCAGTCAGATCGTGTATCGTCTTTTGTTTTACACTCTTCCCTGGGTCTGCGGCCTTATCAGATTTCAGCTCGCTGCGGCCTCGCCTTGAACTCTTGTGCTCTAAAGGCTGCTCGATCTGCTCGCTTTGCACGTTGTCGTCGATTGGTAATGTGGACATTTCCATTTCTTGTTTCATGGGTTATCACCTTTGTTTTTTATGATTGTGCTTTTTAGGTGTCTTTTGGCAAGAAAGCCGAAAAAAAGAGGTTCATGGTCGGACGTCTTACGCCACAAGAGCTTCTTCTTCCGTTATTGCGCTCTGTGTGTACGTGGGCGTTCCGGCCCGTTCCGGAGATTCTTGCTGCTCTTTGATTACCAGGTATTCGTAGGCTTTCTGCAGCACTAGCGCGGCTTTGGGCAGGTCATTGACTCTCATTGAGGAGGTGCTCTGCCATTGCCCGCTCTTGTCCTGATAGCGTCGGTCTAGCGTGATGCTGTTGTACACCACTTCTCCTGCCGCCCCTTGGGCGCTGTTCGCCCAGATGGTTGCGACTACCGCCCCTGCCTTGAATTTGGCAAGCGGCTTGTTCGATGCCCCGCTTGGTTTGCTAGATATAGCGGCTGTCGTTGTCGTTCCGTACGTGTTTGTCTTCTGGTAGTTCATCTTTGGCCTCCTTTGCTTTCGCGTTTTGTTTCATCACCCTGCAGTTGTGCGGCTCTGTCAGTGCGCGATGACCAGGCGGTCTTCTGCCCCTGCGTTAGCGCGTCGTCCAGCCCGCTTCAGGATGGGAGGTAAAAGTCGCATGACGCCGATCCGGGCTTCGTCGAGTGGCTTGCGGTCCGCTCCGGCTTCGCCGCCGTCGGCGTCACGACTTTCATTATCCAGACCAGTAGGTCCTGTTTTTATAGGCCCGGACGCCCATTGTCCAGTGTCCAGTGAAAGAATGTGGCCGCTGTCACGGAAAAAGGCAAGTTGGGTGTTCTGATCCCACGTCATGTTTTTATAGTTACATCAACTGTTCTGCGGATATGACTGATTATGACAAAGTCACTTTAATGATAGCTGGGGACATGAGATCCTGGCCTGGCATGATAGGTGAGCTTGGCAGTCTTGCTTTGAGGTTTGAGTGGATCTCCAACACCATTAAGGACAAAGATGGATTAACTGTTGAGAGAATATTCCCGATTAAGAAAATAGAAGGGCATTACAATTATATTGTAAGAAATTATAGCCTGTTCGCTGCGTATATTGTATCTAAGTCGAGGGAGATAGGGCAGGGTTTGACGTTCACCCTCAGATTGAGATCAAATCCGGATTATGAGCTTCGAGTCTGCGCTGGCAAGGCAGAGGGGGTCGAGAGATCGAACTGCTCGGGTCTGGCCGATGGCGGGTCTGCTGTTTCTGAACCGCCGGACCTAGAGAAAATTATGGAAATTTCTGCAAGAGGTATGGAAGCCAATCTGGATAAACCGAGGCTGGATGTTTGTTAGAGGGTTTAGAAACAATTAAATTCCAGTATTTTGGCGTTTTAAGGTATGGAATTCAAAGATGTCATGGCCCGTCTCAAGTCTGTGCTGGTCACTCCAGACAGTTTCTTCTCGACGCTAAAGGAGCGCTCGATCGAACCGTCGGTCCTCTGGTATGCTGTGGGGATGTTCCTTGCGGTGTTTATCGGAGGCTCCGGTTCAGTGATTTTGACTTCCGTGCTCGGAGGGGTGCCTATCGATAAGATAGTAGGTATGATCACCGGCCAGGAGATTGGTGTTCAGGCCTTTTTGAGATATGTATTGTTCCTTCTTCTGATGTGGGCTGTTTTTGTTGTTGGAGCTCTCGCCATGGCTGCGTTCAGCTACGCACTCTCCCGTGTTCTGGGCGCTGATTCAAGCTATGTCAAGTCTGTTCAGATGATCGCGTACTGCTCTACGCCTTCTTACTTTGCGTATGCCATCCCGCAGGTGCTTTTGATGGATACCCTAACTGCCACCCCTCTTTCGAGCATCATCGCG
This sequence comes from Nanobdellota archaeon, assembly GCA_038046365.1. Taxonomy (GTDB): domain Archaea; phylum Nanobdellota; class Nanobdellia; order Woesearchaeales; family JAGWAF01; genus JBBSWF01. Next base: position 3,083 of record JBBSWF010000170.1, read on the forward strand.
GTGTGGTGGAATAACAGCGTAGATTACATCCAGCTTGCCGCGATTGCTTATTCTACCTGGATCGCGTGGGTCGGTTGCAGGAGGTATTACCGCTTGAGCGTGGTTAGGACTATTGTTTTCTTTGCAATTCCTGCCGCGATAATCTTGTTCCTCGTAGGTGGCATTGTCGTTTTGTTCTCATGGCTTGTGCCCGCAGTTGCTTAATGATGCATTCAGAATAGCCTGAGTGTTATAGCGATCAGGATCAGCGCGAAGATGAATTGCTCGACCAGCCCGCCGGTGGTCACGAATCCTCGGACGTGCCGCGAGGATATAGGGGCGAACAGGGGCACTCCTTCTTTTGTCAGGCAGTCGCATGCGAGGTGCGTTGCCATCCCGATTAAAGCCGCGGCCCCGATAGGCGGGGAGACAAAGATTGAGAGTGCTAACCATAATCCTGCTGGAAGCGCGATTGCATGAAAGAACCCTCTGTGCCCAAATGCCATGTTGATCGCCCTGGATGTCATGGGGAATGCGCGCCCAATCTTTGAGTTCTCATGATCTATGTCAGGCAGCGCCGTGGCGAGAAATACTATGGAGTAGTACGCGAATCTCTCTGCTGGAAAGAGTCCGCCGGGCTCAAACAATAGTCCGGTAAGTATCGCCGCGCTTGCGTGTGTGCGAAAGAGCATGGGGGTGTGTTGCCGCCCAGATAGATAAAACGTGGTTATTTGGGGTATTTCACGATCGTGTTTTCGTAGACCCGATTTCTGCCAGGTTATGTAACCACTGTATAGGTACTACAAAGCATAGGTTTTTATACGATCATCGGTTATTTGAGGTTATGGCTTTAAACACGCTAGTCATCGGCGCAAGAGAGCGGGATGCATTCAAGGATCTTGTTAGCAGGTCGCGCGATCTCCAAGGGGTGGTGCTATATACCGCCGAATTGCAAGGCGCGGCGTGTATCGATCAGGCGTTTGGGATAGTCGTCTCCGGCCAGGGCGAGCCATTCTCGGATTCGAGTTATGACAGGACTATAGACGATAAGCTTGACCTGTTATACGAGGAGAGACCAGAGATTAAGGCATTGGATTTCCATTTGCATAGCAGCGCGTTGTGCTCTGCAGACCAGTCTCTTGCCCGGGATTTCTCTGTCGCTGATGGAATCCAGCTGGCTATCAATGCCAGGCACCCAGATTATAGGATCCTGTTCGGGTCTCCACATGGTCTTTCTTTGACTAACATCATCACGTCGGCTGAAGAAGTGTCAAGTTCACCAGCTCCTCTTGAGTACAGTTCAGGCGTCCGAGCTAACATCAACATCGATGCAGCCCACGCCGCTTACGGCGCGATCTTAAACAGGCTTGGCCTGACCATGCACCGTGTTGCAGCCCCTTCGCCTGCTGCCCGCCCCCCTGCGGCTAGGCCAGCCGCGCCAGCCCCGGCTCCTGCCGCGCCGGCTCAGGCAGCTCACGATCCTGCAGCAGCTGATCCTTCAACGCCGGATTCATCGGCCCCTGCTGCCGCATCATCTAGCAATCCCTCGCCTGCTGCGAAGCCGAAGTTGAACCCGATGCCTCTCGGTTGGTATACGGGCAAGTATTTCATCGCAGCATACTTGGTAGGCACAAGCTATCCTGCCCATGCCCTCTCCAAGGTTTGGGAGGGTCCTGCAAAGGCGGTGTACGACTATGGGTCGCATGGGATGTTCGCAGTTGGATGCGTCTTAGGCGCTTACACTCTCTTGAAGCACTTAAGGAACGGGAGCAAGTGAAGTTAGTTCTCTCCAAAAAAGAAAAACTATATAACAAAGAAGAATATTTGAGGTATATGATAATGAAATTAAAAAGCGGAAAATTGTCTCCGGTGATATTATTAGATTTAGTTGGATTTGCTTTGATATTACTTTCCGCTATTATTATTAGATATGCTTCCGATTCGCTTCTACAGATTTCGGCAGGATTGATTGGTGCATTGGGTATAGCTGTTTTAGGTATAGCACGTTATATTGTGGGGTTGCCACTATGATCGATCAACAAATGGTGGGGATTATTTTAGTAATTATTGAAGCGATAGCTATTTTACTTGTTAAAAAAAAGTATGTGGTTAGTCTAACTCTCATATCTATATTCACAGCAGTCTATTTTTTTATTATTGCTTCAATAAAATAATAAATTAAGTCCCTAATTCATATTATATCCACAAGACTTAACACCTCACCGAAAAGTTACCCTTTTATACTAGGGGGCGTGCCACCTCACTATATCGTCGATGGTCCGAGGCTAATAATCTCGTCCCGTCGGTTAGGAGGGTGGTTGCCATGATCAAGATTCCTATCGACACGGTCTTTGCAAAGATCAAGGAGCACAAAGGCCTCTCTGATGCTGAGATAGAAGATAAGATAAAGGCCAAAATGGCTCAACTCTCGGGTCTTGTCTCAAGAGAAGGCGCTGCCCATATCGTCGCTAACGAGCTCGGCGTCAAGGTTATCGCAAAGACGAGCGGCAGGATAAAGATTAGTGAGATCCTCTCGGGCATGCGCGATATAGAGGTCGTTGGCAAGGTCACTAATGTTTTCGAGGTCCGCCAGTTCGCCAAAGCTGACAGCATGGGACAGGTCGGCTCGTTCATTGTCGGCGACGAGTCTGGCACTATCCGCATAGTTTGTTGGGGTTCTCAAGCTGACGTTCTCAAGAGCATCGAGCAGGACACTATTGTCAAAGTCCAGAACGGCTATGTCCGTGACAATCAGGGCCGAATCGAGATCCATGTCAATGACCGGGCGAGAGTCCTTGTCAATCCGTCTGGAGAGACTGTCGGCGAGGTCGCAAGGCCTGCCTTTTCTGCAGGTGGCAACCGCGAACCGGCAAAGCGCAAGCTCATCGCCGATCTCAAGGAGGAGGACGTCAACGTCGAGATAATGGGCACGATCGTCCAGGCTTTCGATCCGAGGTTCTTCGAGGTCTGCCCGTCTTGCGGCAAGCGTGCCAAGCCCCAGGAGGATGGAACAGTCCGCTGTGAAGCCCACGGCGTTGTCGAGCCTGCTTATTCATACGTGATGAATGTGATGGTGGATGATGGCTCTGACGCCGCGCGTGTGGTCTTCTTCAAGAACCAGGCAGAGCGCCTTCTCAAGAAGACTCCTGAATCAATGCTCCTTTACAAGAACGAGCCGATGCTCTTTGAGGATGTCAAGACCGACCTCTTGGGCAACCAGATCCGTGTAGTCGGCCGCGCTCAGAAGAACGCGATGTTCGACCGTGTCGAGTTCGTGGCTCAGCTAGTCGATCCAGAACCGTCGCCTGCTGATGAATTGAAGAAGCTGGGCGGGCAGTGATATCAGTTCAAGGATCAGTAATTAATGACTTTCAATCCCTTGAATTTCAGGAAGTCCTTATCTCGGGTGACTATTGAAGTACAGCCATGGAAGGCCAATGCTGATGCGATCATCGCATCGGTTGATTGTGGGGATTCTCCTGATCTGGCTAGTGTCCCTGCGGCCTTTGCGCCTAGTCGTGCAGATATGGGGGTCAGAGGGATGGTCTCTACCTGGTCGAAGAAGTCGATTGTTTGACGCTCTTCTTCTTCGCGAGGATCCTTTCTTGAATAGACCCCCATGAACACTTCGAATACTGTTACTGGTGTGACTACTAGGGTCTCATCTGCGATGTCTTTTGACTTTGCCATGGCCTCAGGCCGGCCTTTGAGCAGGTCGATTACGAAAGTTGTGTCGAGCCCTATCATTTTATCGCCTCTATCTTCTTGAGCATTTTTTTGTCTGATTCAGCCCTCATCTCCTTTACGAGGTCGATGCGCCGTTGGTATTCCTTTTCATCGATATCCCAGGCGCCTGCAAATTCCATGATGCTTCTCTTCTTCCCGATGAGCCGAGTTATCTCATCCGAGAAGCTCTCATCAGCGCGCTTTCTCTTTGCCAGTGATTCATACACCGAGTCCTTTATAGCGATGTTCTTCACCATGATGGGTATGGGTACCCATACACAGTATTAAAGGTTTCGTTTCGAAAAATCGTCTTGATGAGGTTTTTACAGTCACACTGATACTCTCCATTGACTGCTTTATGGAGTTTCAAAAAAAAAGAAAAGATTGCACAAGCACCCCCTAGGACTTAGAGCGCTCCTCTCATCTTTCCACATGCAAGGGATGCAGGGGTAATCCTATCGGCCATTTGCGATCAGCGTAGTAGAGGAAGAGCTCTGATTCATCGCTTCGCTGCCAGAAATAACCATCTCTGCTATGGGGCATACTACCCAAACACTCTTCCCATTTACCGATACGATTGCCGGTTGATATTATGTCTGTGTATTCCATTTTGTGTTTCATTGTAGTTCTCACCTTGTTTGTATTCTTGCCTGATTTCGTGCTTCGAGCTCGTGCTCAAACTCACTGTAGCTTTCATTCCATTTCGCGCCCCACATCTTTTTTGCTAGCTCTTTTGCGACTGCGCTCATCGTGTCTTCGATTGAGTGGTTGTTGTGGTTTTGTCGCAGGATGAGTTCGTCGTACGCCTTTCTGCACTCGCAGGTGTTTGTTTCAGAGAGCGCCAGGGCTAATTTTTCGTAACTATAAAGTCCCCTCTGGAGGTCTAAGCTGCGGTTTTGCTGTTATCTTC
>JBBSWF010000171.1:0-8773 GCA_038046365.1 Nanobdellota archaeon
TTTCTGTCCGAGAAAATATATATTCAAGAAGCTAGATCGACTTTATAGTTACGATGGCGCTAAGGATGTAATCCGCCTGCTCCATAAGCATAATCTGAAGGTGGGCATCATTTCGAATATGTCCAAGGAGTGGGGCAACCACATATTCACAAGGCTTCTGCCTAGGGCCTGGTTCGACCCGGTCATCCTGTCTTGTGACACTGGCAACAGCAAGCCAAATCCAGAGATATTTGAGAAAGCCAGAAAGTCCGCTGGCAATCCTGATCCTAAAGAGTGCTTGTTCTTCGACAACAGCCGAAAGAACGTGGATGTCGCATTATCCCTTGGTTGGGATGCTGTTCTGGTCGCGTCTCCTGCTGATGTGCGCAAGGAGCTGTCCCAGCGGGGCCTGTCCTGACATCACCAGCTCAATCCTTTATCGGCTCATAAGATGGTTTCCCATCTATTATCCTCATCACGGCAAGGCCATATTTCGGGTCTTTTCATTATCCCCACAGCGTCGTAGTTCTGCGAGACTAGCGATATGCTCAGCCCGAATTGGGTGGAGATGTACAAGGACACGATAATCATCGGATTGATCCTGAAGGAAGCGGTGTTCTTTGTCGTCCGCGATCCGTCCGTCACCAATAGCTTCAGGGTGTATTTTGATATGATCTGGGGCATGAGTAGAGGGTGACCTGTGCTGATCAGTCGATTTTGTCTGCCTATGCGGCTCTATTGGTCTTTCCCTTTTGTAAGGGGCCGTATAGATATGACATCGCGCGCGGCAGGTACCAGAATCTGTATAGTAATCCGCTCATTCCGAGCGCAGCTGCCAATCCGATCGAGAACCCGGTCATGACACTTGGGTGGAACAATGACCCGACTGTAGTGAATCCGATTACTAGCGAAACCGCTGCGAGGAGGAGTTGTATCTGATCCCCTTCTTTGTCGTTCATTTTAGCCTCCGGTGTATTTGAGATACAAATAGACAGCTAGTAACAGCAATAGCACGAGTAGCGCTATCCACTGCAATTGTCCCCCTTTATCGTTTATCATAGCCATTGTCTGTTTGCGTCGGGGATGGATGTTTTTTAATGTTTCGTCGATCCGGTGGATCTCATTGGTGAGATATGCGAAATACGCGATGATCCCCACCGCTGAATTGGCGAACAGGAAGTCCCATCGGGCCGCATCATCCATGCTCAGTAGTAGAGCGTTCAGCGCGCAGAATGCTACGGTTGCCCCGAATATCATCTCCATGGTTTTTGGGATCTCGCCGCTCATGAGAGATGTCTGGGTGTGGTTCTTAATCTGCCTTTCTGTTGATTTCTCGTCGCCATTCCGGATATTTCGGAAGGTTTCTGCTGCTGGTCGTAACAATTTGATTGTTCAGGTCTTTTGTCGGATAAGATCCGCTTTTTCCGGAACATTCATCTCCCGAACCGTCTCTCCCTCTCCCTGAATTCCCTGATGCAACCGAGTACATCCTCTTCCTCTATCTCCGGCCAGAACTTGTCCAGGAAGAACCATTCAGAATAAGCCGCCTGGTAGATCAGGAAGTTGCTTGTCCTCTTCTCTGCGCCGGTCCGCACCACCATGTCCGGCTCTGAGCTCATGTACAGATGTTCCATCACTGTCTTCTCGTCGATGTCTTTCACGTCGAGCGCCCCATTTGCGACAGCTTCAGATATCCTCCGTGTCGCGTCCACTATCTCGCTCCGTCCTCCGTATCCGAGCGCGAAGTTCATTGTGAATTTCTTGTTCTTGCGTGTCTTTTCGGAAAGTTCTGCCATGAGCCTCTGGAGCTTGATGTCGAACAGGTATGGCCGTCCGATGAATCGTATGCGCGTCCCTTCTTTCATAACGCTCGGGTCCGCGAGCAGCGCCCCTATCTCTCGATGGAAGACTTTCATGATGTATTCCAGCTCGCGTTTCGGCCTGTTGAAGTTTTCTGTCGAGAACGCGTAGAATGTCAGTTCTTTCACGCCTGCCTTTTTGCACCACTCGTACACGCGCCGGATCTTTTTCGCTCCATAATCGTGCCCTTTGGTCGGGTCTTTCATCAGGCGTTTGGCGAAGCGACGATTGCCGTCCATTATGAACGCGATGTGCCGCGGTGATTTGGTCTGTGCCATTTCTGGTTTCTTCCCGCTTGTCCTATCTATATAGGTTGTCCCTAGGAAGCGGATTACTTCTTCCCTAGCTCTTCGGCCAGTTTCCGCGACCTTGATCGTGTCGCTGTGGCTTTCTCGAATAGCGCTACGAACAGCTCTTTTGGCAGGTCTAGCCCGCAGTTCACTACGCTCTTCGCCAGGTCGAGGCCTGCCTCCTGGTCTGTGCCTGTCGCGACATATGACTTGAGGTCAGCGACTGTCTTCTTGCACAGGTATCCGTCGTTCGCTTTGATGACGCACGTCGCTTCGTCTCCGTCGTCGAAGAATGTCTGTTTGTTGAGGTCGAACGCGAGCTTTCCTTTGACAAGCTGTTGGTCTTTGCGCCTAAATCCTCTTTGTGCAAGGTGCCACGCGATGAGTTCATCTGCGCACGATTTGAAGTCTCCGCTCATGTCTGGCGCCGGCGCGCTCTGCTTCGCTGGCAGGTCGAACACTTTTCCGAGGTACTCGCTGACCTTCTGCCTCGAGCTTGTTCCGGTCCAGTGGTTTTCTACTAGATAGGCGTATTTATGCCCTTTGATAGTCTTTATGCGGATGAATGCCATGTGTGGAAATTAGGCACTAGCTAGTTATATTTGTTTCGGATTTGCGATATCGACGATATAACTCACTTTTCACGCACCCGCAGATATTGGTTCTCGCCCCCGCTCAACCCCCTGCGGCACAGCCTCCCGCAACACGGACTCGCCACAGAAACGTATATAAATCCCTCCCTACTCCAGATTTCTTATGAACGTCCGCATTCTCGAAGACAAGGCCAACCGCCTCATGTTTGAGGTCGAAGGAGTCACCCACACAGTGAGCAACGCTCTCAAGAGACAGCTCTTCCAGAACGAAGATGTCAAGGTCGCCGGCTATCATGTCAGCCACCCTCTCGTTGGCAAGCCCAGATATATCGTCGAGACAAAGCGCGGCTCTGATCCTAAAAAAGCGGTCCTTGAGGCTATCAAGACCCTGCGCAAGAACTCTGACGAGTTGGCCAAGAAGGCCTCAAAAGAGCTGAAATGATCGATTAGTAGTCTGTTCTGTTTTTGTTAAAGGTTTTGATCACGCCTCGCGCTCACTTTTTACGTATGGCCCGCCTCCGCCTTATCCGTACAGATAATGTTTATTAGTCGCCTATCCTAGATGATCCTCATGGTAAGTGACGAGGATTACGCTGCTGTGAAGAAGGTTAAGTATATCGATGAGAAGTTCGGTCGCAAGGCCGCCGGCAAGTACTGCCGTCATTTCTACGGCCAGAGCCTCTTGGATTTCTACGCCCGCCGCGTCATGGGTGCAGAGTATTCAGTGGATGGTTCGGTCCAGGATATCGATCGCCTGATCGATGGGGTCATCAAGGCTACCGACCTCCATATCAGCCGTTTGAAAGGGGCCAATGCCTCCCTTGAGAAGTGTATCCAGATCGAGCAGGCCCGGCGGGAATTGGCTGTGAAAGGGTTCAAGCTTGATGGGTAGGGTCTCTTTTTGGGTTCGAACTCTCACTTTTCACGTACAGGCTTCATATTTCAAGGAGGGACTAATCTTTTTTTGATCCGGCTCGGCCAAAGTGCATACCCGCGCATACGTAGAAGCAAGTGGCCGTTAATGCGCCGTTTGTTGCATTCTGGTAATATCCTTTCTGTACGTTCAGGGCAGAAACATATGTCCATGTTATCCCTGCAAGCAGAAACAATGTGCCAGTGCAAACCCGGACATCAATACTCCCCTGTTCATCATTATGGACCGTGTCTATTAATCGGTATGCTCCCTTTAAATCGGAGATGGTTGTCTCAAGGTCTCTTTTCCAACCATCCGTTGTTAAATATGCGAATATTGGTTCCATACCTTCATTGTACACACTCGTTGAATTTAAAGGATTGTTTTTCTCTTCAGTCTCACCTCAGTCCCACGCCGCTGGAGATAGTTAGGACTTTCCTGGGACTGGCCGGATTTTTGACGGTAAACTGTCTCAGTCTCACATAAGACTTCCGGTCAATCCCAGCCAGGACTGTCATATTAATTTTCTGGGCAAATCATAGAAAATTATTTATAAGGGCGCTTCATGGACTCCGTTTATGGGGTTATTCACAAAGAAAAAGGCCCAGGAACCTAATCATCATCCTGCTGTCCATCAGCAGCTCGTCGCTGTTTCCTTCAATCATGTCCGCAAGGACGTCCAGAATCTCTATGAGTGGATCCGCTACCTGCACACCCAGAATAAGGCCCAGCAGGAGCTCATAAATCACCTTTCCAGGCAGGTGCAGAGCCACGCCTTGCGCAACAGTGCTGTGGACGAGAAAGCCCAGGCCCATATCCAGGAGCTGCGTGCCAGAATCGCTGATATGGACCGCAAGATTGCCTCCCTCTCTTCAAGGCCTATCGAGGCGCCTCAGATGGAGCCGACCTCAGAAGTGCTGACCCGGATGAGCCAGATTGTCGAGCGCCTTGAGCAGAAAGCATCAGCCCCTGCCTCATCGCCGTCGATTTCATCCCTCCAGGAGAAGGTGGCCAAGAAGGTCCAGCAGAACTCCAAGGAGTACATCAAGAACATGATCCGTGGCTTGATCCAAAAATACAACAAGATCTCAGGCCTGCAACTAAGAGAGATTGTCGTTGACGAGCAGGCTCTTTGTTCTAGGTCTTCGTTCTATCGCCTGCTGGCTGAAGTTGAGGAGGAAGGCACTGTGCATGTCTTGCCTAACGGCAAAGAGAAGGTCTATTCGCTCTCTTCCGACGCTGTCGCTATTCAGGTTAGAAACCTATAAATATCACCTCTTCGCGCAATTCGCCTACATTGGGGTGGTAGATAATGAGTGAGTTAGTGATAGATTCAGCAGTATGCAAGCCGGTATTTTCCGACGACAAAGAGATTTTTCATGAAGAGGTCGTGGCAGTCATCTCATCGATCCGCGAAGAGCTCGATGACCACCGCCAGGCCATAAACGAGAACACCGAGGAAGTGGGCTCGAACTTCGATTTTCTGGTCGAGATAGCGAAGAAAGTCGATTCTATCTCCGAGCGCCTCGACGCATTGCAGCTCCAGGTCAGCAAGTGCAAGGTCGAGCCTCAATTCCAGGTCGGTTCACTCACTAATCGTGAGAAGCAGGTCTTCTCGGCCATATACTCTCTGACCGAAGACGATCCCGAGGTCGGCTACCACCAGATATCCTCGAAAATGGGCTCCTCTGAGGTTCTTGTCGCGGGGTACATCTCAAACCTGATCGAGAAGGGCGTGCCTGTCAAGAAGCGCTATGTGGGAAAGGCTGTCAAGCTCTCACTTGATGCAAAGTTCCGACAGGAGCAGGCAAAGGCCAATCTGGTGCATCTTGACGCTCCCCTGACTGCTTGGATGTAGGCAGGGGACTGGCCCCTCACTTTCAAGAAATAGCTTATTGGGTGCCGGACTGGTCGCCTGAGCCGGGGTTTTGGGTATCCGGCAGGGTTGAACTCTCACTTTTCACGAATGAGCCTGTTTGGTTCGCTGCATGGGCCTTGAGTTTGTCCCGTTTTACCTCGTTCTGAAGCCTCGATACGAGCTCGAGGGAGGTCTCGACGTGGTTGGATAAGGTCTGTTGGGCCTTCTTGAACGCTGCCTCTATGGTGGGGCCGTTGAGTTCATAGCCTATCGTGACTTTGCCTTCGACGACAAATGAGGTTTTCTTGAGTATGTTTAGGTCCAGCCACCGATTGAGGTATTCGTACATGGTCTGCCGTGCTATGCCCGCGAACACGCCCATGTCCTCGACGGTCATCACAGCAGCCTCTGGCTTCTTCTCTCGGTTCGCCGTTTTCTTCCTCTCGTACATCTCGAGGAGAAGTGAGTGCATCTTTGCCTGACCGTCTTTCTTCCTTGGCAATAGGCCGAACCGTGCTAGGATCGTGCGCGCTATCTCGTCGCTGTTGGCGTCTGGCTGTGCTTCTGTATGTGCTAGTTGGAACTTCATGCCGTGTGCTGGCATGTTCTAGTATAAAATCCTTTCGGGATAATGGGTGCTGCCTGTTGGGATTTTACCGCTTACTAAAAGATTTGATAAAAACCTAAATCAAATTGATTAAGTGATAATCAATTAATACAGACGGGTAAATTGATTACGTCAGTCGGGATTAATCCGACGATTAAAACATTTAATAATTAATCAAATAAATCATCCTAAAATCAATCTCTGATAATTTATTAAATAATTTAATCAGTCCCTCCAAAACATGCCAAAATCAGGGGTGGATCAGGCCATATTTTGTTCGTGAAACTTGATTAGAAGCCCGTAGGCGAGACTTTTTGGCTCGGGCTAGGGAAATGTATTCTTGGATACCTTCGTTGTGCATCTAATCCGGTCTATTCCATTTTTTCAATGCACTCTTTCAGCGATTTTCCCGACGGATTCTCCGATCTGGTCTGCCTTCGATAACCCTCCAAACCCCTTCAATCCAACATCATCCCGACTCTGTCGTTGATATCGCTGATATTCTGTGATTATCCAGACTCGCAAGGTCGAGGTGTTCTTCCTCGAGAACCGGGGTTCTGCGCTAAAAAAACCAAAACGCGGGCCAAATAGCCATATTCTCGGAAAATCCCTTACAAGATCGTCGAACAAGGTAGGCTATCTGCGATCCCCCTTTCATTTTCTTCGACGATAAACTAATCTTCTTCAAACCCGTGGCGGTTCCCGAAATAGCGTTCAGAGATTATCCCGACATACATTGTCGTCGATAGGGGGTTCTGCCTTAATGGGTTGAGCGTTTTCTTGATCTGCCTAAGAATTCCTGCCTTTCGTCGTAAACCCCGTGTTTTTCATGCAAACTAGCACTGTCTTGGGTTAAAACTATGGTTCATGAAATTATTGATTTTATCGACGATATGGTTCTATCTGGCTAAACCACTGTTTCCAAACGCATTTCATTATTTGTGAAACACCAATTTTTCATTAAAAATCCAAATCTCCGACGATAAACCGATTGGTCCGGGCTTGGCAATGCCATCGGGATATATCTTTCCTAATAGGATAATCACAACAATCTGTTCCTATACTATCTAATCCAATAGCACTAATTAATCAGGACTAATCTAAACTATATAATACAGCCTCCCAATTCAGCCCACAATCATTCTTTTCTCTATGGAAAAAATGCCATAAAGTGAGAGTTCAATCTACGAAATTGACCAAAAGTGATGACCACCATACATCTTTTCAATCGATTGTTAGGCACCATCGCAGATGCCTCTTTTCCGGCCCCTCTCCGGAGTTTTTTGTCGTCGCTATCCCATGTACCGCAGGTCCTTGTTCTCGTGTTGTTTCTGGGCCTGGGATGCTTGATCCATGATATTTTTGAGCTTGCTTTCGAACTCCTGGGCTTTCTTTATGAGTGGGGCGGGATCCACATCCAGCCCGATATACTTGTCAAGGAGTTTGATGACATTGGCTGCCGCCTTGCTGTCCGGCAGGTTCGAGTGGGTCTCTGCGAATATGCAGGATGTAGGCTTGATGGTCTTCATTAGGACCGCGCTGGTCACGCCCACAATTATGCCCTCGCCTAGGGGGGCTACACCTGCAGAAGTGAGTTTTTTGGCTATTCCTGGCTCGGTTGTGTAAAAGAATACCCGCTCTCCTTCAGCCTGTGGTGATCCTACGCCTTCGACGCAGATTATTTCTTTGGCGTCGAGATCCTTAACGATCGCGCTTATCATCTCAGCTGCTTGCCATTCTATGCCTGCTGCGTTTGTTATCGAGTGAATTATGACGAGGTTTGCTTTCTTGTTGTAGTAGATAGATATGGGGTCGATTATCTCCCCCTGATGTATCGCTATCGTCGGTAAAGTGTTCTCGAAATAACATCGCCCTATCTGTTCGCATTTAAGATGATCTATCAAGAATTCTGTTGTTATTGTTCCGACCAGTCCGAATCCGGGAAATCCCTCTATGATTATAGGTGACTTAGGTTTTTTAGTTAAGTGTAACTGCATCTATCCATCCCCCTACTGTTTCCACCACTGATTTACTGTTTTCCATTTCACAGCTTTTTATATGTTTCTAATTCGTATCTTGGCTCTCAAGATAAGATCGCTGCCTGGTTTCTTCGCCACTTGCCTAATCTTCGCTGCTTGACCTATCGAAACCATTAAAAAACCAGTCTTCAAAGATACCGTTTCATGGGCAGGGTGCGGATGGATCGAGTCACTATAAAGGATATTCCGCTCTCCAGTTGGCCCTCTTCGCCGATGCCGAAAGAGCCTCCAGCAAAGACCCTTTCTGAGCGCAATTGGACTCTTATCCGCGTCGCCGGAGCCGCGATCATCGTCGCTGGCCTGGGCTACGCTTCGATGTCGCTCTCGCCTGGCCTGGCTGGTGCTGTCGTTGCAGCCACTGGCGCGATAAACACCGGCCTTATAGCTGGCGTCGTCGGGGTCGCTTTGGTCGTCACGATCGCCTTGTCGGCTGTTGTGAGCCACGAGGATTGAATTCCGCGTTTTTAGCTATGTCTTCCTATGGTAAAACCGCTTTTTTCAGCCACGGGCCTCTATTCGTTTACGCACTTACCCGAATTCTTGATTAGAATATAGAACCCTAAAAATAAAAAATGAACATATAATAGGTTTTCCTACCGGTGTTGAGCGCGAAGCGCGATCACCGGTGGTGTAG
>JBBSWF010000172.1:0-1624 GCA_038046365.1 Nanobdellota archaeon
GTCAGAAGAAAGCGCCATTTAAAGCCGAAATCACGGACAAACCAGATAGTCTCTCCAAACCAGCGAACATATAAAGATGTCTTCACAACATCCGCACAAGAGGTGGTCAAATCCTAACCCAATTTGGGACACCGCCTAATTATCCTATATCTACCATTAACTATCTCAATAAATCTTAGCCCGATCAATATCTATCTTCCATCACAACATCGCTTAAATATCTCCTATTGAACTTCTCGTGTATGAACAACGGGGATGTGGCCAAAGAAGCTGTGGTGTCCTCGAATTCTTTCTATGTGCCGATGAATGAGAGCCAGCGCGGGCGTCTTATATCATCTCACTGTCCTACTCTGAAGGTCCAAAGGATAGACAAAAGCGTCGAACTGCCGAAGTACGCCAAGGAAGGCGACGCGGCGTTCGATCTGCGCTCAAGGGAAGAGGCGGTGATAGAACCTGGACAGGTGCTGACCGTGGCGACCGGGATCGCGACTGCAATCCCAGAAGGGCATGTAGGGCTCATATGGGACCGCAGCGGCCTGGCCGCCCGGCACGGCATCCATACGCTCGCTGGAGTGATAGACTGCGGTTATCGCGGCGAGATAGGGGTCGTGATGAGAAATAGCGGGACTGAATCGTTTAAGGTGGAGAAAGGGATGAGGATCGCGCAGATGATCGTCCAGCCGTTCGTGCAGGCACGCTTTGAGGAAGTGCAAGAGCTTGATCAGACGCAGCGCGGAGCAACGGCGTTCGGATCGAGCGGATTGCATTAGCGATGATATTTGGATTCTTCAAGATTTCTGTTTCTTTGAAGTGATCTTGCGTGTTTTTACCATTCGTTGGATTTTTCGTTCCAGTAAAACAACTTTCCAAATTATTTTCTATATTACTTGAGAGCAATGATCAAATTTTGCCGACGGTAAAATTAGCCAAACCTTTTTCTTTTCGATTTTCTCGGAAAATAAAGTAACACCATGGATTCATTTTTTAGTGACATCGCTTTTATTCGAATTAGAATATTATTTATGTAATGGTGATGAATCCGGGGAAAAAAGATACGACGCTATCATTTTCTATTTCCTATTTTTATCGTCTATTAATCCAAAATGAATCCAAACCAATATATACCAAGATTCCCGGAAGTAAAATCAGACTCGCCCACACGAGTTAAGAGGTGTTTTGATGGTAAGCTACAACGCAATAAAGAACAACAAGACGCTCGGAGCATTCTTTCTTGAGGCGGAAATACCAATAGGTGACTCACTTGAGCAAACTGATGTCTGAGAGGCAGTACCTATCATTGATCTGGGTTAGCGCGATGCCCCTGATGCAAGACATCCAAGAAGCGTGCGTGACTGACAATGTCCCTTTCGGGATGTAAATTATAAGCGGGGAATTCTTTAGGTGGGTTTGATTGATAGATGGCGGTTTCTTCGATTGGTGATACTTTGTGTTTGATGGGTTCTTTGTTGCTATTGGTAATTCATCATTGATGGCGGGGAGCGACGGAGAGTGATCCGCGACTGATCGGTATTGGGGACTAGCGGGAAATGATCGATTGGGATCCGGAAAGCCCACATTCGACAGTTGGAAGTCAAAAGTTGTGATTTTCGATCAAATTCGTGGT
>JBBSWF010000173.1:0-1918 GCA_038046365.1 Nanobdellota archaeon
GCTGCTCAGCCATTCTTAAACCCCCTCAGATGTTAACCGATATCGATACTAAACAAGAGCCCGATTGGTCCTCAATGCTTTTAAAGAGATCAGATTCCGTTAGTGGCATGAGCAAAGATAGACAATGCTTCTACGAGAGGGGTGCCTCCCCAGGCAGTCCAGGGTATCTAGTGGATCATTATTCTATCCTTGGTGTGGATCGATTCTCTTCGATAGAGACTGTGGTCGAAGCGTATCGTTCAACGATAAAAAGATGGCATCCGGATATGGTTGCTAACGCCGCAAAAGAGCTCCAGGAAGCGGCGCAAAGAAGGAGTGATTTATTGACCAAAGCGTACAAGGTCCTTGCTGATCCTGATTTGAAGAAGGAGTATGATGCTGCGCTCAATGATGCAGACCCTCGGCTTGTCAGCAAGGATGGCGTTCCAATCGAAGTGATAGGCAGGCGCGGGCTCGACTTGGAGAGGATGATCGCGGGTAAGCCGTTGGGACACGGCAAGGCGCTCTTGGCGCATGCGGAGGTGCTAAGCAGCCACAACGACAGGTATTTCAAGCGTATCCAAGATAGATATAGGAACGCTAAGGACCCGGACCAGGATCTCCGCGAAGAGTATCTCCGCGCCCTGATCTGCAAGAACTCCTATCTTGCGATCGTGGAAGACACCGCTTGGGCCGACGCTGGCATGATCCATCAACCCGAGCCAGGGCAAGTGTCCAGCCCTTCGGGCTATCTTGAGCAGAGGATCGCCCAAGTCGATGAAGTAAAAGAGCTGATAAGAGGTTCAGTCGACCGATATGTCAAGCAGATAGGTTCAGACCAGGCGAAGTTGTTGCTCCCTGATTCTCGCGGATCGTCGGATGGCCAGCTTCCTGCGAAGACCTCGGATCTTGGCAAAGATATTACAGGATATGCGCTCAAAGGTTTTTCCAGGAGGATACCTTCCATTGTCAAGGCGGCTCGGGAACGGTCCGAAGTGCTAGAAGAGATGGTCCAGTTCACAAAGTTCGAGTATTATCCCGCTGGCCAGAAGAGGCATGATCAAGTTGACGTCCTCATATCCGCTGACGACACGATAGCCATGGTCATGCGGTTCGTCTTAGAAAGAGGAGCGATCAGTAACACTGATGAGGTTAGTAAGTCATACCAAGGATGGTCTATAAAGAGACTGAAATCACCCAAGTCTCTTCCTTCCCTCACTAAGAGATTGGACGCTGGATCAAACGTCATCATCCTTTACAGCAACAAAGACATTCCGACTGGGCTAGAATTAGGATACGTGCTGAATCGGCATTTCCAGATCGGCAAGGGGAAGAGAGTCGGTTAGAGAATCACAATACGGCTGCCGTGGATCGGTCTGGTCAATCATATGCGAAATCGTGATGCTTGAACCTCAGGAACACGATTTCTTCTCCTTGGACTTCAAAGACTACGACATAAGACCCCACATGGGCTGCTCGTTTTCCCTTGAGGTTATGGCGCTTCAGCGGATAGTGTTCGGGCTGCTCGACGATCTCGTCCATCTTCTTGTCAAGACGGTCGAGCAGATTCTTGTCTTTCTTGATGTCCTTGACATCGTTCAGAAAAGGCCGCGTCAAGACTTCCTGATAAGCCATCCTTCTCAGAGAGAGTCGAAAAGAGCTCTCCTCTCCGGGGGATTATTGACTCGGATGGATTCTCCGCGTCTGTGCGACTCCTCGCTTTCTTTGACTGCGGCGATGAATCGGTCAGAGAATCTTTCGCTGAACTCAGATGCCACGATGTGCCTGCATCTGATCAGGAAGTCGTACTCTTCTTTTGGAATGCAGATTGTATCGCTCATGGGGGTGATGATGGCGATACTATTTTTAAATATGTCGTGATTTTCAGTATTCCCGAACTCGCCAGCCTGATGGCTGGGCTCGTTCAGGGAATACTGTA
>JBBSWF010000174.1:0-10024 GCA_038046365.1 Nanobdellota archaeon
AACCGCAGAAGAACCGCATACTTCAACCACGACAACTAGTTTCCGCGCAAAGCCGCCCGATTCTGTTTGAGAAACACTCGCTAATCAGACCCGTGCTTTCAGCTCATTTAGATCTTTATCTTTGGGATGCAGGGAAAGGCCGGCATCGATGACTTTCTTCGCTGCGTCTTTGTCCTGCTTGTCGAGATAGACCAACGCGAGAGCCCTGAATAGGCGAGGGTCCTTTTGGTCGGCCTGGATGGCCTTCTTGAACATGTACTCAGCCTTCTCATAATTTCGGGCCATCTTGAACAGCACTCCCAAATTGTTATACGCCCCGACATCATTCTCATCGACTTCGATTGCCTTTAGGAAAACGCGCGCAGCCTCATCGTTGCGGGATTCCATCATCAAGATAGTGCCTAAATTGGTCAGTGTGCGCTTGAACTTGGCATCGATCTTTGCGATCTCGCCGAAGTGCTCCTTAGCCTTGTCGAGCTGACCTTTTTGCATCAGCATAGACGCTAGGAAGTAGCGGTTGGCGATATCATGTGGAAACTCCCGAACCTGGCTGATAAGCCAGTCGAAACGGAGAACCTCAAATGGGTCATAACCAAGATTATGGACTACCACATCGTCGATCTCGCTTATCTTGGCGCCTAGCGCGTGCAATGTGGGCAAGAGCGTAGGATTGACTGGGTACCTGTAGCTTATCCCCTTGAAGTTGCGGAACAATCGGATGGACTTGGAGACTGTGAACCCATCGAAACCTGCGATGACTGATGATGCAGCCCACCCCATCAGCTTACGATTATTCGTGTAATTCCTGGTCAGAAGGATATACGCGTCCGCCTCTGCATTAACAATGAACTTCTTGAGAGCGCGCATCTCTTCCTTGAACACGATCTCATCAGCATCGAGAACCAGTATCCAGTCCATGGAAGCCTGCCTGACCGCTGCGTTTCTGCTTGCTGAGAGATCATTGTCGAAAGGCCGGACCGAGAACTTATTGGTGAAACGCCGGGCTATCTCCGCGGTGCTATCCTTGCTCTCGAGATCCACTATGATAATCTCATCCACAAGATCCTTGATAGGCAGCAATGATCGCTCGAGATATTTCTCATCATCTCTAGTGACCAAACAGACAGATACCGTCGCCATAACATGATGGGATTGCCAGACCTATTTAATTGTTAACTTGAAAGAAAATCTCATCAATTCGTGGCGAAGATAAATCAGATGCCTTCATCGATGACCCGGCACCTGCCGCCTAGCTCACGGACATCATCAACAGCTAGGGTCAATCCATCAGACACTTTCTGTTTGCCACCGTTCTCCATCGTGAAGGCCTTTCCGTCAACTACGATCTTCACCTTGTTGCCGTAAAGGAACTCGGAGGCGGTAACGTCGTACGTTCGGTTATTGACTGCAATAGTCTTGGTGATCTTGTCGCCTAGATACTTGCAGAAAGGCTGCTTGGAGTTGAGGCACACATGGGCTGAGTAAACAGTCTGGGTGCAGACACTATCGCGACCGCAGTCAAAGCGATCGCAGCAGTAGTCCTTTGGTATGCACTTGTTTTGAGGCTGGCAAAACCGGTAATCCTCGGGGCAGGTGCATCTCTTCTCATCTTGCGAGCAGATCTGGTTCGCAGGGCAGATTACCCTTGAGCAGGAGAACTCGCACTTTCCAAGGATGCAATTCTCAGTGCCCTGACAGTCAGAATCAGAGCAGCAGGACTCCTTGGCGATGCATGCATCGCCGCACTTCTTGTTATCTTTGCCACAGACACACTTGTTGTCCAGGCACTCCTGTCCTTTGGCGCACATTGCACCACCGCAGGTCTGCGGACCTGTCACAAGGATTGGTTTTGTATAGTTCTTGACCGCCAATGTGACCGGAGGGGATAGCTCCTCAATTGGCATAGCATTGATCGTGGACTGGTCTTGCGAACATGAGGCTATCAAATAAGAGAATACCAGCGCCAATAGTAAAATGCCGTATTTCATGGATACCACTTAGTTGTTACTCGGAAGTTGTTACTATTTAAATATCTATCTCAACAGGCCTTGTCTTGGATCATCAGATGGTCCAATAATCGAACCCTGGTTGAGCCTGGCTTTTTTTATCGTCTAAAAACAGATCGATCGAGGCAGCCTCGATTACGGGTTATAAGTTTCTTGCAATCTGCCTAGAACACTGTAATGTATTCGGAATACGAAACCTTTATATATCCAGGCCTTTTAGTGGAAACTAAATATTCGGGTGGTTTACGAACGCTTCGTTTCAGCAGCCATATGCTATGGCTGTCAGTCCCTACAAAGGACAAGTGTTCGAAGAGGTGCAGTGAACCCCCTGAACTAACGGAAGGTGAACAACAAATGAAAACAGCAAACCTCTTGGCAACGGTCGGGATCCTGCTCTTGCTAGCAGTCCCTGCGGCTACAGCTTTGAGACCCGAGGACTATGCTTTGAAGTACGGCGGCTGGGACAGCAGGTATGCCTCTGCGGCAACCACATTCCAGGTGGTCAAGAACATCCGCATCCAGGATGGATTCTCCCACATGCTCAATCGCTTCAACCAGTTCTCACGCGTCCTTGGAACAACCCACCGAACGCACAACCTGTTGACTGGCAACGCAATTCTTGACAACGAGGGAACGATGAAGGTCTACACGCTGACCGACACCTCAAGGATCGACTTCGAGCCCCAATCAAACGAGGGCTATGTGTCAATCTCTGATCTGCTCAGCGATAAGGCCCAACTCGACTTCCAGCCTGTCAACGGCGAAGCTCGCAAGATCTACAAGTCTGAGATCGTCAAGGTCGAACAGACTTTGGTCGCGTAAGCAAGTCGACGAGAACTTCTTTTTCTTTATCTTTCTTATTCATTTAATCATTATCAAGATAAGGATTAGTCTATGATCTCCTAGATCAGATTGAATGATCAAGTGAGTCTTATGATCACTTTTACGAAAGAATCGAAAATCCTCATCGAAACCCATTTTAACCATTGACTCAATCCTTAGTAGATGACTGACCTTGTAGCAGTGGTATCCTCTGGAGCCGGCACAGCCAAGCATGTAGAACGCGTGGCTTTCGAGATGAACTGGGGCAAAGTGATGCTTGTAGTGCCTGTGGCGTCTGAGGCACCTTTTCCCTTGAGGGCGAACATGGAGCTTGTGAAAGTCGACTTCTCACAACCGATGGGAGCAGTGGTCGAGAATCTCGTCACTCACCTCAAACCAAAGATAAGCGGCACAGAGGTCGGGCTGAATATGATCTCTGGAGACGGGAAGGAGCATATGGCTGTGCTGTCGGCGGTATTGAAATGTGGAGTGGGATTCCGGCTGATCGCGCTGACTAAGGATGGAGTGACTGAAATCTGAACACGAACTCCTCGAAGAACCTGGCCGTCGCAGGCCAGATCCTCAATCCCTGCATATCCTCTCTTGAGAAATAGCTCGCATCGAGCAATTCAGACCCATCCATCTTGATCTCGTATGAAGACACCCGACAGGAATACCAATGAGTGACCTGGTCCTTGACGTCAGATGACGTCGTGGCAATCTTCTTCGCGCTAGTGACTTCAATCCCCAACTCCTCTTGAATCTCCCTAACGAGACCGCTAAACTCGTCTTCACCTGGCTTGAGATGGCCTCCGGGAGGGTAGTAGAATCCTGTGAACTTGCCGAAATCCTTCTTTGAAGCGACAAGGAGATATCTCTTGACCCCCGCATCTTCTTTTTCGATGATGCCCACAACGCAATGTTCCATCTTCTGATACCATTGCGCTTGGCATAAAAACCTTTAGAAACGGGGTCTCACAGACTCATCTCTTCTCGCTAAGATACACGTGATACCCAGACTTCCTGGATATAGTCTTGACGTTGCCGAAGATGCGCTCCATCTCTTTAGCCAATGTCGAACCTCCCTTGTTGTGGCGAGCGACGATCTGGAGGGCTCCGCCTGGCTTGAGGTGATAGAATGAACCTTCAAAGAGACTGATGCAGAGATCCCTTCCTGCCGTCTGGGGTGGATTGAGAAGGATAGCATCGAACGATCCTTCTATGGCCTTGAATCCATCGCTGACAATGGCTTTCGCGTTCTTTATCCTATCCCTCCTGATGTTAATCTTCGCCAAGTCCACAGCGCGCTCGTTGACATCTGAGAGAGTGAACCTTGAGTCTGGGAAGGCTTTGGCAAGGATGATGCCTACCGGGCCATAGCCGCATCCGAGATCGAGGACATCTGAGCCTGGCCTGACAACCGCCGATTCTATGAGAAGAGCCGAGCCTTCATCGACCTGAGACTTGGAGAACACTCCTGAAGATGTGACCAGCTCGACGTGGACTCCTCTGATGTCTGCAATGACTATCTGCTGGTCATCCTGAGAAGAAGGCTTTGAAGTGAAATAATGATCCACCATAACATCCCTCATAGGCAGGCGGTTTAAACAATTTGCTAATCAGTTCACTTGATAATCCCATACCATGAAAAGAGCAGCCTGTCGACTGCCTTGACAAGATCCAGACCAGCCCCTCTGATAGAGACACAGTCCCCCTTGAGCCAGATCGCCGGGTCGCCTTCATTCTCCAGCATGATTACTGTGGCGTTTGGCGTCGGGCATGAGATGATCGGTCGATCCATGCAGGCCGTGTGATTGGCACTGCAGGCCGCGATAGGCTTGACACCTAGCGCACGAACCATGGAAAGCGAGAGTTCGCCTGCTGCAAGGGCAATGACCGAGAAATTCCCCTTGTTTGGATCGAAAGAGACATACATATGAGGGCGATTAAAGGACTGGCCCAATTCACCCAGTATCTTGACTTCCTGGACCTGCTCGGGATTGAATCGGAGCGGGATAGAGTATATCGTGCTGCCCTTCTGCCATTTGGTATACCACATCCCCTCGATATGCTCGAACTTGAAACCGTTGTATGATATAGTCTCGGTCTTTGGGATATCCTTGTTCGTGACCTGCCAGAATGAAGCATACATGATGATCGCGGCAAGGACGACCGCGCCGATGATCGCGATCCAATTCTCCTTCTTGCTCTCTTTTACTGAATCTGCATCTCTAATATCACTCACGATCAACTACCCCCGCAAGACCCAGGATGATCTTATCTGTGGCACGACGAACATCTGTGGCAGAGACTCCCTGGACCATTATGCAAGATCCATCTGCCCAGATCCGTGTCTCATCGCCGATTCTAAGGAGCATGACCGGAAACGCAGGATCAGCGTTGGCGCAGGATATCGACTGCAGATTGGTGCCTGAAGCGTTGAACATCCCTCTCTGGACATATATCCTTGGGGCAATGAAGAGATCTTTCTCTAACAGGAACTGGGCTTCACCGAAAACCTCAGCGCGATCATCAGATTGGTTGTATGTAACTCCCATAACTTTTGTCTTGTTCAGCATATCCCACACTACAGGGTCTACTTTTACAGATTCGGCAGATATCGGGTGGTCGAAAGTGAGGATAGTCCGGGTCTTGTCCATATTTATCGAGTAACCTGTAGTTGTCCGCTCTACCTTGAACTGCTTATAGTCCTGATTCGTCTGACTGCCTGATTGATCCGCCATTATGAACCCAAATATCGAAGAGACCATGATTATTGCCATAAACCAAGTGAGAAGCCATTTGCGCCGCTTGGATGCGAACTCTTCTCTGGTCTTGTCTGAGGTCGATTTCCTGCTGATCATACCATCGCTAAGGACTCCGGTTATATTTAAAAGGTTTATCAAATCAAGGCGGTTTTCTCTGGCTCCAACATTCTCATAACTGATGAGCCTCTCCTCTCGGAACATATAAAAGAAGGAAAATCTGAAAATGTCGGATGGACAAAATCGTGTTATATATAGTGTTTGCGCTAGCGGTCCTTGTGTCGATACCGACATATCTGATATGGCCTTTCGAGATTGATATCCAAGTCGTGACTTCTGGAGGAGTGCCCATCGTGGCCAACGTAACAGTCTACCACTCAACAGGGCCAGAGGCTGACTATATCGAGACAAGCAACGGCTTTTTGCGTCTTTGGAAAGGAGAGTATCTGTTAAAGGCTGACTCCCCTGGCTTTGAGCAGGCCTCCTACGAAATATCAAACCCCCTTGGGTTCCAACTCAATCATGACATGAACCTGACAATCGTCATGCGACCTGTGAATATCTCACTGGCGAAATTCGATTTCCGTGACCCAACAGGCTCGATGAAATTGTTCCCTTTGCTTGAGATTATCGGAACTAGCGCTAGCGGAGAGGAAATCATACTCAACGTAACCCAGAACACACTGATCGAGTCCGGATGGTACACTGTACGGGCAGCAGACATACACTTCAACTCGACATTCCACCTGGAAACTGACAAATTCAAGGAGGGACGACTAACCCTGGAACCCAACGAATTGTTTGAACCGATTGATAAAAAAGAAGCTGAATATGCGATAAACTTCCTTGCAGACTACGTGAAATACACGCGGAGCCTACCTCTCCATTTCTACATACCGCGCAGCGGCAAGCATATGACCCTTGGCGAAATGATAGCTCTTGCCTGCCAGCAGAAATCTGCAGAAGAAGGACATAGAGTCCTATCTTCATTCTATCTCATCAAAGACATCGCTTACAGGTCTGGTGCGGGAAGCGCCTGCTACAGCGCCAGCCTTGATGGGGCGATACCCATAGATAGCCTCAAGGCGATGGGACTACCGCAGCCCAGGGGACTAGCCCAGATGCTCAACCAAGGAAGGTCAAGGAACGCTCTGGCGTTGACGTTCGATATCGAAAGCGGTCTTTACGTGAACAAGAGAAGCCAACACGCGCTCTCTCCTTGCCATAATGAGACCACAAGACTTGGTGTGGCTCCAGATGACCTAACCTGCAACGATCCCTCATTGATACCCTGGTTCTCCCCTCTCATCGGCCCTCACAATGGCGGCTTGCCCTACCCTTGGGCTACGGGGATGGAAGGACTAGGCGATATCTTGTCAATACCCGAACGGTACGGGCTTCCAGTGACCCTCTTTGTGACGCCTAGGGACATGATAGTATTCGAGACACTAGACCCTAAACTTAGGGAACGGATAACTATCCTGGCGAAAGATGGACTTGTAGAGATCGGAGCCCAGAACTGGTACCATAGCCAGGCAGGCGCAAGAAAGATAACCGCTGAACAGGATGACCTGAGAAAGACCCAGGCGTTCCTAGAGAACGAGTTTGGAGTGAACGTGTCCGGATCGCGCATGCCCTACTTTGGACTTCTCCGAAGCAACCCAGTCACCCACGACGACCTGCTCGTCAACATGGGATTCAAGTATTATTCTGGACTATCCAACCAATACTCAACCCATAATCTCCCCTACACCCACAAACTCTCCGCGCGATTCCAGAATATAAACGGCACAATCAAAGCAGAGACAATAATAGACGGAAAACCATGGGACTTCACCCATCGGCAAGTTCTGATCGGCGGAGAAGAATTCCTGGCAAGGGATCCCTCGTTGCATGCAGAGTCAATGGCAAAGATACTGAGGCTTATCTCTGAAGGCGCAACTGTGGTGACGATGAACTCGCTGGCAAGATCATTGCCTGATGAGAGATGATTGAGTCCGGATCATTCGACCCACAACACTGCATTAGATTCGGCTCCGGTGAAAATCTGAGCAGTCCACCGTAATCTTTAAAAATAACAATTCACTCTTTGATTCGATGGTTGACGTAGTTAATTCCAATTCGATAAATGAATTAGTTCCAGAGTTGTACCCTTTCCGCCTGGACGATGAGCTTACGGTCACAAGCGAGTTAAGAAATTTAGGAAAGTGTGATGGAATAGGCCTATACTCTGCGGTTTTAAGTGCATACCAGTATGGTCTACCATTGCAATCAGGAGATGTTGCGGTTCGAGTTCGTGAATGGATGGACGGGTACAGTAGGCGCCGCGAAACTCCAGATTTGGACTATTCAGATCTCCCTCAAATCACCTCTGATGTTGGTAGCGTAAGCGTATCATCGGATCATAAGAGACTAACATTGCAAATCGCGAATCTTAGCTCTATCTGTGATGGTGACTTCAAATCCCAGGCGCGTTTAGCACGCAGGATCGGATGGGGTACTAAGGTAAAAGATAATGACCTTCTTGCTATAAAAATTCAAGAACATGCCGGTGAGCGGTGTGTTGATCTTCCTGTTGATAGCTCAAGCCAGGGTGAATCATACTTTTGGCCTTTGTTTGTCCCCATTAATGATTGTTCAGACAAAAACGGTATTGTAAAAGCGTTTTTTCCTAAAAACGCTAACTTAAACCTTAGTTATCTTCATCAGCACAGGTTTTCAGAAGGTAGGTTTTTTGTGATACCTCCTGCAGACTTATTCTCACTCTTAAATGTTAATCCAAACGAGAGGCGGGTTCTAGTCGCTCCCGTTTCATTAGGTGGGCGGGGGATAATCCCCGGATTAGAAACGCGAGATCATGTTGTGGTTGGATATCCAGGCGATATGTATAAGGAACTCTACTTTCGTTTGTTTAATCAAGATGACAATCACACTCAATAAACCGCCTGAGCTGACGGTAGCGCAAAGGAGCAACAAAATGACTGAAAGAACAATAAAACCATTGACATACAAATCCCTGCCCGGACTTGGCGAGAAACAGCTGTCAGAGCACCACGACGTGCTCTACGCAGGGTACGTCAAGAAGACAAATGAGATACGGCAGAAACTAGCTAGCGTTGACAAAGGGACGGCGAACGGCACTTATTCTGACTTGCGCGAACTTAAAGTGGAAGAAACATTCGCCGTAAATGGCGTAAAGCTCCACGAGGCCTACTTTGATAACCTCGGCGGAGACGGAAAACCTTTTGGGGCGGCGCTGCATGCGATCGAGCGCGACTTTGGAAACCTCGAGAAGTGGACAGAGGAGTTCAAGGCAGTCGGCTTGACAGCCCGCGGCTGGGTCGTGCTCGCTTATGACCTTGATGAGAAAAGGCTATTCAATTTCGTGTGCGATGTCCACAATCAAGGCGGTGTCTGGGGGGCAGTGCCCATACTCGTGCTTGATGTGTACGAGCATGCGTATTTCCTGGATTACGCCACAAAAAGGAAGGACTACATCGAGACCTTCATGAAGAACATCAACTGGAAGGCGGTCAACGAAGCGCTCGCACGATGCGGCGCCAAGCAGTGAAAGAGATGGATGATAAACCACCTGACTTTTTCCCAGACATGAACCCCAATGGTCTTGGATGGATCTTATTTGGACATGCCTATCTGTATATCGCTCGAGGCAAGACCTCACACGATTTAGGACTTCTTTTAGGGATGTCAGATGAAGAAGACAAGAAAAATCTCTCCTTCATAACAAGCGAGCGGGCCCGAGGACTCCTCGAACTCGATTCGGCATACCTTGCCGCGCACATGGCTGGAGATGTGGCCCAGCTAGAGAAGACATTGTCACTAGCCAAATTCTTGAGCGAAATGAACCCATACTCATATAGCGGAGATATCTACGCCCAGGCAGATTTATACTACGCCAATGGAAAGCATGAGTACGCAATCGGACTCCTTCTAGCCCATCCGGATTGCGAAAGAAAGAGATCGTTCGCTCTGCAGATCAGCAAGGATTTGCAAACCTACTATCCGCTCGATTATGCGTACATCTCAGCACATATAGCCGGCGATGACGAACAAAAGAAGAGAGTGGAACAATTCGCACGACAGAGGCACCAAAAAAGAATGGAAGGCGCAACGAACGAAGTCTCCTTAAGGCCAATGATCCGCAAAATCGCACGTTTCAATGGAGAGGATACATCAAACCATCCTTTGAGGTATGCATATGGCAAGCGACGCGCGGAGCAGGAAGCCTCCTCTGGATTAGACAAGATCCTCCAGACTATCAGTCAATTCAAGGCCTGCGCTCGCAATGGGAACAGAGCAACGATCCATTACTATTCTTCTCTGGTCAAAACTCCTAACTGAGGGGGGAGCATACCATCAGTATCTCCGAAGGTGAGTGATTTCTGAAGAGTGGTTGCTAAAACCGAAAAG
>JBBSWF010000175.1:0-3951 GCA_038046365.1 Nanobdellota archaeon
GTTTTCGCTTTTTGACACTATTGTTCAGAAATCACTCACCTTCGGAGATACTGTGAAGTGTGCGATCATCGCTCAACTTATTAAACGTTCAGCATTATAAGATACTTATGGGAATAGAACAGATGGTGATGTACTGTCATGCGCCTAGACAAAAAGATGATCTCCCTTCGCTTCCTAGTTCTCCGCCTAAAGAAGATCGTCCCCAGGCCGAGCTTCCTCTTCCTGATTGCCCGACTCCTGAATATGATTCAGACAGGCCGAAATACAATAAGAACATTATCACTATAGTAGATATTGGCGGCGATTCCGACTTGGTCCCTGACGCCAATAATTGCGGGCCGAATGTGTTCTCGATGTTTTAGCTGGTTAGGATGCCTGCTCATGCAGTTTCCATCCCCCTACGAGATATCACTCATCGGATACGGCAAATCTTTTTCTAATGACCTGCCTCTTCCGGCTCATGTCGTATGGCCTGGATTATTCCCAGCAAGCGTACCGTGAGCTTCATCTTGTCTCGAGTGGTGTCTCACGTGACCTGGTCATCCTGGTGATTAAGCCCGATCTTGGTGTTGAGAAGCTTCCGGGCATAATCCGGGAAGGGGATCAGGTCTGCCGTCTTCTTATCGCGCTCTCCATTTCGATGAGCGAGACCCCCTCATCCCCGGCCAGACAATATAATGTGCTGGACAATTACCACTCCGGGAATTTCAGTCCCAGTGCATTGGGCATGGCTCTTTCATGCCGCCAGGAAGAGTGGCCATTCAAGAGGGTAATCGAGTTGGCCCACCGCGCAAGTACAGTCCGGGAGGATCTTGCCGGATTGGAGGCCCATCTCAAAGAGGGGGGTTATAGTAATGCAGAGTCTCTGTCTAAATACTTCAAAGATCTTGCGCGCGCGTACTGGTCTGTCTATCTTAAGTTCCAATGGCTGCCTTGAGGTCTTTGAGCGTGATTAAGCTTTGTAAGCGTCGGGTCTAGCAACTCATATATACTTGATTCTTTGGTTGCCTCTCCATGTCGATACTCACAAAGCCTGAGATCTTAAAAGCGATCAAGAGAGGGCGTATCGCCATCGATCCGTACGACCCGTCAGCCGTGGGTCCGGGGTCCATAGACCTGACTTTGGACGACAAGTTCCGTGTCTTTAAGCGCCTAAAGACGGTCCATGATGCGAAGAAGACTGATTATAAAGACATCACGAAGCTTGTCAAGAGAAAGACTATTGTCGTGCGCCCAGGCGAGACGATCCTTGGCATCACGCTGGAGAAAGTGACTCTCGCGTCAGACCTTTGCGGCTGGCTTGAGGGCCGCACGAGATTCGCGCGATTGGGCCTGCTTATACATATCTCTGCCTCTTTCATGCAGCCGGGCATCTCGAACAAGCAGGTGCTTGAGATAAGCAACATGGGCCACACCCCTCTCAGGCTCGAGGCGGGTATGCGGATCTGCCAGTTCGTGTTCCAAAAGACCGTCGGAAAGGCTAAGTATCAGGGGCAGTTCAAGGCGCAGACCGAGCCGTGAGTCGGTCTGATTGTCTGTCTGGCCCATAGTTTCCATCCATCTTGAAGTCAGACCAACATTTATATCCGAGCCGTCCATGAGGGGCCCGTATGGACAAGAAACAATCAATGGCTATCATTCCTATCGTCGCCATCGTCTGTGCTATGGTCATCTTGAACGGGTGTGATAAGCTGACCGAGCCTTTGTATCAGGAGGACACTGCCCAGGATAGCCAGCAGTCTAGTTCTTATAACAACAATCAGCTGGTTGTCAGCGATAATCAAAACCCTTCTGTGGATGGTGATCAAAACCCGTCAGGTGGCCCGGCCCTCCAGATCCCTCCAGGCCAGACCTTCACTGGTGCGATCGTGACTAGGGGCGCGCAGACGTATTATTTCGTGGACAACATACCTCTGCGCGCCCAAGGTGGATCTCCGTTGTCCGGGTACACTTGGAGCGTAGCTCACCTATCTGCCCTGCCTGTCGGGACAGCGGTCGACCCGCTTACCGGAATGTTCCATTCCAATGGAGGCCAGCTCATGTCTGGCACCCACAAGTTCGAGATGACTGTATCTGACGGATCCAGGACTGCCACGGGGTTCTTCACTTTCGTGGTCAATAAAGGCGATATGGTGCCTGTCGCCTCATTCCAGCAGCCTGCCTTCGACACGATACCTCTTCCTGACGCCAAGACCGGTGCTGGATATGGCGCCACTCTGCGTGCCTTCGGAAACGGCCCTCTCCCGTGGGCCTGGCGCTTGGCGACCGGGAAACTGCCTGAGGGGATGGATATCAGTCCGACGACCGGTGTTGTCCGTGGGACTCCTTTCTCTTCAACCTCTGGCAAGACATATGAGTTCACGATCTCTGTCAAGGACAAGGACGGTAAGGAGGCCATCATCATGGCTCCGAGCGGCAGCCCCCCAATCTACAAGATATCTGTGCCTCGATAGGGATGGGAGCGGTTGACTCTTGTGCATTCCTGATCCGAGTATCTTAAGTTATACATTCTGGTTATATAGTAATACTTATAAATTAGACAAGATTCTCGATCGTCATGGCTCGCGCAGTCACCAAGAGATGGGGCAATTCATTGGGTATAGTGATTCCCAAAGATCTGGTAGATGAACTAGGCCTCAAGCCCCATGAGGAAGTTGTCTTTGAGGTACACAAGAGGTCTGGAACTGTCCTGAAGGACCTTTTCGGAGCTGTAAAATGGAGCAAGAGCCCAAAAGATCTGCTCAAGGAGTCTAGGAAGGAGCTTGACAGCAGGTATGGACTATGAGATGTCTTGACACTTATGCCTTGATCGCTGTGGCGGATGGTGATGAGGCTTTCGCAAGATTCATCAATGAGGATTTTGTGGTGCCTTCGACAACGCTCGCTGAGTTCTATTGGGTGATGCTCCGTGATCTCGGGAAGGATATCGCGGACGGTTGGATATCTGTCATCTCTCCATATGCTGTAGACGTTGACAGCGCGCTCTTGCTGGAGGCTGTACGGTACCGTTCCGCGCGTCGTAAGGATAATGTATCTTTCTTTGATGCGGTCGGTTATGTCTATTCAAAACAGGAGAAGTTTCTGTTTGTGACTGGGGATGAGGCATTCCGCGGCGAGGCTGGAG
This sequence comes from Nanobdellota archaeon, assembly GCA_038046365.1. Classification (GTDB taxonomy): domain Archaea; phylum Nanobdellota; class Nanobdellia; order Woesearchaeales; family JAGWAF01; genus JBBSWF01. Next base: position 3,125 of record JBBSWF010000175.1, read on the forward strand.
TGGAGTTCGTAAAGTCGAGTTCGCGTTCAAGGAAGTGATAGTGGGATATCTATTATTCTAGCTGTGTCCTCATACCATCTTCAATTTCCCAGTGACCTTGTCTATCTTCTCTTCCTTGTCAGGCCCGACGCCAAGGCATGTGATTGTCCCAGGGTCTACTTCAGTGTGTCCTGCGTCTGTGATTAGCGCCACGATGAGGCCTTCATCCTCTGCCATCTCTTTGTACATGAGCAGTTCTTTGAGGTCTTTGACTTTGAGCACGACTTTTTTCATTCCTTGGCTTCGCCACTCTTGCAAGTCGTCTTTGTGGCTGCGCAGCGCTGCTTCGACGCTGGCATGGGAGACTTGCGCAGCGAGTTTTCCTTTGCTGAGTTTGAGGTCGTCGCGTGCTAGTATGACTTGCTTGAGGGATTCCATGTCTTCTATGGTTTGTTAGTGTTATTTAAGGGTATTGTCAGGTATAGTGATCACGAGATGTTGCCATCGTAGCGTCCCGGGGGCGATAACTGTCCTTTCATCTGGCTTCCAGATTGATCGATTCCAAAGTAGGTTGGCAGTCCATCGTTGGAGGGCACGTTTAACAGGACTTCATAGGTTCCGGATTTCCAATGTGAGTCTATGCTCCGGTCTGGGCCTGGGCCAATCTGTGGCGTGGCATGGTCTTCCCATTTCTCCTTGATGATCTGATCCATCATCCGTATGTACTCTTTTGCCTTCAACGCGGTGGCAACTTCCACAGGCAGGCTTCCTTCACCATCCCAGTTCTCTTCAAGCCTTAGAGAACTTTGCATAATTCATCCAGTGGCTTGATTGTCATACCTAGTTTT
>JBBSWF010000176.1:0-12497 GCA_038046365.1 Nanobdellota archaeon
GATAACAGCAAAACCGCAGCTTAGACCTCCAGAGGGGACTTTATAGTTACTCAAAGAGGTCTATCTCTTCCAAAACGAAGACAGCAGACACGGGTTCCATCTGTGGATATTCCCTCGCCATGATTGGATGGAGAGGTTTGGCAGGCGGATCCAGTCAGTGAGACCCATCATGGACTACGCTGAAGCGAACATGGTAGGCGACCAGGTCATACGTGAAGTCAAAGACTGCGTAAGAAAGATGGGCAAGTATATGTCTGGTTTTCAGGCGGGCGGAGCAAGATAATCACTGCCATCGTTGTTTATCCGAAAAGATCTTGTTATTGGCATCTCGGTAAGACCTGGCAGTTCATTTCCAAACCTTTTTATCAGAGTATATCCTCGCCTGTTGATGTGGTTTAATGACTGGCTCGATGTGAAGAAGTCCGGCAAGTCGCTATTTCTCTACACGTCTTTCCGTTCCTGCGATGACCCCTCGTTATCGATAGGCCCGGTGATCACCCCATATCCCACTCCTATCACCGTGCAGAATCCCTATCCTCCAGGAGGTTCTTCGGTTTGCGGTCTCTCTCATTCTTACCCCACTGAATTTATCTTTGATGGCGTCGCGAGAAGTCTGGCCGATAAGCTCCGCGGGATAGTCGGCGAGGATCATGTCCGTCTGGTCGGCACGACAGATGTCTATGAGGCTCTGATGAAGAAGGCGGGTGTCAAGTTCGTCCCGGATCCTTACCATAAGATAGTCGTGCAATTATACGGCATCCCTCATGAGACTCTCCTGTCTCTTCCGGACGTGATCAGGGATCTGTTCATCCAGGGTAAGTATGCTTTCCAGGCGAATTGCCAGCTTGGGTATTACCGCAAGGCCTCCCTCCATCCTGTTCTGGAAGAGGTAGCCCCTGTGCTAAAAGAGGTCAATGAGGTCTTGTTCAGCGCAGGCAGCAGGCCGGCGAAGTATGTCAAGAGCGAGCTCAGTTACGCCGCGCGTCTTGCGGGCGAGCTCACTAAGAGAATCTCCAGTATCGACCCGAAAGCATCAGTCGCGATCAGCAAGAAGACAAGGCAGGCGAGGGTCTGTCTTCCCGACCTCACCAGCATAGAGTTTCTCAGGAGCTCATTGACCACAAAAGAGCTTCTTGCCTTGCCTATGCGCTTCCTTGACACAGAGCAGAAGTTCTACGCTTACAGCAACAGCGCCACTTGCATGATAGGCTCAGTGGATAAGAGGCGAGACGGCGGTCTTGAGGGGAAGATATTCACCACAGAAGAGACAGCCCAGGGCAGTATCACATCCTCTTTCAATGGCAGGGACGTCGTGTCAGAGATGGTCTCCAGAGGCTCTGAGATGGATATCGTGGAAGTTGCCGCCCGGTCTTTCAAGTCAGACAGTCCTGCCTTCCTGGTTGCCCAGCACGTTCCTCATGACCTGACCCAGCTCCGCAAGGTCAAGGCGAAGAAAGCCCATAAGGGTTTTCCTGTCGGAGTCGATCGGGCGGATCCGAGGAAAGATGTCTCTATCAAGTTCTTCACGCGGATGAAGTGTCCGGGGATGATGATCCTCGACACGATGCGTGTCTCGATGATCCTCGACCCGTATCTTCCTGCGCATCACCTTGAGATGATCACAGGCCTTGAGAAGATGATCACGTATCAAAGGTTCGACCAGCTTTGCCGTGATGGCGATCCTCAAGGCCTGCGCCACCAGTATCTGGTTCTTGATGTGCTTTCGATGGCCTATCATGTGCTTGATGGCCCGTGGAAGGGCCGCCTCGGTTTCATATTCGATGCCGCGCGTGAGCTTGGCGTCTCAGTCACCGATGCGGCTTTCAGTCCGGCTTGTGCCAAGAAGCATCTGGATTGGCAGTACTTCCAGGATAACGGGACTTATCGTGAGCATCCGAAGTATCAGTTTGTCTTGAGGCGCGCTGAGTTGGTCTTCCGTGACAAGCATTGGCCCTCCCTATTGGGCCAGGCTTTGTTCGGGATCAGTTACCCTCAAGCCAATGATCATCGCGGCCCGCTTCCAGAAGGTGTCTACGACGCCCAGAGGGTTTACATCCCGCTTGGCAAGGCGATGATACGAAGGATCGCGCACAAGGTCCCTTGCTTCTCGCTCCACAACAAGTGGGACTCCTATAGCGGTCTTGACAGGATCGCGCTCTGCCAGTACCTGAATGTCCTGACTCAAGAGCCCTGGCTGCATATCAGCATGATCGACTCTTACATGACAAAGGCGGATTTGATCTCCGCAAAGGTTGGGATAAAACATGAGCACCTAAGGTTAGGCGATGCGGCTTTCTGGAAAGAATACAAGCGGTGCGAGAAGTCTGATCCGCGTGCGATAATCCGTCTCATCTCCAAGGCTTGTCCGCCTAACACTTCGTTCTACAAGGCTAAGGGTGCTTTCGACAGTGTTCTCAAGGCAAGGAAGGCCGAAGGAAGGTTCTATTATCGGCACGGGTTCTCTGTTAGCGACTGGAAAGGATGGGCGAAGGAGTATGGTGATAAGGCGGGTTCAGCCCTAGCAGAGGCTGGTTGTGAAGTCGTCGCAAGGGATCGCCTCTGGCTTTACCTGCGCGGCAGCCTTCCAGAGAGACCTCCAGGCGATCTCATCCCATTGGATCGCGTCCGCTTGTTCAAGTTCGTCAAGCAAGGCTTGCCGAGGGTCATTTTCAAGGAGCGAGGCGTTTATCACGGCATCAAGCTCGATCCAGGAAAGCCTAAAGCAAGATCGATATTTGAATCAAGGGCGCTCTATGATATCTTTGATGCCATAATCGATCAGGACATCGCTAAGGCGCAGAGCGTATACAACAAAGGCCTTGAAGATCTGGCCGCTGGAGTTGTGCCAAAGAAGGACCTGATGTTCAAGCCGCGCAAGCCCAAGAAGATAGGAGATGACTGTCTGGATGATGGAAAAGCTGATGGCGAGGACGGCGCACAAACTAAGATGCCCGAGCTCTCTCCAGATCAAGGCAAGGCTGAGCACGGCCTCGTTGGATTGGTGGATGGCTGCGCTGAGTTCTTCTCATACAATGAATGCGAGAACGGCCTTGAGAGGTTTAAGCCAGACATCGATGCTTATGTCAGCAGATACAAAGCTAAAGTAGGTTACTGGCTGAGAAAAGGCGTCCGCATCCTCAAGGCGCAGGCGAGGGGAAATCAGGAGAGGTTGTTTTAGACAGTCGCCTGTCAAGGAAGAAGTTAGCGAGCTTAGCGAGTCTGTTCTGGATAATCAAAGGAAAACAAAATCTTTATATATGCAAAATATACATCAATATATGTGATGTAACATGGTACAAGCTGTGATAAATATCGATGAACACACGAACCGGATCCTGAACATAGTGAAGGCAAAGTTCGGCCTCAAGGACAAATCCCAGGCGATAGATATAGTCGTCTCAGAATATGAGCAGACCGCGCTGGAACCTGAACTGAGGCCTGAGTACAAGACCCGGTTGGCCAAAATCATCAACGGAAGACATCTCTCTCGCGAGGACCTTGAAAGATAGTTTTTCCTCCGTGACTATCCGACAAGAGATGTTGTTTTAGAGATCGGCCCGGGCATGGCGTGCGCGATCTCATCATTCACCGCCACGTTTGTCCTCCCTTTTTCTGTTTCTCAACAATCCCCGTGCGGTGTCAAGTTCTTCTTTCATGAGTTTGGAGTGCATCGCGTGGTAAGATCGGTCAATTTTTTGGTATAGTTGTGCTAGGCTCGGATCTGTTCCCTCATGATCGCCAACGATTTGCTCCACTTTTGCTGCGTGGCCTTGGTGCACAACAAGCCAGATGCGATAGGTTCCGGCCAGTTGGTCGCTCTGTTTAAGATGGCATAAAAGGAAAGCATCAGCTCTTCCTTCCGGCGGGTCGGGGGAGTTTTCGCTGAGTTCTAGACAATATTCTTCGAATTCATTACCCTTGAAAGAAGGTCTGAGAAGATAATGTCTCTCATCACTGTCTGATTTGTCCCAGCTTCCAAGCTTTGCCAGCGCGAGCATCTCTTGGAGAGCGAATGACGTGTTGGTGTCGTCCTGTTTGGACATTCTTTTGACAGAACGAATGTACGCGTCTGTCCGTTTTTTTTGCCGTTTAGCGCATGAAGAAGAGGCAGCACAGTATAGTCTTGCAACTCTCTTATCCGCTCCGCTATAACTCCCAAGATCTACATCATACGGGATACGGATGGAATAATCATTTGTAGATTGGGCTCTATTGGTGTTTGAACTCATGCGGAGGGAATACGTCTGCTTGCCCGGATCTTCGCGGGCCCCTTTCCGTCCTATCTCGATACGCATAAAATGGGATGAACGGGCTTGGTCTAAATGGACGATTGGAGTTCCAGTGAAAAAATCATCGTTCCAATCTCGTATCGCTATCTTGTTGGCAAGTTTGACCATTTCATCAAGAGTCAGCATTTTTGATTTCATCGGTTCTTTCATCGGTTCTCCCCCAGGTTCTTGAGTCTGTAGGAAAGCGGGATTCTACATTAATCTGATTTACCCCCTTTGGAGATATAAGATGGAAAAGGTTAAATATCCCGGTCTATTCTCGGATGCCATGGAAGATGGCATACTTAGAGAATTGGGGTTTTCAGAAAGAGAGATCAAGATCTATCTGGCATTGCTCTCATTGGGCCAGACCACTGTGGGTCCAATCGCTGCCAAGACGAGAATGCAGCATTCTAAGGTGTATCAGACATTAGAGAAATTGATCGATAAGGGCCTGGTGAGTTTTGTTATCAAGTCAAAGACCCGGCATTTTGAAGCGCAGGATCCAAAGCACATTCTGGGTTTCATCAAAGAGAAAGAGCGGAGGTTTGCGGAGATACTTCCAGATCTGCAGCAGATGAAGTCATTTTCCGATGAGCAACAGCTCGCGACGGTTTATGAAGGTGAAAAGTCCATGGACTCGATGTTCAACAGCATGCTTGATGACCTTAAGCCCGGGAGCTCTTATTACATATTTGCATTGAAACAAGATTATTGGTCTGTCAGTTGCTTGAGGTTCCTAAGGAAGCTTCATATGCGGATATCGGAGAAGAGATCAGACAACAGATTGATCTTGCATAATTCCGTCAAGAAGGCGTTTATGAAGAACTCGGGGGATATAAAGAACATAAAGTATAGGTTCACTAAGCTTAATCTCCCGCCCGGATTGATGATAATAGACGATAAAGTGATAAACTGGTCATGGGGCGAGAGGCCTACTGCAGTTGAGATCAAGTCAAGGCAAATCGCCAAGCAATACAAGGTATTTTTTCTAGAAGTATGGGAACGGCTATGAAGTGGCTATTGGATTGCCTTACAGCTTCATTCTTCTAAACGATTCGTTCCGTTCGATCTCTTCTCTGACAGCTCGAAGCAGCGGTCCATAACAGGAGTTGGCGAGCGATATCGCGTCATCTGCCTCTGCTTGGTTTGGGGTATACCCGTAATAGTTTATGTTGTGTCTCATCCTTCGCAGATGGTCTATCAGCGTTATGGATCGGGGGGTGTCGACTTTTAATTTCATGAGCTCATGTATCGGCGCGAGGTGGTCTTCTGATTCGATGCCTTGTGTCACTAGCAGCGCGTCGCCGAGCATCCTGAAGCATTCATAGACGTTCCTGATTATGTTGAATGCGCTTATATCGTTGGATTCAAGGGTCAAGGTGTATCTCATCTGTCTGGCGGAGGCTTCAATGATGCTTGCGGCGTTCTTTTTGTCGGGATGTTTCTGTCGCGATATCATGGGTGCACCTCCAATAAGCCGTCCAATAAGATGCCGTTCGCTATATTGGTGAATAAGTTCAGGTCCACTTTATTCCTTGAGAAGATGTGGAGGTTGACTTTCACGTTCTTTCGAAAGGATAATCGCCCTATCGTGCCTAATTCCTCTATCCTCATGTCCTTGTTGTCCAGGACTTCTACTGCTATGTCTATGTCGCTTTTCTCGTTGTCTGTGCCCCACCGGTAGCTTCCGAATAGGATTATGGCTCGCGCGTTCGGTATCCTGTCATAGACTGCGCGGATGATGCCCGATTCATAGATCGATTGCAAGTTGGAGGGTATCTTTTTCGTTATTATGAACTGGTGTTTAGGGTCAGCGGATAGCCTCCAGGCGTTGCCGACTTCCTCTTTTTGTATGAATCCTTGGCTTATCAGGCGGTTGACCGCCAGTTTGGTCGACGTCTTTGAGGATCCGATCGCCCCGGAAAGGTCATTTAAACCTATGGGGTGTTCTGGATATGAGAAGAGATAGGCAAGTGCCCGCAGGTAGCTTTCAGAGACTTCCGATATGGGGACGCTCTTGAGTTTTCTGGCCATGTGTGAGGAGGTGATGTTCGCGGCTATTTAAGCTTTTTGGTGACCAATCGGTTCTGATAAAACTCAATCAAGTTTTTCTAGTACCATTGGTTCTGGCCCGTTGTTGCGTCTTATGGAGTGCAGTGTTCTGGGGACCGCTCACGCTGCGATACGATCTTATAGCGGATCGCAGTATCCATGTTTCATAATTTATGCGATTTGCTATTAGGAGGCTTCCCCACAAAGGCTTTTAAGCTCCTCCGTTCTCCGCTCGACCAAGATGTTGACTGCTGAAGAGATAGGGGTTTGGGATCGGTTGATAGAGCAGTCCAGGGATTTGGGTTTGGCCAGGAAGTTTTATCCTAAAGCAGGCAGGCCGGAGAGAGTGAAAGAGGTCTTCAGTAGCGCCGTGAGGTATTTAGCGCAGTATGATGTCTTGTTGCAAGAGAAGTTTGAGCAAGGAGCGTTTAGGCCAGAATTGACAGATGATGAAGTAAGACATATCGCTGCTGATTCCTTAAGAGATGCTGTTAAGAATGGTTATTTAGGCGAGGTTTTCAGAAAGCTGGATTTTCCAGTGTTTGGCGCATCGGGCATATCTGAGCAAGAGTTGGGGAGTTTGGTTAACAGGTTATTGAGGGATGGGGCGCAAGGTTATTCTCCTGGAAAGGATCCAAGGAGGTTTGCTCAAGGGCTAGTTGACTTTCCAGTTAATCATGAATGTCCTGAGGAAGTCGCTTTTGCGTACGCTGTTTTTGATGATCCAAGATACCAGAGATTTGTCAAGCCGCGATTGGCAAGAAATGTGGTTGCATTAAAGGCGTTCCATGATCTGCTGCTCGGGAGATTTGGAGAAGCATCTGATGTGATCAGTAAGCACAGCCGGTTTTATGATGGGAATCTAGCTCAACGTCTTGTTAGGGATTTCATTGACCATGAGGCTTTTACAGAAGAGAACTATTCATTAGAATATTTGGTAGCGGCAAGAAGGTGCGCATTGGGGAGCTTGTTTCCAAATGATATGGATAAGATAGTCAGGAAGAAAGGCAGGGAGTTTGATAAGTATGTAAGACAGCACAAGGCGGATATTCCAAAGGAAGTAGATATCAATCAAGCCAGAGAAGCGCATCTCGCGGGATATGAACGGTTAGCGCTTGCGGCGAGTATTGCCTATTTTTTGGATGGAAAAGGAGATGTTGCGCCAACTCGCGAGATGGATAAGGCCGTGTTCTCATTTGTGGATGGGCGTACAAAGCTAGGATATGCCAAAAAGAGATGCCGGCATTATGAAAAGATGACAGCGCAAGTGGATGAGTACGAGTTGAATAAGGCATTTGATAAAGCAGAGGAGATGTTCGGGATATTGGTCGGTATGAGGGCATTGGGTGATCTTTTGTGTGATAGCCGGTTTGTTGCAAGGGTCGGTAAGGAAAATGTCAAGGCGATTTTAAGCAAGCGAGCTGGAAAAGCGATTCAGGGGGGTAAGGCCCATGTTGTTCATGCGTTTAGGTTTGGCACGGAGAACGGCCACGGCCGGGTGTATCCTGCGGTTCCTCATTTCGAGGAGTATGTGGAAGTCGATAGGTCAGCTCTTTTGGGATCGATGATTTCGCAGGTATCCTGGACTCCAGGGGATTTATTATCCGGGCGATATGATTTTGGTTCTGACAATCTGACTTTTGGCGGAACAAGCGAGATTGATGATGCTTACCGGCTGTATCAGACGATCCGGCAGGACGCATTGCCGTCTGATGGCGCCATGAAGAAGCTGGTGTTCCTTAAGATGGCGACGCAAGTAAAAAAGTATTATGAAGGAAAGGGCATGAGGGAGATCATCAGCATTTGTGATGCTCCTGAAAATTCTCAGTATATTGATCAAGTCCAGGTCAGGAAATTGCTGTCGAAGGTGTTCACAGATTATTTTAAGAATACTAGGGTAGGCGGTTTAATGAGTGCTGAGTCTGTATCGTACTTCTACACGCTGGCAAGCTCAAGATTGGGGGCATTGGTCCAAGACGATGAGCGGTTGGCCCCTTATTTCAAGCTTAGGCAGTTCTTAGAGTCCAAGTAATAGAGATCGGGTATTTGTATAGCGCCCTCGGGTCGAGCGTGAACATATTCATTGTTTAGAGAGGTCAAATTTCGTCGAAATTTGACCGTTGAATGTAAGATGGTTGTTCTCACGCGAGAAGGCGCTATACAAATACGAGATCGATTATGGGATGCCGATTAGTCAGAGGCGTCCGCTTTTGTTTTGATTGCAAATATCAAGAGAGATTTATTAAGCGAAGTCGGGCCGTCTGATGGCTTCCGAACATTTTTTATAATGTACGCCCCACATTCTCCCTCATGGGATTGTTCAACCATCTGTTCGGCAGCAAGAAGAGTCTTGCGAAGGAGTTGGAGATGGACGCCAAGAAGCGCATGGCGTTGTGGAAGGATCATATTGAGAACTACTTTGATCGTAAGGATCTTGCGTCTTCATTTGATTTCAACAGGGTCGGCAAAGCTATCGCGGATTGGCCTTCCTTGATGTCTAAGCTTGACCAGATCGAGGCGCTGATCTCAAAGGAGATCATCACCGTGGAGAATGAAGAGGCTGTGGATGCTGAAGTGATCGCTGATCTGAAGCATTTCGCTTCTGGTGAGAGCGTAGACGAGAGCGAAGAGCTTCAGGGGACGATCATCGCGGAATCGAACAAGGAGAACCCTATGCTGGAGTTGTTCAAGAAGCTCCATCATATGCTCAATGTGGAGCTCCAGGTGATCCGATTGATCCGCCAGAAGCCTGCTAACGTGAAGGACCTCTTGACCGGTCTCTTCAGGACTATCTGTATCAATGAGAACGAGGCTATGGCCATATTTGAGAAGGATAATTATGGGTCCAAGGCCAAATATGAGAAAGTCAGCGGGATCGCCCGCGCGATCATCCTCGAAGAGGATCTCAAGGGTGAGGTCGAGTCTGACAAGTCGAAGTTCGTCAAGATCATCGAGTCAGAGGAATCGAAGTTCATCAGCAAGATGGTCAAAGGCACGGAGGATCCGGAGTCGAAGAGCCAGCATCGCAAGCTGGCTGAACAGATATATGACACGCTGGCAAATCTGGTCCATTCCCAAGTGACATCAAGGGACCCTCTAAATAACCTCAAGGCGCTGGAGAGATTGATAGCGAATGACAGTGTTATGATTTCAGTCATCAGGAGATGCCGTCCTAAGTACACTGACGAGAAGGTCCGTTGGGTGATGCAGGCGTTCCGGAAAGCGTTTGACCTGGCTCATTTCGAGGCGTGGGAGATCCGTCTGAGCTGAGATCGGTGCCAGCTGATGGACTCCTTACTATCCACAACCACTGGACACGGCTCGACCGCCCGTTTATTAATCAGCCTGTCTCCATGAACGATTATGGAAACAGACCATCCCTTGCGCCCGATCGATTTCGACAAGGATCTTAATGAGCTGCGCTCCCAGATCCGATCCCATGGTTACACCGCGTCCACCGTCCGGTCTTACTCGTTCTACATCAAGGATTACTTGGGATGGCTGGGCTCGCTTCCAAAGTCCCAGAAAGCCGCGCTCAATGAGCATTCGATGGTCAGGTACGCCGTGCACCTCAAGGAGGACCGCAAGATGGGTGATTCTGCGGTGGCCCAAGCCTTCTCAGCAGTCTCTTTTTATCTGAGGAACGTCGCCAATATCCCCATCTCAAGGAGGCAGGAGGCAGGGCAGCCACAGGTGGTGTTGATATCGTGAGGATAGAGAGCAGCAGCGCCAGCGTGCCGGATAAGCGCCTTTCCGAGTTGTATCTTCGCAGGGCGAGAAATGAGCTGAACTTGTCAGTGATGGTGATGAAGATAAGTGAAGACCCGAAGCTCCAGATGGGCTTGTTCAGTATGCCTTATGAGGATACTTACTTCAGTGCGGTGATATCACATGCTTATTACTGCATCTTCTATGCTGCGAAGTCGTACTTGTTGATCAAAGGCGTGAAGACCAAGCCGCCGGAGGAGCACAGGAAGACTTACGAGGCTATCGAGAGATTAGCGAAGGAAGGAGTCATCGACATCGACCTTTTGAAGGCTTATCGTGAGCTGATGATCCGGGCTGAGACCCTCTTGAAGATATTTGAGGATGAGAAAGAGAAAAGAGGCAGGTTCACTTATCGGACGATCCCTCAGGCCAACAAGCTGCCTGCGGTAGATAGCGTCGGCCACGCGAGGTTTTTCCTCTCGCATATGGCTGCGCTGGCAGGAGAATCGGGCTGAGCTCACTCGACCGGCCGGAAACCTTTCTTTATCCCGGCTCTTATCAGACCATAGAATATCTTGGGATTGTGGACAGCGATATGTTTTCTGGTGATCTGCTTGCCTAGGTTCTCCTCTTCCTCGGTCAGCATCTGCATCATCTCTGCTCTGGTGAACACATGCCAATCCAGCGGTATCACCGACAATTGTTCAGGTGTGCGCATCGCGATCTCCATCTTTTTTTTCTGTGCATCGCCTTCGACAAAGACAGCTATGTCAAGGTCCGAATCCTTCTTGTGGCCCGAAACGGCGTGCGAGCCGAATATGACGATGCATGAGAATGGAGTCGATCTCGTGGCCGCGGCGATGACTTCATGGACTATGCGTGACTCGGCCTTGTCCAGACGATCCTTGTTGGTGAGGGAGATATAGTCGTATACACTGTCGGTGTCGAAGTTCAATGAGAACAGGGTTGAATTGCCGACCTTCTTCTCATTGAGCAGCCCTTCTGCCCTGAATCTCTTCATCGCGATGCTCATCGCGTTGTTCGACTTCTCTCCGCAGGCTTCTTTGAGTTCTTTGAGGGTCATCTCTGAGAAGGGGTCCGCCGCGAATGGGGCGAATATGGAGAGTTGTTTGGAGGTCAGCATGGTACCAGTTTATTGGTTCTGTCATACCAATAGGGTGGTATGATATAAAGATGCCGGTGAGATATGGTTTTTATAGACCCCCTCATCCCGCGATTCATGTCAGATGGGTTAGGCGTATGTTGGTTCTTGGGTATCCAGAAGAAGATGCAGGATATCTCATATAGGATGGAGCCGGCGTTATCGCTTGACCGATCCGAAAGACCCGGTCGTGTATGAGTATTCGATTCAGCAGTCCTGACAGAGTCGCAAGAAATCTATTGCCTGTTTGTTCACTTCATCTGGCCTCTCCAGGTGCGGATAATGTCCTGCATCAAGTATCATCTCCCTTGATTCGTGGCCGAGAAACAGGCTTGGCGATGCCAGTTCGAAGTACTCCCTTGTGTGCCTTCCGTCTTTCTCGCCGTATAGTATAAGGGAATCCGCAGGCACTTGTGTGCGGTCCATCACTTTCTGCAAGGCAGCGATGTGTTTGTCGCGGCATCGATACCCGTTGCCTGCTAGCGATTGGTGGATTGATATCGCGGATTCAAGCGCTCCTTGTCTGCTGTAGGATTGTATCACGCGTTCCAGCTCTTCGCTGCTTCCCCTCCAGTCAGGAGACCATGCTGATCTTACTTGTTTGAGGTAGTTGATGTTGTCCTTGCGTATGTTCCACGCTGCGCCGTCTTCGAGCAGCTTGTCGAGTATGCGGGACAGCTTTATCTCGCGTGGGTCTGTTCGCGTGAATTCTCTGGCCTCTGTGCCGTATGATTCAGATATCGCCACCACGCACAGGATCTTCTTCGGCGCGAGTCCGTGCTTTCGCAGGCTTGTGTCGTCGTATGCTATCTGTGATGCGCCAAACGCCGCAGCTGCGCCCCACCCGTGTCCGACTATCATCGCTTCGCGTTTCCCGAACTCGTGTATCAGCGCTAATGCGTCTAGCGCCATGCTGGCTGTGTTGTAGCATCGGTCCGGCGCTGCTTCTGTTGGCCATACCCCTCTCATGTTCGGCGCTACGGCCAGGAATCCTGCTTCTTTGAGCGCCGGGAGGAGCAGCCGGAACGTCCGGTTCGTGTCAGGGAATCCGTGGAGGCATAACACGAGCGGGTCGTTATGTTTGCCTGAGGATAGGTAGGAGAATTTGATTCCGTTCGCGGAGATTGTCCCTTCTGTGAACTTCGGAGGATTGTACTTGTTGACCATCGATGTGTGGATAGGAGAATGACTTTTAAGGATTGCCTGTCTGTTTAGAGATGGAGCCTACCTTTCAGGGATTGGCGCGGATAGCCCACATTCGACAGTAACTGACTGATTCTTCTGATCGTTCTATTTTGTCGACG
>JBBSWF010000177.1:0-5504 GCA_038046365.1 Nanobdellota archaeon
GACGAGTAAGCGCGGCGGAAGGGGGTCATAGGGGGTCGCAGCCCCCTATTTCACAGTGTCCTTCTCCAAGGTGCATTGGCACGCTTGTGAACACGTCTATTCCCCTTTTGTCTATCCTCGTGTGAAACTCTTTGGCCATATCCGCATGATTTGCAGTTCTGTGTATTTAATCTTTTTCAGAGTTTATCTCCTAATCTATTATTTTTTTATACTGTCCTGTTTTCCCGTGTATTATGGATTACCCTTCCGAGCGTGAAGCGTATTTGATCCTCGGAAGATATCCTCTTCCAAAACCGATTTTTGATCATTCTCTTGAAGTTGCAAGGAACTGTGAGATCATCGGCTCGCAGATCCAAGATGCTGGTTCAGATATTGACGTCGAGCTTCTCCGGATCGGCGGGCTTTTGCATGATATCGGCCGCTGGAAGTATAATCCGGAGAATGGTTTCTCTCCAGAGCGGGATTTTCATGAGTACGAGACCGGCAGGCTTCTTGACGAATTAGGATACCTATCTTTCGCGGATGTGGTCCGCCGCCATCCGTTGGGGGGCCTCACTGTGCAAGAGTCTTCTGTTCTTGGATATCCCGGGCCTGTCGACCTAATGCCTATTCTTTTTGGGAGCAAGGTCATCTGTATAGCTGATAAAATTCGGCCGAGTATAGGTATCGTCTCTCTCGCTGATAAGGTCGCTGATTACAAGTCTAATCCTCGCCTCCACAAGAGGTACTTCAGCAAGATGCCTGGCCTTTTAGAGAGAACTATCGAACGGGTATCTTTGATTTGGCATGGTCTGGAATCTTTAGGCATGGATCTGTCAATATATAAATGTGGCAAAGAGCGCTGAAATCCGCTGTTCAGTCGGGAGAACTGTCACATGACGTTCTCAAATCGTGTATGCCAGTGTCAATCCGATCACTAGGCTTGCAATCGCTCCGTTTATTAGGTCCATTGCAAGGAGTTTGTTCGGATAGGCGGACAGCAGCTTCATGTGGATGAATCTGGGCAATATCCAAGTGCCGATTAGTAAAGCTCCAAAGTATATGCCTTTGATCATCGTGTTCGATGGCAGTGCCTGGCTGACGTAGTAAAATACTGTTGAGAATATCATGCTTGGTACAAGCACTCCAAGCAGGTACATTTGCCACATCATGCTGTCTTGGCTCTTCCAGATCCTGACTGCGGGGTTGTTCTTCGCGCTGTCGCTTATTTTCTTCGACCAGGGGTTCATGTAAAGGATTCCTCCTGCCGCAAACCATGTTATCGAAGTGTAAAACCCTGCTGCTAATACGTTCCAGTACATCATAGCATCTCCTTTGTCTTTTTTTTAGATATCCTTCTAATCATTATGGTTTCTTGTTTTTCTTGATGGTCAGTTTAACCTTTGCTGTCTTCTTGGGCTTTTCTTCTTCAATGCTTTCTACAACTGCTATCTCTTCTCCGGGCGCGTTGTCTTTGTAGTTGATTTTGTAGTCATCGTCAGCTTCTTTTTTGTTTGAGATCTCTTTCAGCCCGTCGTGTATCACTGTGGTATCTTTCTTCTCCTTCTTCTTGGCCTCTTTCTTCGCTTCTGCCTCTTCTTTCTCAATCTGCTCAAGGATGTCTGAGGGGATCTCGAATGACGGCTTGTGAACTGGCTCTTCTGGCTGGACTGTCTCCATCGCGATCTCTTCAAGGACCTTCTCGTTCGAGAATGGGTGCGCAGGCTCCTTTGCCTTCACCGGCTCTTTTCCTGCTGCGATGGCATTCTCTTGCTGCTTCGCTATCTGCTTCTGTTTCATGCTCTCAAGCGCTGCTTTGACGCAGTGCTCCTGGCACATCGCTAGTATCTGGCGAGGGTTCTTCTCGCTTTTCTCATAGAATTTCTTCAAAATAGCATCGTTCAATGGTGATATGTTCTCACCGCCGAAGTAGAGTATTCTTTTTGCGATCAGGTCCCTCATCTCGTGAGGTGTCAGCTTCTGGAGGTTGATGCGCAGCGCGTCTTTCTTCTGCAGCAGTTTCAGCGGTGACCTTGCTATGCTTTCTTTTGTTCCGACCGCGACGACTTGCACTGGCAGGTGCGCGAAGAAGAATGACTGCAGTATCTGTGCGTGCTGCTTGTGCATGTGTTCTGTCTGGTCTAGTATTATGACGATGGGCCTGTCTTTTAGCTTCTCTGCCAGAAAGCCGCGTATGGCGTCGAGACTTGTGTACTTCTTTGCCGCTATTTGGGCGTAGAATGATTCTTTGCTAAGCCATCCCCACTTGAGTTTCTTGCCTATCGACTTCTGCAGTGAGTTGCCGCCCATCCGAAAATATGAGTTGATAAGCGCTTTCTCTCCTACTCCTAGCGTGCTTGTGATTATCCTGTGCAGGAAGTCGATCGATCCTACTCCTGTCAACGGTATATACACTACTGACGTCCTTCTCTTGTACTTCTGGAGCTCGTCGCGCAGCCACAATGCCATCGTTGACGCTCCGCAGCCTTTGTCAGCGGATATCGTTCCGAATGGCTGGTGCTGTATCACGAAATAATTGAGCTTCTGCCTCTCCTCTTCGTGGCCTGTTATGAAGTATTCTATAGGTTCAAGGCACTGCTGTGTGAAGGGGTTCTCTTTCCATCCAAGCTCTTTGTGCCAGTCTAGCGTGAACTGCTTCCTGGACAGCTCATCCAGGTATGTCTTTGGCTGTTGGCTCTTCATGGTTCGCAAGGATTCCGTTTCGGTTAATAAGGTTTGGCATCGCTCACACTATCATACATCTATCTTATGTCGTCAATAAAACAATGATAAAAAGGCAAAGCAAGCGCTTAAAGGTCGAACGGCTCGTGCTCTATCGTCCCGCCGCCTGCGGTCTTCTCTTCGTGCCGAGCCACGCTTAATGTGGTACGGATCACCGCATCAGGCGATAAAGATATCGAGTCGATCCCGCAGTCCACAAGGAAGTCGGCGAATTCTGGATAGGTGGATGGCGCGTCTCCGCATATTCCTATCTTGCGCTTCTTGCTGCGAGCGACGGTTATCGCGTGCTTGATGAGCCACTTGACCGCGTCGTTGCGCTCGTCGAAGATGTGCGCCACTAGATTAGAATCCCTATCGACTCCCAGTGTCATCTGTGTGAGGTCATTCGATCCTATGGAGAATCCGTCGAATATCTCGCAGAATTGCTCGGCTAAGATAGCGTTTGATGGTATCTCGCACATCACGAACACTTCAAGTCCGTTCTGTCCCCTGCGGAGTCCGTTCTTCTCCATCTCAGCCAAAACCCGTTTGCCTTCTTCGACTGTCCTGCATACCGGGACCATAATCTTCATGTTTGTGAGTCCCATCTCGTCTCGGACTTTCTTCAAAGCAACGCATTCGAGTGCGAATGCTTCCTTGTATTGGTCGCTGTAGAACCGAGACGCTCCTCTCCATCCTATCATGGGGTTCTCTTCTTTGGGTTCGAACTGCTTCCCCCCTATCAGGTTTGCATATTCGTTGCTCTTGAAATCAGCCAGTCGGACTATCACTGGTTTCGGGTAGAACGCTGCAGCTATCGTGGCTACCCCTCTAGACAGCTGGTCGATGTAGAACTGTTTCTTGTCGATGTAGCCGTATGTCAGCTCGTCGATCTTCTTCTTCGCGTCTTCATCTGTCAGCTTGTCGTAGTTGATGAGCGCTTTCGGGTGTATCTTGATGTAGCTGTTTATTATGAACTCTTCGCGCGCGAGCCCCACTCCAGAATTCGGTAAGAACGACAGCTCGAATGCCTGTTCCGGGTTTCCGCAGTTGACCATGATCTTCGTCCTGGTCTTTGGCATGCTCGATAAATCAATCTTCTCGACTTCATACTTGAGCTTGCCCTGGTACACTCGCCCGTGCTCGCCTTCTGCGCATGATACCGTGATTGTGGTTCCAGGCGGTATCGCTTCAGTGCCGTTGTTTGTTCCGACCACGCATGGGATGCCGAGCTCTCGTGATATGATTGCCGCATGACAAGTTCTTCCCCCTCTATTCGTCACTATCGCTGCCGCGATCTTCATGATAGGTTCCCAGTCCGGGTCGGTCATGTCTGTCACGAGCACTTGGCCTTTGCGGAATTTGTCGATGTCTTTTGCGTTCTTGATGATGTTTGCTTCGCCGGCTCCTATCTTGTCTCCGACCGACGCGCCTTGAGCGAGCACTTTGCCTTGTTCTTTGAGCACATATGTCTCGAGTTTTGTCATGTCGCGCTGGCTCTGGACTGTCTCTGGCCTCGCTTGCACGATGTACAGTTCGTTGGATTGCCCGTCCTTGGCCCACTCGATGTCCATCGGGCAGAACTTGCCCTTCTTGTTTGTGTAGTGGTCTTCGATTATCGCGCCCCATCTCGCCAGGCTGAGCACTTCTTCGTCGCTCAGGACGAAATGTTTCCTGTCTTCAGGCGCTGTCTCCACGTTCTTGGTCGGCTTGTCGCCTTCCATCGCGTAGATCATCTTGAGGGATTTCTCGCCGAGGCGTTTGGTCAATAGCGGCTTGAATCCTGCCTTGAGTGTCGGCTTGAAGACTATGAACTCGTCGGGGTTCACGGCTCCTTGCACCACGTTCTCTCCGAGTCCGTACGCTCCGTTTATCACGATTGAATCCTTGAATCCTGTCTCTGTGTCGATCGTGAACATGACTCCTGAGCAGGCCATGTCGCTGCGTACCATCTTCTGCACTCCGATCGATAGCGCGACCTTGAAGTGGTCGAATCCTTTGTCTACTCTGTATGATATCGCCCTGTTGGTGAATAATGATGCGAAGCACTTCCTGCAAGCGTCTAGCAGTTCGTCCACTCCTTTGATGTTCAGGAATGTCTCTTGCTGTCCTGCGAATGAGGCGTTGGGCAGGTCTTCTGCGGTCGCTGAGCTCCTGACTGCCACGTCGACTTTGGGTCCGTACTGCTTGCACAGGTGTCCGTAGGCTTCTTCTATCGCGGCTTTGAGCGCCATCGGCATCTCTGCGTGCCGTATCATGCTCCGTATCGCGTGCCCGCGCTCTGCGAGGTCGGTCACGTTTGTAGTATCGAGCCCTTTGAGGTGCTCGCGTACCCCGTCGATCAGACCAGCGCTCTCCACAAAGAACCTGTAAGCGTCAGCCGTCACGCAGAACCCATTCGGTATCCTGACTCCTTTCTTGGTCAGGTTTACGTACATCTCGCCAAGCGACGCGTTCTTCCCCCCTACCTTGTCCACGTCGCCTATGTTGACCTGATCAAACCACAGAATTAGCGGTCCTTTCGCGCCAGCCACATTCACAGTCTTTGGCGCAGGTGATGTTGTCTTCGCCACTTCAAAGCGCGGCTTTAGCACTATGCGTGCCGCCTTCTTCCTATCCTCTATCTTCTGCGCGGTTGTCGACTGTGTATCTGTGTTCTTTCCTGTGTTTGAGCGTGCCATATTCTATCACCTGTTTAGGACGAAAACCCTCATATTGGGTATTTAAACGTTACTCGAGAAAATTTGTTGAACCCACATTCGACAGTTGGAAGTCAAAAGTTGTGATTTTCGATCAAATTCGTG
>JBBSWF010000178.1:0-2254 GCA_038046365.1 Nanobdellota archaeon
ACCACGAATTTGATCGAAAATCACAACTTTTGACTTCCAACTGTCGAATGTGGGTGGGAGAATCAAAAGCCGGATAAGTTTTTAAAGAGGACCGGGCTTCTTACACAACATGAACGGAGTCGTAATCCATTTCAGGCGCTCAAAGAGGCGCACCACAGGCAACCAGATGATCATACAGCCAGAGAAATCCTCGACTGTCGACGCTGCAAAAGCCCTTGTGGGCAAGAAAGTATCGTGGAAGAGCCCAGCAGGAAAAGTGCTTGCCGGGAAAGTGTCCGCGCCTCACGGATGCAAAGGATGTGTCAGGGCGCTGTTCGAAACAGGCATGCCAGGGCAGGCCATCGGACAGAAAGTAGAGATACAGTAAACACGATTTTTCTTAGTAGATCTCTGTCGTTTAGTTGTTAGAACATTCGTCAATATCCGCCGCGGTTAAGGCGGCTCGACGGGCCCGACCCCACCGGCGCCGAGCGCCCGACCGCGGCGGATTAGAACCTCCGACCCAATAGTTTTTTATTAGGTCGGGGGTCACACGAGATAATCATAGGAAACGGGCCCTACGAGCCCGTTGCCTAAGGGATGCACGATCCTTTGAGGCAAAAGAAATCGTAGGCAACGGGCCCGTGGTCTAGTGGTTATGACGGCTCCTTTACACGGAGCAGGCCGCCAGTTCGAATCTGGCCGGGCCCATCAGGGCACGGACAGGCCCAGAAACGCCAGGCGTTTCTCGTGTCTGGCCGGGCCCATCGCCATAGGTTAGGCAGGATACCCAAATGTTTTTATCCAAGCCGAAACCACGACGAGAGAACAAGGCCCCATAGCTCAGCCTGGTTTAAAGCGCCGGTCTTATAAGACCACCGCCGAGACAAATGGAAACAATCGACGGAAAAGGACGAAGACAGCCGGAGACCCCGGGTTCAAATCCCGGCGGGGCCAGCAACAGAAGAACAATGGGTTGGCCACATCGACAAAACAGACAGGACTGCTGAGGTCTCGTCCGGGGCTTGTCGGTGGGGCCAACTCTTTTTTCTTGGATATCCGTCGATTTAGTCGAAAGACATACGGATCGAGCGAAAATTCCACTAGTAATAGTTATTAAGCCGAATCCACCAAGCAGGATCTATCGAGGAGGCTAGAAAAACGCCTTGAAGCGAAAGATTAATTAAAGTACATAAGTACTTAGGTACTTATGGGAACCATCAAAGTGGAAGTGCCAGACGAAATCGAGACGCGATTCAGGAAGTCAGCAATGGCCAGATTCGGGTACGCGAAGGGAGCGCTCAGCAACGCTGCTTCCGAGGCTTTCGGAGAATGGACCAGAGAGCAAGAGAGTCAAAAGACATTGGGAGACTCAGAAAATCCAGTCGATGCTATGAGGGGCTTGCTGAAACACGTGAAAAAAAGTTCAGTAGAACTTCAACATGAAGCTGCCAATTACCGGTACGAAAAATATGAACGCAATCGACGCAAACGTGTTCCTTGAATTACTCTTGGACCAAGCTAGAGCAGACGAGTGCGACAGCCTTCTTAAAACGGTCTTCACAGGAAAAACCCAAGCAGTGGTGTCGGATTTCACGATTGATGGAATAATAATAGCTATGGCCCGAAATAGAATCGATTGCCGAAAAATCAGATTGTTCCTCCTAGGGATACAGACCTATAAAGGGTTGAAAGTCTACCACCATTCACTAAACGACAAGATCAAAGCGACAATCCTGATGGAGAAGACTGGACTTGACCTCGAGGACTCATTGACTCTGCAGTGCGCCGTGTCAAGCGGGTGCAAAGGAATTGTGAGCCTGGATTCAGATTTCGCGAAAGTGAAAGAGATAAAGAAAATTGATCCGAAGCAAGCGATGAAGAATTGAGATAGTTTGTAGCATTCTAAGGATTTGCATACGATTTCTCAAGGGGAAGCTATAAAAAGTAGTCACGGTTCGTGATTTATAACACGCCCCTGTAGTGTAGTCCGGTCAATCATGATGCCCTTTCGAGGCATCGACCCGGGTTCGAATCCCGGCGGGGGCAGTTTTCATAGATAGGTGGAAGACTGTAAAACGGTCATCAAACCCCTACGGTTATTCGACGAGACCTTAAACGGAGCCGGATTTATTCGAGGGGACATTCTTTTTTAAACACCGATAGATTTCTAGTTAGATGGAAATCAGCGATGACCAGGTCTTGCCGCTCATTGAAAAATTCAATAACAACCGAGGATTCTGCGCGGTCCGAGCGTAACGAGGACCCGCAGAGG
>JBBSWF010000179.1:0-2096 GCA_038046365.1 Nanobdellota archaeon
ACTATAGATCAACAAAATAGATCAGAAAATGCCAAAATCAGCTATACAAATACCATAAAAACGGTTCCTTGGGACAAAGAGCATCTGGCAAAGAACCTCATAGAATTCTATAAAGATCCTGCGGTCTGTTTCTTCTCGAATAGAATCTATCCAGACCATATCAAGAAGCTATCTGAGAAATTCTACGAGATCAATCCCGAAAAGGGAGACTATGTCATCTCAAAGAACAGTTATGATGCATTCACAAACCCAGAAATTGATAAGCTATTGAAGAAGAAAAAGATAAGATATCTTATCACCACAGGTGTATTGGGAGAGGGATGCGTGCACTCAACGATCCAAGGCGGTTTTTCAAAAGGATATAACTTTATCATTCTCAAGGATCTTGTCGAGACAACCGATGACTCAGTCAGGCAAAGACTGCAGAAAATCATGAAGGGACATATTTGGCCTATGATATTTGGGAAGACTATCTCGTCGAAAGACGTCTGGAAGATCGTGAGTTATAAGTGAGATGATTTGATGGAAATTCAGAACGACGTTTTATAAAGATGGACCGTATGATCATGTATTATGGACAAACCGATCACAACTTTATTCATGCTCACTTCGGTTGACGGCAAGATCTCAACAGGAAGCACCGATAAATTAGATGTCGATAAGGATTTTCCTAAAATAGGAGGAATCAAAGAAGGATTAAAGCAGTATTATGAAATTGAGCAAACTACTGATCTGTATTCCCTAAATTCTGGTAGAGTAATGGCAAAAGTCGGGGCAAACAAGCCTAAAAAAAACCTGGTAAGGTTACCGGTCAGTTTTCTGATTATTGATAACAAACCACATCTTAATAAAATAGGTGTAGACAATTTCCTCAAGAAAAGCAAAAAGTTATTTGTCATCACTACAAACAAATACCATCCTGCTTTTCAAAGACAAGACTCGGATAATCTGGAAATCATCTACTACAAGAATAAAATCGACTTTGTTGATTTATTCAGAAAGCTGAAACAAGATTACAGTATCGATAGAATGACTATCCAAACTGGTGGAACTCTAAATTCGATATTTTTGAGGAATAAATTGATCGATAAACTATCTATTGTTGTTGCCCCGGCTTTAATAGGGGGGAAAGACACGCCCTCTTTGATCGACGGAAAGTCGTTATCTTCTGTGAAAGAATTGTCACTCGTTAAAGCGTTAAAATTGACTGAAGTGAAACAACTAAATGATTCTTACTTGCAGTTGAAGTATGATATTATCAATGACACTAAAGTTGATTGACGCCCCAGAAAGCTACTCAAGCCATACTGCGCGCTCACTCCACCTCTATCAATATCTTGTTCCGTCCAACTTTTGAGATCGCCACCTGCTCGTCACCCTTGAGGTTCAGGTTGTGCTCGATATCTGAAGGGATGCGAAGGACTGTCCCGCCCGCGCTCTTGCTGAGCTTGCGATATAACTTAAGGGGTGTGCCCCAAACTCCGAGCTTCTTGGCTATAAGGATCATGCGCTGAGCTTCATCCTCAGGGATGATCTCCTCGCCGCACTTTGTGCAGCGGAACCCTCCTGAAAGGATGATGTACCCATCTAGATTGTTGAGGATATCGTCAACAGGGGTCAGTCCCCCTCCGCAAGCATGGCAGTTCTTCATAGTGGTTTGCCTCCTTTCGAGCCGGTGATGCACAGGATCTCCGCCGGCTGTCCGCAATAGACGGTTATTATCTTCTTGTATCCGCCTTTATTGACATAAACTTCATATTTCGACTTTCCGACCTTGGAAGTCTTGTATGCGCAACGGAACGCATCCCTTAGGTCATGCATATCCCATCCCCAATCACGCAGGTAGTCCAGCGCGAAATGCTTGGTGACGCTGATCTTCACTGTGTTGAGGTCCCAGGGAGAGTCCATTTATTGTCACTACTTTTTCATTATGTTTTCATTACATTTAAAGGTTGTGGAAAAAACAAGGATCTGTATCAAGCAGACAACAGATCTAACGAGAGCAGCCATACCCCCCAGGATTAGCATGAGCCCGGACCAAGGAGACAGTAAGATTGGTCCGTGATTTTCGATTGAAGAATGAGAAAGTTTGCTTT
>JBBSWF010000180.1:0-12365 GCA_038046365.1 Nanobdellota archaeon
GTCAGAAGAAAGCGCCATTTAAAGCCGAAATCACGGACAAACCAGATAGTCTCTGTGGTGGAAGTGCTAATTCGATCAGGTGTCTCGCATGGAATATATTGAAGGAGAGAGGTTCACAAGTTGCCCGGAAGGTTCTCTGCAACGGTGTATTCCACCCAGCATTGGTTGAGGCAATCGTTTAGGCATGGGTACAGCCGTCCGGAGTCGTCAGGCGATATTTTATTGCACATTTTATCCCTGCAGAAGTCGAAGCATTTTGTAGAAAAGATCTTTGTCGCATCGCCAGTCATCCCGCCTTTTAGGACCAAGATAACCGCTATCACTGCAACTAATGCAACTATGCATAACGCGATAAGTCTTGTCCTTGCGCATCCTTCCATGGTATGCGGTTTTCGGGGGTTTCTGTTTTTAATTGTTTCCAAAAGATGTCCGCGAGGTGGGCTATTGTGCCAGCCCCCCAATCTTTAAGAAACTCGGCTGGTTCGCCACTGGGATGCGCCAGCAAAGAGAGCTTCGATTCCTCCTCGCGATCACTGCAGTGGGGTTGTTCTCGTTATCTGTCTATAATGCGGTTTTCCTAACAGACCCAGATTCTGCCTCTACCGCTTACCGTTCGGTCACGACTGCGGCATTTGCTTTTGTCTGGGGGATGGTCTGTTGGCTCTCGTACGAGGACCCGTTGCGTTATCGTGAAGCGATCATGGTCACGGTTATGGGTCTTGTGCTGATCTCGATGCTGGAGGTCACGTTGATCATGTCAAGCCATGTGCCTCAAGGGGTCTTCAATGCGCCTTGGGGCCAGCAGGTCTCCTTGGCGGATGCTTTGTGGGGTGAAGCTACAGTCCTTGTCTCATTGGGCCTTCTGATATTCTATTTCAGGCCGACGCAGCCTATCATAGAAATGAAGATACTGGAATGAGTGTCAAGCGATCCTCTCGACAATCTCTCCATAAGCTTTTTTAAGGCCTGCAGGCTTATCGTCTTTATGGCTTTGGATGTTCCATTGTACGGTCCGCACTGGTTCAACGGGATCGATACCGCTTTTGATATCATCTCTATTTTCGCTGCTTTGATGGTCGCTTGGTACGCGCGCAAGATAAAGTGCATAACCGGGGACAAGTCGTGTTGCGCTCTAGGCCACGCATTCATCCTGATCGCGATATCTTTTGCTATCAAGGTGCTTACTAATATCGCAGTCTATACGAAGTTGGGTGATCTGAGCAAGCCGTTTATCCTAGCGGAGGTCATCCAGGTCCAGATCTTGTTCGCGCTTGGATACTTCTTTTACAGGCTGTTCTTCCTAGTCGCGCTCATCTGGCTTGTGTGTATCGGACTCAAAGTCATAGATTGGCGGGTGAAGATGCTTTTCGTGCTCTTCGCTGCTGTCGCGACTTTCTTTTCGCATTACTCCTATCTGGTGTTTCATCTAACCGCCATGATTCTCTTGGTATATGTCGTGGCTGACAAGTATGGCACCTACAAGCAGAGCAGGAACAGGCGGTCTGCAATCATCGCGCTGTCCTTCTTTGCTGTGCTTCTTAGCCAAGTGATGTTTGTCTTCGTCAGCCTCGAGCCTTGGATGTATGTGATTGGAGAGACACTCCAGGTGATCGGTTTCTTGGGTATAATCTATAATCAGGTCACTCTTCCAAAAGCGGAATGCTGTTACGTGTCAAGCGTCCCGGATGGTTCCGCCGGCTCAGCTAATGTGAGATGGAGATCTAATGGCTATTCCGGAAGGAAATGAAGATGAGGCGCTCTAAACTCGAGATCGTTCATGACATGCTTCGCGCTGTCCAGGACAAGCAGGGCAGGATCAAGCCCACCCACTTACTTTACAAGTCGAACCTCTCTCACAAGAAGCTCACCGAATACCTCGATGATTTGATCGAACGCGAGATGGTTCAGAAAGTCGATGATGGGGGCTACCAGTACGTCATCCTGACTGACAAGGGCGCCAATTTCCTCTCTGAGTTCAAGAGGATGAAAGAGTTCGCCGAGTCGTTCGGCCTGTGATTTGAGATATTGTCTCCAAGATTGGTGTGACTGCTCCAGTTTTTTGTCTGATTGGATCGATCGAGAAGAAGAGAGAAAAAAGGGTTAGATTTCAGTTCCTCGTATAGACCTGCACATAAGTCGTGTCTCTCTGCGAGCCGGAGTTGTAGAGGCTCGTGTCGCAGGGGTTGCGCGTCGCTCCGGCGCTCTGCAGGTTCACTTGGGTGATCACTGGCCTTTGAGCGGATCCTATCACTCCGCGATCGACTATCGCGTTTCCGTAGGTCTGACTTGGCCCGTCTGCGGATTTAGTCAACTGCAGCGCCGAGACCTGCCGGTTAGGAGGGCAGGTGAATGTTGCAGTCGATCCGTTCGGCATGTTCGCCGATGAGTAGTCAGGGAGCCTAACTATGATCTCCTGCGGGTTTGTCGTCGAGTAGTACGGTTGCGCGTAGTATCCTGCGTCTCCTGTCGAGTAGCCAGCGTACGGGTAGCGGTATCCGTAGACGTCATTGTTGACAACAGAGTAGAAGTAAGGGTGGCGTCCTCCGGCAGAGTCGCTGTATGTCGGGTAGTACATCCCTTGGCTGTCATATGCGACGTATTTGTCGACTTTGATGACTTCGTTTGTCTTTTCGGTGTATTGGCGGTTGTAGTTGTCGCTGTACGTGTTTGTGTATGAGTTGCTTCCGCCGTAGTATGGGTATCCGATGGCTCCGCCGAAGTTCGGGTTCCCGGGGTTGTATTGGTAATATCCGTTGTAAGAGTAGGGATATCCAGGATAGCTGTAATATCCCGAGTTAGACATCGTGTTTGTGTTGGCGATGTTGCGGCTGGCGATGTCTGATCTTGTGGTGTCATAAGTCCGCTGGTAGCTCTCGTAGCTGCGTCCTGATCCGCCATATGGGTTTGTGTAGTACCAATAATTGTCTGCGGCGATCGCGCACGGCACTGCAAGTAGCAGGGCGGCGATGATGCTTGCGATGATCTTGTTCATTAGTCTCCCCCCATTAGTTTTACTATCGAAGGATGGTGATAATATTTAAAGATTAGCCGGCCTGGGAGAGGATTGTCTACCAAGAGTAGTCCAGTGGAGTCCAGCTCGAGAATCCGCCGTGCCCGTCTGTCCGGACAAGACCAAATGGGTCGACTGTGTAGATGTAGTCGTAGGCAGGGTGATGGTCTTCTCGGTGGTCGTAGTCATACTGATTTCGGTATCCAAAAAGTTCGAAGTAATCGTCGTTGTTGTGGTTAGGGTTCGTCTTAGTCCAGTCTTGATAATCGCCAAATGGCGAACATCTCATGTCCTCGAGTTGATAGCTCGACGCGTCTATCCCGTCGTGGGGGTTCAAGTCAGCGATTTTCTTGTAATCGCCATAGCTTAGCCTATCGCTGTATTCCTCTGCGTCGGTCCTGTCCAGGTTGTCATGATGGTTTGAATCAGCGTATGCGTAGAACTCGTTGAGGTCAACGCAGTCTTGGTAGGGCAGGCTGGCTTTGTAGATCCCGCGGTCGAACCAGTTGAGGTTGTTCAAGTCGACGCGGGGATCGAACCGGTTGTCGCCTATCGGACTGAACCAGAAGTCGCTGGCTGATGCGCTCATGCTAATGAGCGCGAGCATCAATATCGATATGACAGTTATGGTCTTGCCCAATATGAATCCCCCGGTTTATGTTATTACTGGTTAATGTCAAATCTTTAAGTAGGTATCGGGACGATCGGGCGCGTCCTGAGCGTGGTCTGGAGGGAAGGAGCTGTCCGCAGCGGTTTGCAGCCTAGCCCCGCAAACATTTTTATACAGTGATTCCAGGAGGCGCAGGTATGGTCCAGGAGCTAGTCAAGTATATCGAGGATGCTCGCAAGAATGGCTTCGCTCTTGAAGAGATCAAGGATCATCTATCCAAGCATGGATGGAACGATTACCTAATCGAGTACGCTGCGTCGCAAGTCGAGCGCCGCTCTGACCGGCGTTGGCTCCAGGGTTCATTGATGGCTGTCTTCGCGGTCGTCATGCTAACTTCAGGAACTGTGTGGTGGGTGGATCACAAGGACACCGTAGGAGCGATGGGCATCGCTTGTGTCTTCGAGTCCGCGAGCGGTGATGTCAAGACGTTCACCGACCCTGTCAAGTGTTGCGAGAAGTTAGGTCACGCTTTCTGTAGTCCGATAGAAAATGGTCCTCGTCTGGTCGATACATCTGGGCAGACGATTTTTATCGGGCAGGTCTCGTGCAAGTTAAACGATGGCGTCCTGATCGGGCAGGAGAAGGCATTGCGGTCTTGCGCAGCCAGGAATAGATAGAGTTTGATTATTTTCTTGTTGAGTGCGCCATGAGGATGCATCTCAGAGAGGCTATCTCAAAAAATATGTCGTGTTCAGTCAGCGACACTTCAGTCAACCATGATGCAATCTACCGCGTACATCTTAGCCCCTGTGAAGAAGAGCGATGCCCCGATGGTCAGGAGAAGTATGTCCTTTGCCATGTTGAGGAGTCCTAGCAGTCCGACAACGTCGATAGTCATCTGCCAGTTGATCACTGCCATGTTGATTATGGCCAGGACCGCGATGACAAATCCTGATAGTCTTGTGAAGAGGCCAAGTAATAGCAATGCTCCAAGAAGAAGGTAGAGTGTGTACATCACCATCACTGTCTGCCCGACACCGCCGAGGAAGACCAACGGGGTCTTTGAGAGTACGCCTGCGAACACGGCTTGGAGGTCTGGTCTCACAAGCAATGTTATCCCTACCCATAGGAAGTATAATCCAGTTCCGATGCGTAGGAAGAATGTGCCAAGGTCAGCGTGGTCGTCAAGTGCCATCTAAATCACCTCTATTGATTGGGCAGTTTACCCGCACCTCTCTATTTAAGGGTTTCTACCAGCAACATTAAATAACCACCCCCAATCACTCGTCGCTATGGCGAAGTTGAACATCACATTTCCGGACGGCTCGAAGAAGCAGTTCGATGCAGGCGTCACGCCTCTTGACATCGCGAAGTCGATAGGTCCACGGCTCGCGAAAGACACTCTTGCCGCGAAAGTTGGCGATGAGTTGGTCGATGTCAGCTTCAAGATCGAGAAAGACTGCTCGATCCGCCTCATCACATTCAAGGACCCTGAAGGCAAGGATATATTCAGGCACTCCGCTGCCCACATCTTCGCTTACGCGATCCAGGAATTGTTCCCGAAGGCCAAGAACACCATCGGCCCTGCTGTCGAAGAGGGATTCTATTATGACTTCGGCGACTTGAATATCACGCCGGAAGATTTCGCGAAGATCGAGGCCAAGATGAAGGAGATCATCAAGGCTGACCTTCCTTGTAAGAGAGTCGAACTATCGCTCGATGAGGTCAAGAAGATCTTCAAGGACAATAAGTACAAGATCGAGATGGCCACAGAGTTCACGACCAAGGGCGGCAAGCTGTCTGCTTACTGGATCGGTGACAAGTTTGTAGATCTCTGCCGCGGTCCTCACGTGCCGTCCACTGGCATCGTCAAGGCCATCAAGCTCACTCAAGTCGCCGGAGCCTATTGGCGCGGCGATCAGAAGAACGCTCAGCTGACGAGGATCTACGGATTGGCGTTTCCGTCCGACAAAGAGCTGGAGGCGCACCTCAAGCTTCTCGAGGAGATAGAGAAGAGGGATCATCGCAAGTTAGGGCAGGAGTTAGATCTTTATGCCACTTGCGAGGAGATTGGTCCCGGTCTCATCCTTTGGCTGCCTAAGGGCAACATGATCAAAGAGGAGCTTGAGCGGTGGGCCAAGGAGACTGAGGAAGAGTGGGGCTATGTCAGGGTCACGACTCCGATAGTCACCAAGGAGACGCTGTTCTACACGAGCGAGCACCTCCCGCATTATACCGCGAGCATGTTCCCTCCGATGAAGATGGAGAACGAGAATTATTACATCAAGCCGATGAACTGCCCGTTCCATCATATGATCTTCAAGGCAAGGCCGAAGAGCTATCGCGAACTTCCTTTGAGGGTCGCTGAGTATGGCTGGTGCCACAGGTATGAGCAATCCGGCGCCTGCTTCGGATTGATGAGAGTCCGGGGCATGCAGATGAACGATGCTCACATCTACTGCACCAAAGAGCAGGCTGTCGAAGAATTCGTCCAGGTCTTGCGTCTCCATGAGTATTACTACAAAGCGCTTGGCATAAAGGAGTACAGCATGACATTGGCACTAAGAGACCCGAGCGACACGAAGTATCACGGCGATGAGAAGATGTGGAAAGAGGCTGAGGAGCTCACCCGGGCAGCGATGGAGAAGAGCGGGATCCCGTTCACAGTCACTCAAGGCGGAGCCGCGTTCTACGGCCCGAAGATGGATTTCGAGATCAAGAGCGCTATCGGCCGCAAGTTCTCCGCTAGCACCTGCCAGCTGGATCTGTTCATGCCGACAAAATTCGGCCTCACTTACATGGGTGAAGATGGCAAAGAACATACCCCGGTCTGCATCCACCGCGCGCCGCTGGGCACGCACGAGCGTTTCGTTGGATTCCTGATCGAGCACTTCGCTGGCAAGTTCCCGTTGTGGCTATCGCCCGAGCAGGTCCGCATACTCTCGGTCAGCGAGAAGACTGAAGAGTACGCCAAAGAGGTCCACAAGAAGTTCAAGGACGCCGGTATCCGCGCTGAGCTCAACTGCGGTAATGAGACTCTCAACAAGAAGATCCGTGACGCTCAGCTCGCTCAGATAAACTACATCCTTGTCGTCGGCGAGAAGGAAGCGGCAGACAGCACAGTCAACATCCGCACCCGCGACAACGTGGTCCACGGCACCAAGAAGATAGATGTCTTCCTAAATGAGATAAAGGAAGAGATCGCGATGAAGAAGTGATTATATCAATCGACTCGTCAGATTTTCATTTTTTCTTTCTATCACGGTATACCAGGCCGATCTCCTTGCCATATACTCGTTCGATGTATCTGCATTCGACCTCCGCGAAGAAACGGGCGACCTTAAGGCCAGTGCAATCAGGGCCTGACCCCTCTGAGCGATCGAGCCCGTAGATTATGTCTCCTGCTTTGAATTTCCTCCGTTCATGCCCACACATGAGGTAGTGGATATGGTCTTTGAATATTGATCGCACTGTCTGGTATTGGGTCTCTTGGTCGAATGGCGATATGTTTGGAGCACCAGAAGCCATCTCAGCCAACTTATCGACGATCATATCAGCCCTTTCTGCTCTGTGGTACGATGGGTCCTTCTTGATACGGTCTTGTGAGTTGTTGAGCTGCTCATACGCCCGCTCCAATAATGGGGTGTGTTCTTGGCAGGTAGGCAGGAGTTTTATCACGCATTCTTCTGAGGTCAGACCGGATAGGTCCAACGCATCTGCCGTGAGCTTTCCTATCAAGATGGTCTGGACACTTTGGTAATATTCTCGGGAATGCGTCGTTATGAAGGATCTTATGATCCGGTCATCGAATTCGCCCCCTAGCTCGCCGCGCTCGAATCTCTCTCTCTCAATGGATTGTATTGCTCTTTTGATTCAGTGGTGATGACGCCCAATGCGTTTTCGAGGAAGAAGTTCCAGACCTGGTCTGCTGCGGCTGGCGCAAGAAGCATCATTACTCTAGGTCCTTCTTTTTCGAGGGTGAGGATCGATTTGGAGTGTTCTGGATGTGATTTGATCACTTCGTGACAGAGGGTGTTGCGTTGCTCGACAAGGGATTCTCTTATCTTGTCTTTCAGCGATACTGCATAAAAGTTTTTCATACCGTGGAGGTTTCCTGGCATTTTATAAAATTGGCGGACCCGTCTCACATCGCTGCCTTATCTTTCAATGCAGCCACCTTCACCGCTTCCGCCACTTTCTGCGCCACTCCAGGCTCGAGCGGGCTTGGGATCACGCATTCTGGTGTCGGGTTCTTCACGCACGATGCCAGCGCTTCTATCGCAGCGAGTTTCATCGACGGAGTGATCCGTTTAGCCCTTGCGTCAAGAGCGCCGCGGAATATCCCGGGGTAGCCAAGCACGTTATTGATCTGGTTGGGGAAGTCGCTCCTCCCTGTCCCGACTATGGCTGCTCCGCCTTTCTTGGCCTCGTCAGGCATTATCTCTGGCACTGGGTTTGCCATGGCGAATACTATCGCTTTTGGTGCCATGGTCTTGACCATCTCTGCGGTCATGATCCCCGGCCCGGATAGTCCGATGAAGATGTCCGCGCCTTTCAAGACGTCAGAGAGTGTCCCTGCCGTGCGATTCTTGTTTGTGAAGCTCGCCAGTTCTTCTTTTGATGGATTCATGTGTTCCTTTCGTCCTGTGTAGATTGATCCTTTTGTATCGCATAGTATGACGTCTTTGGCAGTCTCCTTCACTACTCCTTTGTATGGTCCAGCACCTGCAAGTAGCTTGGCAACAGCCACTCCTGCTGCGCCGGCTCCAGAGACCACTACTTTGACGTCCCCTAACTTCTTGCCTACAAGAGGCAGCGCGTTTCGTAGCGCGGCGTTGATGACTATCATCGTCCCATGCTGATCGTCGTGCATCACAGGTATCCCTATGTCCTGCAGTCTCTCTTCTATCTCAAAGCATCTTGGCGCGCTGATGTCTTCTAGATTCACCGCCCCAAATGTTGGTGCTAGCGCCTTGACAATCATCACTATCTCATCCGGCTTCTTTGTGTCGATGCATATCGGCCATGCGTCTATTCCTGCGAACGCTTTGAACAGCACGCACTTGCCTTCCATCACAGGCATCGCAGCTGCAGGCCCGATATCCCCCAATCCGAGGACAGCCGTCCCGTCGCTGACCACAGCAACGGTGTTGCCTTTGTGTGTGTATTCATAGACAAGGGATGGATCTTTGTTTATCGCCCTGCATGGCTCTGCCACGCCAGGGGTATATGCTAAAGTGAGGTCTTCCTTGGTCTTTATCGGGACTTTGGAGATAATGGCTACTTTGCCCTTATGCGCTTTGTGTAGGTCGAGTGATTTTTCATATACTGTTTTTTCCATGGGGGCTGGGGCTCAAGCAGTGTTTATCTGGCTTATGGTTCAGGAGGATATAGGTAGGGGGTAGGTCTGATTATTCAATCTTCTTGCCCAATCTCTTCTCGATGGACTCTCTGTCGAACCCGACTATCACGACGTTGCCTATCTCTATCTGAGGCACGCTCTGCCGTCCGCTCTTGGCGATGATGCGTTTTTTCGCCGTCTCATCGATGGTGACGTCGTATTCATGATAGGACACTTTGTTCTGGTCGAGCCATGCCTTGGCCATCCGACTATAAGGGCAGGTCGGGGTTGTGTAGAGATTGATTCTGAGGCAGGAAGCTCTCTTTTTCGGGCTAACCTTCAGAGTGGGAGAAGTCGTACCCGCGCTTCCGCGGTCTTGCGCGCTGGTCGGTCTGGCCATTTTGTTCATCTCCTGTCAATTCTCCACTCACCAGTTGTCCTCCAGGATTTTCATCATTAAAATGTTTTGGCATAGACCAGTATAACGTGTTTTGGAGATTTTCCAACCTCGATTGACCCAAAAACAGTGAAAGAAAAATATATAAATGACCTCTTGGGGAAAACCGCTAACGCAAAAGACCAAGGGGGTCCTTTTCACTATATTGGGGGAATGTTGGGGAACATTGTGGGTAGGACCATCCTTCTTTTTCCATAGAAGGGTTTTTAAACGGTCTTGGTTTTTCTCGAATATAACGAGGGCCGGTGGCGAAACCTGGTATCGTGCTCCCTTGGCATGGGAGAGGCTGCGGGTTCAAATCCCGCCCGGTCCATTAGAGGAGTGTTCGTTCAGATATTCTTTTAATGTGATCCAGGTAGGATTGATTTTATGGCCCTGAAGATCTCTTCAAAACCAGAATCCTCTTTTTTTATCGCGGTAGATTTTGGAAAATCCGGGACCGCTGATTGGCTCAAGGATCGCGATGATGAGGTCGCGTACATCCTTCGCAATCCAGCCGGCGAGATGATGGTTGTTAGGAGATCTTACTATCCTGAGGGAGTCATACGTTTTCCGACCGGTGGCGTCGAGGTTGGTGAATCGCCAATCGATGCCCTCGTCCGTGAGGTCAAAGAAGAGACAGGCATCACCGTCAAGAAAGCAAGGTACTCGCTCAGGATAGACTATCGTCTGTCGTGGACCGGGCTAGACAAGCAGTTTCGTACGCATTGTTTTGTCATCGATGTGGACCAGTCTCGCCCGAGGATAGTGGACGAACAGCACGAACATGAAGCGCACGAGTGGATCACCAGGAGAAACCTTGCCAAGCTCGTCAAGTTCTTGGAGGGGTTTAAGGGCAATTGGAAGGATTATTGTAGATTCCGTGTAATCCTGCACAAGGCGGTCTTTGAGAGGATTGATTGATTGGATTCAAACCAGTTCACTCGCTCTTCTGGGTGCCTGTCAGTTGAGAGCAGGCCGCTTTTGAGGAGTAAACTCTCTTAGCGATCGAATCCTCAGAGTCGCACCGGTTCGTTGATTGGTATGATTGTGCGGCAGGTAGCGATTCGCGCCTCTTCGCTTCGTGGGATTGGTATCCGCAGTACAATGTGGCTACTGACACCGCCACAACGAGGCCTTTGCCGAAGTTCTCGTTCATCCAGCACACTGCGTCGCTTATCATCTCTTCTAGGCTTTCCATGATGTTCATCCAAAATTTTGTGCATTTAAATAGTTACTGTATGGTGGTAACAATATATGGAGTATCACCCCGGCAAAGCCTTTTAAACCATATGCGGTTCTTCTCGCCTAATCGGGCTGGTAGTTCAGTGGTAGAATGCTCCCCTCGCACGGGAGAGGCCCCGGGTTCAAATCCCGGCCAGTCCAGAAGGTTGAGGCCAAAGGCCTTGATTTTGTGGGATTGCGGATTTGAACCCGGCTTTCCGACGAGCCGGAAGGCGAAGTTGGATTTGTCGGGTTCAAATCCCGGTCAGTCCATCGTGAGCGAAGCGAACGAGGACTGGCCGGTTATCCGACGAGGACTATCAAGGCCGAAGTCGGATTTATCGGCCAGTCCATATCTAGCTCATCTTTATCAAATTCTAGAAGATATCCAGTCTGAATCAATCTGATTATGACCGGTGTACAATGCCTCGAAAGAAGATCCCTCTCCTCGTTCAGTATGCCTGCGGCGAGTGCGGACGCAAGATAGAGGGGAATTTCGCCAAGTTGTACTATCTTGGCAGGAAAGGGCCGGATTTCCGGTTGCCGGACCACGATAAAGGGATCATTCCCCCTAACGTGATGGTCTGCAAGCGTCATATCGAGCGTTTTCCGATCGGAGTGATAAACGACTCTCCACTCGAAGATATTGTAAATTACGGTCTCCTCCAGTCAGATGCGATCCGATCTCGTCTCTGGTGGGATGGTGGTGTTCACGTACTCAAACCGGATTTTGACAGAGAACCACCAGAAGGTTACATTTTGGCCGAAGCCTTCCAGATCTGTGATCTCGACACTATTGATTTCTTGTCTGAGAAGGATGTGAGAGAGTATTTCCCAAAGGCGGTCAAATTGATCGACAACTACGTTTTTATGAGAAGCAAGACATTAGGCCCGTGAAGCAGGGATAGATGGCTCACAGATGCTTCTGCATCCATTCTTTGCTCAGTTCTATGCATTCGCAGGCCATTTCCTGGTCCTGTGACAGGCGATGTCCGCATCCAAATAGGATGACCATCTTCTTGGGCTCGTTGGCTGCTTCGTTTATCGCTTCGCCTTCATTTAGCGGCACGACCTGGTCTGCGTCTCCGTGAATAGTCAGTAATGGCGCATGCAGATTCTTCGCTGCCTCAAGCACATCGACGTTCTGGAGCTCTGCTATGAATCGATCTGATGGTTTCGGTTTTTCGAATGCTGTTTCGAAGTGCTTCCTGACAAACACGACGTGCTCTTCTAAGGCCGGATAAGCGACTCCGGAGATGTTGACGACCGCCTTGACTCGGTTGTCTGCAACCCCTGCTATTATGACGATAGCTCCGCCCATGCTATGTCCTACAAGACCTAATGAGTTGTATCCTTTCTTTGTGAGTAGGTCGATTAGTGATTTGAGTTCACTTGCTAGCTTGCCGTAAGTCATATCTTCGAATCGCCCTCCGCTCTCCCCATTGCCTGAGAAATCGATCCGCACCCCAGCGATCCCATCGCTCGCTAGCGAGTTGCACATATCCTTTATCCAGCACTTGTCCTTGTCTCCTCCCAAGCCGTGGCATACGATCACGGCTTTGCCGCAAGGGCTGGATGGAGAGTGGAGCACAGCGATTATGGTCTCCTTTTGTCCGTTCAAGAATTCCAGTCTCTCTTCGTGCATGATAAAAAGAATCTAAGAAGCTGTATTAATAGGTTGGTGTCCGGATTGGCTTTGCGCGGAAACTAGTTGTCGTGGTTGAAGTATGCGGTTCTTCTGCGG
>JBBSWF010000181.1:0-10379 GCA_038046365.1 Nanobdellota archaeon
AACATCCGCACAAGAGGTGGTCAAATCCTAACCCAATTTGGGACACCGCCGAAAATTCAATTCATAAAAGATCCGAGAGAAGAGAATTTCTTTTAATCACTCCGAAGATTTAAAAGAAGGGTATACTTAATCCAGTGACGATGGAATACTCTGAGCTCAAAGCGATCGTGCTGCAAGGCAATCCTCGGGCGAACATGCCTCTTATCGAGAAGGCTTATCTCTTCGCGAAGCATGTCCACGCTGGGCAGGCGAGAGACTCTGGGGAGACGCGGTTTGAGCACGCATGCGAAGTAGCCAAGACTCTGTGCGAACTCAAACTCGACTCAGCCACAGTCGCCGCCGGCCTTCTCCACGCGACGATCAGCCACGCGAACGTCAAACCAGAGACCCTCGGGCGAGAGTTCGGAGAAGAAGTCAAGGAGCTAGTCGAAGCCACCACGAAGAAGACCGACTTGAGAATCGACAAGGACGAAGACCGGGCAGCGTACATCCGAAAAGTGATACTTGCGACGGCGAAAGACATACGCGTCATACTCATCAAGCTGGCTGACCGCCTGCACAACATGAAGACAATAAAGAGCGCGCCGCCTGAGACGCAGAGGAGGATCGCGCAAGAGACTATGGACATCTACGCGCCGATCGCGTACAAGCTAGGCATCAACAAGATCAAAGCTGAGCTTGAAGATCTCTCTTTCCACATATTACAGCCAGAGACCTACCAGGAACTGAAGAGGCGCATGGGTAAGAAGAAAGAAGAGAGGGAGCGAGACGTCCAGGCGTTCCTTGAGAGGCTCGAGAGACTGTTAAAAGAACAGAAAGTGCCGGCGCGAATCTTTGGGCGGGCAAAACACTTCTACAGCATCTGGAAAAAAATGCAGAGGAAGAACCTGAAATTCGAAGAAGTCACGGATCTCATCGCAGTGCGAGTCATAACAACCTCGCTTGAAAACTGCTACAAGATCCTTGGAATAGTCAACTCCACATGGAAACCTATCCCTGGCAAGTTCGATGATTACATCACGAATCCGAAAGCCAACATGTACCAGTCCATCCACACAGAAGTCATGAACGACGAAGGCATGCCTGTGGAGATACAGATCCGCACTCTCGACATGCACTACATCGCCGAAGAAGGCGTGGCCGCGCACTGGCGCTACAAAGGAACTGACCGAGACAAGATGTTCGAGCAGAAGATAAACTGGCTAAAACAAATATTGACATGGAAGCGCGAGTCGCAGAACGCACGCGATTTCATCGAGGATCTCAAGGTCGACTTGTTCAAGGATGAGATAATCACATTCACTCCAAAAGGCGACCCGATCATACTTCCTGAAGGGGCCACGACAATAGATTTCGCCTACCAAGTGCACACTTCAATCGGGGCTCACGCCAAGGGGGCAAAAGTGAACGGGAAGATCGTGCCACTTGATGCTAGACTGGCATCAGGAGACGTCATCGAGATCGTGACCCAGCAGGCAGCATGCCCAAACCGGCAATGGCTCAACTTCGTCAAGATGACTGGAGCCAGGCAAAAGATAAGGACCGCGCTTGGAATAGCCGGGCTTGACATGCCAGACCCCAAATTAAAGAAAGACGAACACATATCAGAGACGTCGATATTGTCAAAAGTCATGATCCACAACGTCAAGCCAGGAGATCTTCACTACGCCAAATGCTGCTCGCCACAGATCGGCGACGAGATCAAAGGATTCATCATGAAAGACCACAAAGTGACGATACACAAGACAGGATGCCTGAACCTGGCGACGCTTGATCGCAGCAAGATGATCGAGGCACACTTTGTGATGCCTGAAGTAGCTCTAGTTGATCTGAAATTCGATCTTGTGGTGGTCGACAGGATAGGGCTTTTAGCGGAGTTGCTCAATATAGTGTCTGGATTGCGGTTGAACGTCTCATCTATCGTCAGCAAGCCCACCAAAGAGAAGATACGGATCATGCTCGGACTGCAAGTGCGCAGTCCAAACCAAGTCCAGGAACTCATTGACCGGTTCGGGAAAGTGGCAGGAGTGCATGAAGTGCACCTGATGGCCGGGAAGAACCGGATGAGGAAGAGACCGCACACGAAAATAAAGTAGACTTTCGGTGATTTCTCGAATTTTCGGCCTAAACCTTTTAAAACAGGCCGGGGTTCATATGGTCGATGGAGAGAAGAATACTGATCACCGGAGCGTCGGGATTCATAGGGACCAACCTGCTGATGAAACTTCAGAAAGAAGGAACCCTGGGAAAGAAGAACCTCTTAGTGCTGGCAGTGGACCTAGTGAAGCCTGCGGTGGATGTGTCATGGGAGAAGGCGGACCTGCGGACCACTGATTGGGCTTTCTTAGACGGGTTCAAGCCCACGCATGTGCTGCACCTGGCTGCCTTGACCAATCATCGGCTGTGCGCTGACCTTGGCGAGACCATGAGGGCCAACGTGGACGCGACGCAGGCGCTGTTCTCCAAACTGGCCTCTCTTGGAGGGGTCGAGAAGATAGTGTTCCCGTCCTCCATCGTCGTTTATGCGGAGACTGCACAGATGCCTCTGTGCGAGGATTCGACAGCGCTAGATTACCACCATAACCATTACTCACTGTCCAAAGGATTATGCGAAGAACTGTGCCAACACTTCCGAGCGAAACCGTACAACCTGCCCATACTCACATTCCGGCTGTCGAATGTCTACGGGCCGTATCAGGAATGGAGGCCTGAGAAGTTCCCCAATCTATTGCCTCAGATAATGAGACAGGCGATACTTGAGAAGAAGATCGAAGTATGGAACAAGACGCCTGTTCGCGACTTCATCTACGTCAAAGACGCCTGCGACGCGTTCATGAAGGCGCTTGACACATCCTACAACGGCGTTGTCAACATAGCATCGGGCGTGGGGACTAGCGTAGGGACGATATGCAGCGAGATAAGCAGACTGACTGGGGCTCCGGTCGTGGACCTCGGAAAGCAAGTCAGCGGACCGACACACGTCGTGTGCGACACAGCACGCGCGCAGACCTATCTGGGATGGAAAGCGGCGACGCCGATGGCGGAAGGGCTGAGAAAGACCGTGGAATATTATCAGAGAGAGATCGGTAGCAGCAATTGACGCAGGAAACAAAATCCACATCAGGCATCTTCACATGAAAGCTCTAATAACTGGCATCACAGGAATGGACGGCACCTACCTGACTTCTTTTCTTCTCTCCAAAGGATACGAAGTCTACGGGCTAGTGAGACAAGGCGGGACTGCGAACCCTAACTGGGAAGTGCCTCCTCGCGTGCGGCTGATCGAGTGTGACATCACTAATAGGAAAGAAGTGGAATCGACTGTTGAGCGGGTTTTGCCTGACGAGATATACAGCCTGGCGGCTGTGTCTGATTACGCTATCTATACCAAGGATCCTGCAGGATCGCATCTTGTCAACGGCGTGGCTCCAGTGCTACTGATGGAAGCGATGAGAAAACACACGCCAAAATGCAGAATGTTCCAGGCAGGGACGTGCCAATCATTTGGAAAACCCTCAGTCGTGCCGCAGGATGAGACAACACCTTTTGATCCTCCGAACCCATACGCGATCTCGAAAGCCTATGCGCACGCGATGGCGAGATATTACCGGAGTTCTCACGGACTCTTTGTCGTGAACGGGATACTATACAACCATGAATCGCCGCTTCGCGTGCCTGCGTTTGTGACACGCAAGATAAGCCAGGGCGTTGCAGCGATAAAGACCGGGAAATCAAAAGAATTGGTCCTTGGCAACCTGGACGCGACTCGCGACTGGGGATACGCAGGGGATTTTGTCGCGGCATACTGGATGACACTGCAGCAGAAGACAGCTGATGATTATGTAATCGGGACCGGCGAGAGACATACTGTGCGAGAGTTCGTGGCAGAGGCGTTCTCTGTGGCCGGGATAAAAGACTGGTCTAAATACGTCAGACAGGACGAGCGATTCATGAGAGGATCCGACGCCGACCTGATGCAGGCCAACCCCTCAAAGATCAATTCCATTGGATGGAAACCGACAGTCGGGTTCAAAAAGATAGTCAAGATGATGGTGGAGAACGATTTGAAAACCCGGTAATCGTGCAAGCGAACTTCCGACCAGATCCGCACTACCACCATCATCCAGGACCAACATGGCCAAAATCCCAGACTTGGACGGATTCACCGCAGAACTTGAACGATGCCTGTCAGACCCGACCTCCTTCAACCGGAACAGGATGAATTCATACCTATGCAACTTGAAGCTTCGGCTGGACGATCGGCACGGATTATGCTTTGATTACACTATCGAACTCGCGATGAAGCTATTCGACCGGGCATTCCATAATCTGCACGACGGGACCACCGCCGCTGGATTCGCGCGGAAGATAGCTGGATCGATGGCTGATTTTGGCGACAGATTCAACGAGAGTCTGGTATCCTGCTACCCGCATTTCCTGTTGCACGGGATATCCGCTGACCGTCTCGATCCCACGCTCGAGAAAATCCAGGACAACTCCCGGATAATCCATGAGACATTGATCGAGAGAGCGGGATTTGTCGCGCGGCATGGCCGATCGATACTTGGCAACGACCTCGAATCGGCATATTGCGTCTCTGACGTCTCTGACCATTGTTTTGGGGTCACTTCATTGCTTGTGACCAACTGCCGCCCGTACGGGACGTACTATGGATACGTCGCCAAATTCGGCATATTCCTTGACAAGACCAACAGGGAAGCGATAGGGCTTGGCGTGCAAGGGCAAAAACCCACAAAACCCGGAGACGGAGAATATTTCGCGCGGCTATCCCATCTCCTAAGGATGGATCCGCGAGCCTACCTGATCCAGGACGTGATGGACACCCTATCTGATGAAGGGTATGCGCGGCTCAAGGTGCTTGTGCCGAGCGAGAACCCCATGACCCTGGAGAACCATTCCGGGTTCCTTGGCAGATACGAACCGGCTCTCAGAGAAGCGGGATTGACTAACAGGACAGGGATATACCTGACTGCAACTCTCCGTAGCTGACACGATCCGCTTATATGCAGCCTAGAACTTCCGGTTCAAAAAGATAGCTTCGCTGATCGAGGCAGCAGACGCACTATATCCGGGACTACCCCCTACTGACCTGGCTTGGGATAAATCTCAATCAATAAACCCTATAACTTGAGTTAAATAATTTAAACAGAACATGCCTCCTGGCATCATGGATAACTTGGACAACTGGAGACGATTCAAAGCAAAAACCACCCCTGCGGTAGTCCCCCTAGCCAATGAGTTCTATGATGACGTCCCGGTCAATTCGAGAGTCGTTGATTTCGGTTGCGCATGGGGCAGGATATCTTTTGAATTATATGACCAAGGATATTCCGTGGTCGGTTTTGACATCAATGAGAATGAGATCGCGTGCGCAAGACAGCACGCCAAAGAGATATCCGCGCTAGAATCGAAGCTCAGATTCGATGTAGGAAACGCGACCAATCTTCCATATCCAGACAGATCATTCGATGCAGGCGTCATGGTGGCATTCATGGTGACCATCGTGGATCCTCAAGCCCGAACACAAGTCCTTAAAGAGGCCTACCGCATACTCCGCGATGGTGGGGTATTATACATAAGTGATTTCGGGCAGACCTGGAACAACGAAAAATACCGCAGACGATATGAAGAGCACTTCCCGATCACAAAAGAGAAGGGCACATTCATCGTGACGGATTCGCATGATATCGGCGGCAAAGAGCTATATCGCTGCCATCACTACACTGAAGAAGAGCTAAGAAGTCTGATAGAACCACATTTTAAGATAGTATCCTGGAAAGAGACTGAATTCACCACGCCGTCTGGGAATGTCTCTAACGGCTTCAAAATCATCGCATCTAAATGATAGCTGGTCCGAAGATCAATACCATCGGATGGAAACCGACAGTCGGGTTCAAAAAGATAGTCAAGATGATGGTGGAGAACGATTTGAAGCGCGCTTGAACATTCTACTTAGGCCAGTATCTGGCACTTCAAGCCCCTGACCTTGCTGAAATCCTTGTCGAATGTGAGGACCTTCAAGTCATTGGCCTTGCAGACACCTGCGATGAGGACATCGAAGACATTTATCATCCGGTCCTGCCTCTTGAGCTCCCGCTGGATCTGTGAGGACGCTTGAGCAGCCGCAAGATCGTAATCGAAAACCTTCATCCTCTCAAGCAGGCCATTGAGAATGAACCTCTCCTTCTCAGGGATATCCGCGCAAAACAGCTCATGTATCGTTATCGAAGTCGTCGCCGCCAGCTCTTCGCCGATGGCATCGAGAGCTCTCTTAGACCTGGCCGAGCCGTCAATCGCATCGATCAAGACGTTAGTGTCCAAAATGAGCAAGACCCATCCTCCTCTCATGAGATTCCTGGGCAGCCTTACGGTTGGCGAGGACGCTGCTCTTTAGATTGGCGTGCGCATCCGGGGGGAGCTTGAGCGCGCCGATGAGGTCCTTGATCTTCAGATTGCCCTCACCGATGCGCAAGAACAAGTCGCTGAAGCTCTCATCGCCTAGTTTCATCTTCTTGATCGCATTGTAGGCGTCCTCAGTGACAGTGATTGTCTTGATAGTCATACTATGTTTAAGTTTAAACTTAAATATAAAGTTTGCGATAGATTTTTGCAAACCCCTCGATGCAAGAGAACCTAGTATGATCTGCTGTTTTTCCACATCACTTGGAAATATTTCCTGAAGCTGGTTGCGACCTCTGGACTCTCAACCATTATCGCAAGCGGGCTCTCCGGGGTCATGACAAATATGATCACCTTCTCCTTGTATATTTCAGTGCTTGTCGGCATCTCGAGTTCTTTGGGAAGAAATCTAAACTCTGTATGGGGGAGTTTTTTTCTTTTATCGTATAGTGATCTGTATCTCTCATTAAGAAGGTGTTTTTGGATTATGCCTTTTTTTGCTCTTATCTCTTGTCTTTTGTTGAAATATCGTTCCCACGCCTCTGGCTGGGCTGATAATCCCATACTGAGCCATTCCTCTCCTTTTTTTAGGGTCGTTATTATATCCTCGTTTGCGGTTTTAAGACCCTCGAAACCCAAATATACCCTAACTTCGCTCTTTCTGGCCGATTTCCACCGGAGCATAAGCTCTGGCACTATTCTGTGAGCGGTTTGCTTCTCAGAATCGACCTTTTCCTCTTTTTCTTGCAGATAGTCTATTATTCGGGCTGGATTACAGGCTTCAAAGTGCCTTAAACCATTAATGTTTGTCTCTGATGCCAATCCTTTGGTTTTCAGACGATCCAGCACTTCATACACTTTTGAACCGGAAACCCTGCTTTTTTTTGTGATCGCTCCGGTCGCCGAATCGCCGAGTTCAAGCAAGGCGAGATAAACCCTTATCTCTCCTTCAGTAAGACCTATCTCCCTCAATGACTCATGGAGCATATCTTGAAGTAAGGCAATCCATGTTTAAATAATTTACCTATTGTT
Source organism: Nanobdellota archaeon (assembly GCA_038046365.1). Classification (GTDB taxonomy): domain Archaea; phylum Nanobdellota; class Nanobdellia; order Woesearchaeales; family JAGWAF01; genus JBBSWF01. The sequence continues at coordinate 7,453 of JBBSWF010000181.1, forward strand.
ACGTACCTAGGGGGGGAGAATCTTTTTATTGTGAGAATCTTTACCATTTGTCAATGGCAACAAAAAACTACTTGCGCATACATCGAGCGTGGGGGCCAGTCAGAAAATCAATGGCTCTAACAACAACAAGGCTAAACGACACACTGGACGATCTAGTCGCAAAAGGCACGATAGCGCAAGATGCGGATTATGACGACAAACGCGCGTGCCTTAACTGCCGCAGCGGAGAAAGTATGTTTAAGTGGTGTGCAGAAGCGGACGACATATGGGGGCGGGATGAGAAGAAGCGCTCTCTAAATACAATAAATGAATCGATTGCCAAATCATGTGCGCCCTTCATCCAGGCATTGCATAAGTTCCATGACCAAGTGAGCGCTCACCCGTTTTATGAGATCAGGGCAGATTTCGTCAAAGAAGCTTACGAATCAACAATCAAATGGAGCGGGATAATAAGCAGCTACCTCCTTGTTTGTGGGGAGTATGCGCGGATAATTGAACGTCCCAGCAGCTTAGATATTGATCAGGTTTTACGGATTTACCCTTACTCGAGAATATTCTGCCCTGACACAGAGATCACGAATTCCTTAAGAGGAAAATTCTATCTTGAATTTCACCCTGGCGGTGTTGGTTGGTGGCAGTACGATCTAAGCAGGGCCTTGGGTCATCCAGTGGATGACCACATGTTTGTGGAATACTCATTTAATCGGATGGCTGATGGATTCTGGCCTTACCTCATAAAAGAATCAGGCCGCTTTTTAGGAGAATACCACTATAGTGAAGGAGAAGAACGGGTGGTTCTCTGGTATTGGTGCGATGACCTAAACGGGGGATTAGAGAATTTCAACAGATCAGCCAAAGACGCGGATTTTTTCAAGCGAGAAGGAATAACTCATGGTGAAGTCTATCATCTCCGTGATGGATCTAATGTTTCAAAAGAGAGATTTCTATCTGAAGTTAAAGGACGCATCCGACTGCAGAAGGAAAGAAGCGTAAACCAGCTCAACTCAAGAGTTAAAGCACTGGCAACAGTCAAATCACTTGCTTAACGAAAGAATCCGGATGGATGAAATCCCTTCTGAGAGGCGTGGCCGAAACAAGATGATAACCTACCAGCACATACCATCCCACGTCGACAATATCCACAAGCTTTAAAAGAGAAATGCCTATCCTATTGAGATAACGATATATCGCGGAACACCGCAATAACACTCACATGAAAGCACTTATCACAGGCATAACAGGACAGGATGGATCATATCTGGCAGAACTCTTGCTATCCAAAGGATATCAGGTAACCGGGCTAGTCCGGCGATCAAGCACCCTCTCTAATGAACGGATCAAGCACTTCGAGCACAAAGTCGAGCTCGTCGAAGGCGACCTGCTTGACACGACATCGCTTATCAGAGTGCTGCAAAAAGAGAGGCCTCATGAAGTATACAACCTCGCTGCGATGAGCTTTGTCAAAGCATCTTGGGACGAGCCCATCGCGACTGGCGACGTGACCGGATTAGGCGCTGCTCGCGTGCTTGAGGCTATCCGGCTAGTGGACCCAAGCATCAGATTCTACCAGGCATCATCTAGCGAGATGTTCGGAAAAGTCAGAGCGACTCCGCAGGACGAGAACACTCCGTTCCATCCGAGATCTCCGTACGCGGTTGCCAAGACATACGCGCATTACACAACACAGAACCACCGCGAAAGCTACAAGCTATTCGCGTGCTCAGGCATCCTATTCAACCACGAATCGCCTCGACGCGGATTCGAGTTCGTGACGCGCAAGATCACGCACAATGTCGCGATGATCAAGCACGGGCTCTCTGATTCCATAACACTTGGCAACCTCGAAGCCAAACGCGACTGGGGATTCGCCGGCGACTACGTGAAAGCCATGTGGATGATGCTGCAACAGGACGTGGCCGATGACTATGTGGTCGGAACCGGCGAGACGCACAGCGTCCGTGAGTTCTTAGAGACCGCGTTTAAGGCAGCAGGCATTAGCGACTGGCAAGCCTGCATCAAGCAGGATCCAAGATTCATGAGACCTGCTGAAGTGGACCTTCTCTTAGCCAACCCAGAGAAGGCTCGCGCGAAGCTAGGCTGGAAACCCGACGTCACATTCAAAGAACTCGTGGAGATGATGGTCAAGCACGACCTGGAACACGTCAAGACCTACCACCTCAAGTAAGCATCTCATAAATTCTAGAGGATACCCAATGGCACTCATAAGACTCGCAAAACCATCAGACGCCAAAAGCGTGATTGAGATAATCGCCCAATCAAGCCACACTCCCAACGATTATCCCAACAACGGATTTGTGAAACACCAAAACCTCGACGAATGGTGCTATCGCAGGCGGATCTCATCAACACCGTTCTTCTACTGCGCTGAGCTCCTAGGGAAGGTCGTAGGATTTTTGGCGGCGTATCCTTTGCGCTCTATATGGGAAGAGACACTAAACAACGATCCTCTAACTCGCAAACTTCAGAGGAGATACCCTGACGACGTCTACTTCGACCAAGTGGCAATCCGGCGCGAGTGGAGAGAGAAAAGAATCGCGCAGAACCTCGCGCACACGATGCACCAGGCAGCGGCGATGATGCACTATGGCGGGATAGTCGGAGTAAGGGATTACCGCAAAATAATATGCCGGTTTAGTTTGGTTTGATGGTGTAATTCCAGTCTCCATGAAATGTGTGGGGCTGTAGGTTTACCTTTGCCATTTCTTCTTTGCTGATTTTAATTCCCTTGAGATATGTTCTCTTGTCGAGTCGGGCATAGACTTTGAGTCCTTGTGTGGTGGTTGTGGCGGCGATGAGATTGATGATTGTTGCGTGGTCGTAGAGTGGTTTTTCTTTCCAGTTCATGCTGATGAAGCAGTATTCCCGAACTCGCCAGCCTGATGGCTGGGCTCGTTCAGGGAATACTG
>JBBSWF010000182.1:0-3091 GCA_038046365.1 Nanobdellota archaeon
AGGGGTGGTCAACATCCTTTCCATAAAAGTTAACCCACTTTGATACACCGCCGAATTTTCTGTGATTCAATCGCGTGCATTGCGATTCGTTCAGGAATTTTCTTGGCTTGAACGTATCTGATGAATATGGCTCATGCTCAATAAGTCATCACGTTCAACCCGGCCAGCTTGTAGTGCCTTTCATTCCGGGTCAGTATCGTGTCTATCCCGTTCGTCTTCGCGATCGCTGCGGTCATGCAGTCATTATCGTCTATCTGTTTGCCCATCTTGATCAGCTGCCCTGCGATCCTTCCTGCTTCCATAGCGGATTCATGGTCCAATGGCAGGATCTTTAGCACTCGAAAGAGTTCCTTCGCCTTTGATAGATCCTTCTCCGAGTCGATGTCCTTGTTTGCGAAGATGCCTAAAACGACTTCAAAGACGTTCACTTCTGTCGTGAATATCACATGCTCGTTGTCCAGTCTCTCAGATATCATCGACGCCGCCTTCTCGCCGCGGAGCAAGTCGATCAGATACGTCGTGTCCAGGCAGATCATAGAAGGCTCCGTCTCATAATCCTAGCTTCCTCTTCCTGGAGTCCATCGTGCCAGCCCGCGCTACCTTGATCGCTGATTTCATCTCGCTGGCTTCTTTGTCGCCTACGTCTTTCCATGCTCCTGCGAACCTGCTGATCTTCCCCCTGTCGCTGACAAGCCGTCTTATCTCCTCTGAGAAGCTCTCCCTGGGTTTCTGCAGAGATTTTAGCATCATGTAGACGTCATCCATTATGGCTATGGTCTTGGTGCTCATAGAATCTGTGTATGCATATGCATATATAAAATTGTCGATGGGATGTTCTGAACCCTGTGCCGATGCCGATTTGAGAAGGAAAACCTATTTTAAAGCGCTGTTTGAAGAGCCCAATTCCTTAATCGGACCATAGATCTGACCTAAAAGTTTGATCGCCCGATTGACTATCGCCGTCGCGGGCTTGAAATCGCCGGAATCTGCCAAATACAGCTTGCCGAACCAAGTAATGCGTTGCCTCAGCTGGTACTTGATCGCGCATTGGTCATAATGGTGTGTCATGTGCTTCCCGCAGTCATCAAGAATCTTTATCGCAACCTCGCGCTGGATGTTCCGGTTCAGGAGATAGTGGAGGTATGTTTTTGTCGCTTCGATGCTTGTTGCAAGGCTTTTGTCCACACACCATTCAATGCCGTTGGCGTCCGGTTGAGGAGAGTGATGTTCATAGATCAGAGGGTTTGTCGGTATGGATTGGGAGATTGTGTGGACGCGACTCAGATATCTTGCCGCGTTGATTAGTGGTATTCCTTCATTCTTAGTGTATCCGTAGATCTCATCGGCGATCTGGGGCGTCGCGTCATTAGCCAGCTGGCCTAGCCATTTCGAAAAGGTTTCACGGGATAGGCGATCTTTCTCATCTGATCCTATATCCGTGCGCGTGTCGATTATTTGGATCCTTTGTTGGAGTGTCCAACCATTTGCCCATAGAACATAAGCCGCGATTTTAGTGATACCTATAGCAGCAGCCATCAGTCCTGTTGTTGTGATTCCGAGTAGGCCGCCTGTGATTGCGCCAACACTCACTAATGATATAGCTGAGATATAAGCGTATGATTTCGGCCAGGAATTAAATGAGGTTCCAATGAGATCCAGGGGTTTTAGAAGGAGTTCAGGAGAGTCCACTCCAAAAGACCACCGATTAGTCAAAGCGTCGTTTGCTGGCGTCGCTTCAAGCCCGCCATCCATTTTCATAATAGGATATTGCGATCTGTATTCTTGCACCACCGCCTCGACTTCCTGTTTTGTCGCCCCCGTGGCTCCGCTCACCATTGCGACGAGGTCCTGCTGTGATGGGTCGGGATATCCTCTTTTCTTCATGACAAGAGAGATCAATCCCCCAATATCTTGAGTAGTCAAAGAAGAAGTGTCAGGATCATCGGTCTTATTTCCCGGTTCATTGTCCAGCTCCTTCTCAAGCCCGTCTTTCATCTGACCGGCAAACAAAAGACCAGATAAAAAACCGACCCTAACCTTTTTAAATGGGTCCAGGCTCTCCATCTAAGTTCGAGAGATCGGACGGTTCCGGTTTTGGCATCAGGCCATTTCCGAGTTGCTTTCCGATGCTGGAGACGAGAGTTAGCTCTTTCTCCTATACAATCGAAACAAAAAACACAAGGAGGAATCTCCTCTGTCCAAGCCCGGGAAACGTTTAACACCCGAGCTCGCAGGCGAGGATGATTAAACAATTCCCATGGCACGAAGGTACAGCCGTCGAAGGGGCCGTTCAGGCAGCAAGAAGCCCTTGACGCAGACAAAGCAGGCTTGGCTCAGGTATAAGCCGAAGGAGATCGAGATGATCGTAGTCAAGCTCGCCAAAGAAGGCAAGAACGCGGCTCAGATCGGTGTCGCCCTAAGGGACATCTATGGCGTCCCGGATGTGCGCCAGGCTGTCGGTAAGCGCATGGGCGCCATCATCGCTGAGAAGAACCTCACTCCGAAGCTCCCAGATGACATGGTGGCATTGATCCGAAGATCCTTGGCGATTCGCAAGCATCTTGAGGAGAACAAGAAGGACATGACCGCAAAGCGCGGCATGCAGCTCACTGACGCCAAGATCAACGCCCTCGCTAAGTACTACAAGGGCACTGGCAAGGTCCCTCTCGAGTGGAAGTACGACCCAGTGACAGTCAAGATCTATGTAGAGTGATTGTGGATCTATAGTGGCGGACACAAATAATTGGTGATTCATTTCCGCCACTATATATAAAGGACACAACTATTCAGATCAATTATTTGTGTCCTTTAGTATAATTGGATTTTTCTATTTTTCTCATCTTTTTTCTTTGATTGTTGATGTCTTCAGATAAGAAGATAAACCGCGCGGCTCTGACTATCCATATAGATCAAACCGACAGAATGTACAAGAATCCAACAGAACTATCTCTATATCGTGTATAGAAGGGAACCCGGAATTCCGGATTCCCTTTGTGTGTGTTTTCTTTACCTCTTTTCCCAAAGCCAGGAAATAAGTAAAGAGAACTTTGAACAATTCGGTTTTTGACAAAATGATCTATTTCTGATGTCT
>JBBSWF010000183.1:0-21163 GCA_038046365.1 Nanobdellota archaeon
AACAACTACTCAAAGCAATCGGCGTTGTGTATAAAAACTAGGGAAAACTCAGGTATTGAGAATCGATGAGATGAAACCGGATGCAGTATACCTCCAGTTGGCATTCCAACAGATCGCGGCAAGACAGCTCCGCCAGATGGGAATAGAAGCGCCGATATACAGTGTGCTGACCGATGAAGAGCGGATAACCGGATCTCAAGGAGCGCTAGAAGGAGCGATAATACTGAGCTCGCTGACACCGACAACTGAGTTCACCCGGAAGTACAAAGAGGAATACGGCAAAGAACCAGATATCGGATCAGACACGGCCTACGACTCAGTGATGCTCATAGCTAAGGCTATCACGGAGACCAAGTCCACAGACCCCACTTCGTTGAAGGACTATATCCGGTCGCTGAAATCATACACCGGAGGATCAGGAGAACTGAGCTTCGATGGGGCGGGAGGGGTGACAAAACCGTTCAAGACGCTTGAGGTGCGGGGGAACAAGACTGTCGAAATCACCGGCACAAGCCAGAATGCACGAGACCCCAGCCCCAGATAGGGTTTTTAAGCGCCAGCAGATTCCAGCCTGCATGGGACTCGAAGAAGCACTCAATCAACTGAAAAACCTCGGATCAAAAGCGAAGCTGATACCCGCGCTGACCAGCGCAGGGATGACACTTTCTCAATACCAGAGAGACCCCATAAACGTCCTGAGAGAGCTCGACAGGCAAGGGCACATAATATTCCCTTCATTCCCAACATACGACAAGACAGTCCCGTTTGAGAAAATACGCGAGATAAACAGCACAATCATAATGGACCGACTGATGATGATCAGACCAGGACAGTCGCTAGTTATACCCTCTGACGCCCACATATTCCCTGAAGACGAACCTGACGCGCGCGGGAACTTCTTCAAGAAAGGAGGTGTGCTGCTCACCAAGCCACTATCTGAGATCGACCCAGACGGATCGAGGAAACCAGAAGAGAACCTGCCTCACGCGCAGCTCAGCAAGTACAGAGGCCACCTAAACGTAGGAGATACGATAGTCGGATATCGAGTCACAGGCAACAGGGAAGGCAACCAGATCGTGCCGATAACCTCACTCATACGGGCGCAGATAATGTATGCGAACCTCGAGAAAAAACTTATCGTGGTGGATTATTCAGGCAAGAGCAGGAAAGAAGGGAAGGTCAGCCTCACAAATGTGCCATCATTCTCATCAGACAGGACATACGATTTCGTGATGTTCGAAGTCCCTCACTACCGCGGAAAATCAGCCGACCGGGACACTCAGCACGCCACCTATAACATATGCGCGCCAAAACATGAATGCGGAGTCTCGAAATGGTACCCTGTGAAAGATGGGAGAGAGGGCCTTTCAATCGACCAGAAGACCGGACGGCTCGCGCGGAGCGCCTACTACGCCAGGGAAGAACTAGTGTGCACCCACCGCGCACTAGGGACTATGGCCACTGATGGATTTCTAAAAGAGGAAGGGAAAGGATGGAATATGCTATTCCCATACCTTCGATTCAATGACAACTGGACCAAGTTCCTGATGGTCCTGCACAAAGACGTATCGAAACTCGTCGCCACCACAGATGAAAACGGAAGGACGCACCTAAAGAACAAACCGCTGAACTTTCTCGACATGGAGATACTCTGTTGGAAGCGGATAGCATATCTCGATAGCGGACTGCATAAGAGGCTGCTGCAAGAGCTGGTGCCTGAAGAGCCGGAATGGCTCGGAAGATACTACCCTCCTTGGCCGAAGAGCTACACAAGCACTCCGCCAAAAACGCGATGACCCCCTAATAATCGATGCCCAACCTAGCTTTCTTCGGCAACCTCGGACCCTTCATCGGCGAGACCAGCGTGGCGTAATCAGCGCGCTGGATAAGCTTCTTTGGAGCATACCTCCCAGTCAAGTAGACATTTGTCCTTGAAGGAACCTCATCGAGAAGATCAAGGACATCTGAGAGAGGGATAAGACCGCAAGCAACAGCCAAGTTGATCTCATCAAGGAACAACATGAACGGCCGTCTCATCGCGGCGACACGGGCGAAGGCGAGGGCTTCCCGGGCCAAGTCCTTGTCCTTCTTTGAAGGCTTATCCAGATCGACGAACCGCCTAGTTCCGAACTGATGGATCTCATACCAAGGCTCGAGCAGATGGCGCACCTTGAACTCGCCGACAGTGTCCTGCCGCCCCTTCATGAACTGGATGATGATGACCTTCTTGTCATGGCCGATGGCGCGGAGCGCGACTCCCAGCGCAGAAGTGGTCTTGCCGGCGCCGTTGCCAGTCCATAGATAGACCGGAGCCCTGCGCTTGACCATATTAGAAGATCCAGAAGGGGATTATTAAAAAGTTGCGAAAGAACGACCCCGGTGAACCCATGAGAGAAAACCCTCCTTGAGTCAGTAGCATTGAGCGGGATAGTCATCGCGTTAGCATCATTTGGACAGATGCTGGTCTCTCTGCGGTCAGTCATAGAGAACCATATTTTTTCAGAAAACATATTCCAGACTGTAGCAGCGGCCGTAGGGATTATTGCAGTATACTACGCGGTGCTCTCAATACAAAGATTCCACAAGAAGTTAGCAGGGACCTCACCGGGCTTAGAATAGAGAGAAGGCCGCTTCCCCTTAACCATTCGAGACCACCTTGAGATAACCATTGAGGATCAAGAAAACAAGCCACAACAGGAGCATGGCGCTGTACCATGGAACAATGAGTCTGAATGACTCAGAACGCTCCATCCCTGCCTTGACAAACAAGCGCTGGGCGACAAAGACTGCGATTATAGATGCCACTATGATTCCCGGCCAGACCCCCCCGATATAATCCAACAAGAAAAGCGACATGATTGCGATGATCGAAGCCGGTACAAAAGTCTTGAGAGGGATTATTACCAGGCTTTTCCAATCCATGTCATACTCTGGAAAGTAGAAGTGAAACAGTATCTTCAGATGGCCTGCTGAGACGATGAATGAAGCAAGCGCCACCTTGCCGACAAGATAGAACTGATCAAATTCCATCAACAGACAGCAAACAAACTAGGATATAAAGTTAACGAAGGGTTCAAACTGGCCTGAAGAGACTGATGGACCCGAGCGCATCTGAAACCGAGAAGGATTAAATAACCATAAATGCGACCACATATCGAAGTGGCACGCGCCTGAAGAACAAAGATGAAACATACGACCATAGCACTGCTCACATTGATAGTACTTGCCAATTGCACATCAGCCGCGCCAGCACCATGGGGCATCACGATCAATCACGACACCAAGGAGTGCGCGGGATTCTGGGGAGGAGACGAATACATCGCGTACGGGCTCCCTAAAGGCTGGACCGCATACTACCCTGACCCCAATACAGGGATCATGACGACAAATACAGGGATCATGACGACAGAGACAGGCACATGCAAATTCATCAAATTCACTGAAGGCGCGGAAGAGAACTGCTGCAAAGCGATGGGGTACAATTATACCGGGCATGAGATCGGAGAGTTCAAGCCATTCAAGGGATTCGTAGGCCTGTTCATAATCATGGGCATCGCCTTCGCTGCGATAGCCGCGATAGTGATACTGGTCCTGATAATCCGATGGATAAGAAAGAAGAAAAGTGGAAGAACACCAAAAAAGAGGTCGAGAAAATGAAGTGCTACACCATACTCGTGCTGATAATGACTATAATCCTAGCTGGATGCGATCAACAATCTGAGAGGGATGCAATAGCGTCTCCGACAACAGTCGGAGAGACTGATCTGACGATATCCCAAGGGACAGTCGGAACCATCTACGGATTGCGCATAGGCGTGATGAACACCAGGGACGGCTCGGCTTCGCTTGCGATGATAATCGAATCCACAAAAGAAGAGAAAGATGCCAGACTGAAGACCGGCGAATCAATCGAGATAGAAGGATACAAAGTCACACTCCTAGATTCAGAAAAATACCTAATCGGCGGATTCATGCCAGGACAAGCGAGCGGGAAGGTCAAGGTGAGAGTGAGCGACTTGAACTACGCGCGAAACAGGAAGAGCTAAACCAGATAGGCCGATTCACCGATCACTTAATAGAACACCGGCAGGACAGCCTTGCCATCCTTCTTAAGATACATCAAGTCCTTAGTCATATTAGTGATAGAACCAGGATCGCGGCGGACCGCATAGATCATCTGCCAGTCTGGATTGAGCGAGCCGACCAGGTCCCCTATAGACTTGAACCCGGTGGAATACCTGGACTGGTCGACGTAGCTGTAAACCTTATCCTCCTTGACCACGCACACAGCATGGCCCTGGCCAGGCTTTGAAGTGAAATAAGCGATGATCCTTGAGTCATAACCATTCCTCTTGAGGATGTCCTGGGCGAGATATGAGTAATCCTCGCAGTCACCAGCGCCTTGGCGGAACGTCTGGAAAGGGTTCTGCAGCCATTCCCCGGGATTGATGAACGGCCAGCCAGAGACAGGATCCCTCATGATGCACCACTGGTCTGACTTATAAGAGACATAGTTCCCTAGAAATGATGCAACCCTCTTCGGCCCATTGAATCGGTCAACGACACATTCATAATGCTCGAAACACCGCCGGCCAGGAGGGGGGATAGGATCCTCCTTGCCGATATAAGGAGAGAATGACACCGCGACAGCGGCGGCCATTGCAAGGAGCTTCGACTTGAGGGACATCAAAGCGGTCAATCAGAAAGCAGTATGACTGGATGCGGGAAATACAACATATACAGACGGAAGGAATACGGAAAACAGTATGTCGAGCGAAGGATACAAGATCTACTCCTTCAGCAAATCCCTAATAGCTTCACCGAACTTCTTAGCATAGGCGGGGCCTGAAGCAGAGACCACCATCAATTCCTTCAAGACAGTCACGCCCTCAGGCGCGAATGATACATTGTTCTGCTTGAAGATCGGCTCAGAGAATGAATCCTTGAAAGCGGAGATCGCCTTGCCCTTGACTATGCCTGAGCGAGCAAGAGATAGGCCGCCGTAGCAGATCGCAGCAGTAACCTTTCCCTTATCATGGGTGTCAGAAAGAAGATGCAAGACTGACTGCGACTCAGAGAGCGAAGGAGAACCCTGGCCACCGACGATCACGACAGCATCCAGCTCCTCCTCATCAAGATCGCCGACAATAACATCAGGGACCACTTTAGCGCCATTAGAGCCCTTGCACGCCCTGGCGCTAAGCGCAGCAGTAACGATCTGGAAACCAGCATCATGGAAAACTTTCTTAGGCTCGAAGTACTCCTCATCACGGAAGCCGTCCAAGGCGATAATCATGGCGAGTTTGACCATAACGGGCTGATTGCTGTATCTGTATAAATTCGTTTGGATTAGAAATGGCAATAACATCATCCGGATTTCCGAAAAGATTAAATATCACAGTACAATATCATAATATCACAGAAAGGTGATATCATGGAAGCTGAAGTGAGAAAATGGGGCGGATCAAAGGCAGTCATACTCCCCGAGATCCTAGCGAGCAGATTAGAGATAGAGATTGGCGACCGAGTCGAGATTGAGGTAATCAAGAAAGGAAAAACTAGCGGATTCGGCAAGTTTCCAAGCTCTAAACCGTTCATTCGAGATGAATCAGACTTAGAGAGGCATTTCTGATGGACTACATCCTAGATACCCATGCATGGATCGAATATTTCAGGGGTTCGGAGGCTGGAGAACAAGTCAAGAGAGCTATAGAGAACACCAACAACAGAGTGTACACAGCAGAATGCAGCATGGGTGAGTTATGGGAGTGGGCAACAAGAGAAAAACATGATTTTGAAAGAGCATCGAACATAATGATGGCCATCACATCGTTCTGCCCTATAGAACTTGCAGATTGGACCGAAGCAGCCAGGATAAAACGTGAGATCCGCGAGAAACATCGAGACTTCGGGATGATGGACGCGCTGATCCTATGCAAACAAAGACAGTTAGGATGCCGATTACTCACTGGCGACCCCCATTTCGCAGGCCTACCCGGTGTGACCATATACGACATGAAGAGGTGATCAAATGCCCACATCCAAGAAGGATAAACTGCCAGAATACGAGATAAAATGGTGGAAGGACTGGCTGGAAGCAGATTGCCTTGAAAGACAGGGATTAGTAGAAAAACTCCCCTTCTTCAAGATGTGCCTGCAGATGGAGAACCGCAAAATGTGGAAGCGAACGTTCTCTTCGATGCTCAACAGCTATTTCGAAGACCTCGAATCGGCAGTTCACACGAAAATCGCGAGAGATAAGATCACCGGGGAGAAGAAGACAAAGAAACAAACCGGCTTCGGCAAATTCAAGAGCAAAAGAAGATAAAAGCGAAAGCGCAATGTCCTTGATAGGGAGTTCTAAGACTCATCACGAACAACCAGGACTAGCGCCGCAGTTCAGGCACTTATATAGCATGTGCCTGACCGGACAGGGATCCGGATAGGGACAGCAGACAGAAAGATCCACGGCAGTTTCAGCAAGAACCTGGAGAGTGTCAAAAACTGCTACAGGAATGTCTTCCTGACCGATAGCCAGAGGTATCTCCGTGCAACCAAGGATAACCGCCTTTGTAGAAGATCCGACCATCTGGCAAATGACATCAAGGACTGCTGATTTGACACGAGAATCGACAGAGCCCCCCATCACACCCCTGATAAGGTCGGTGATCAGAGGATACTGTGAGACCTGCGGGACAGCGCAATAGATATCTTTAGCCCACAGAGCCTCCTGATACATACCATAAGACAGAGTAGACTCAGACGCGACAAGACAAACTTCCTTGAACCCCGCGGATTGGACACGATTCACAGTCTCCTCAATGATGCTTATTATCGGGATAGATGATGATGCTCTGAGATCGGCGATGAATGTATGCACTGTGTTGCAAGGGATTACAATGAAATCGCACCCGGCATCCGAAAGGAGTTTCACTCCACCAATCAGCTGGCTCAAGACCTCTTCGGCATCGACTATACCGGATTCATCAAATCCCGCCATAGGCAATGAGTACAGCAGGATAGGAGGATAGTCTGCATCCTGGACAGCGCCATATCTTTTCTGGCAGTAACTGATCATTCTTGAATAGAAATCAGATGAAGCCTCCGGCCCCATCCCGCCTAGCACCCCGATCCGACTAAAGGTCATATCCTGCCACCTCAATCTCGGATATACCATCCGTGGACACTTTGCCAGAAAGTCTGGCAACCGCCTGAAGAAGGGCCAGTGCAGGCTCGATTATACCAACGGCCGACCCTCCAGCGAAGACATTCGAGCAGTGAGATGATACATGCCCCTCTGAGGCCGGAAGAGAATAAAAGAAAGGGAAGATCCTCCCAGTATCAGCGTCCAGTTTCTTTAGGATCGCCAAAGTGCCTTTCTGCTGGGAGGAATATTGGCTCTCAAGGACTGTTATGCAAGAGTCAGCCTTCTTGAGCTTCTCCAGATAGAGACAGGCATCCAGCAAAGAACACATATACCTGTCCTCTTCTGGAGAATAAAGAAGCACTCCGCCCTTGAAGAGCACAGTCTTGCCGTTCGGATGCTTTCCAGCGTATCCTTCCTTCTCAAGATAATCCAAGACCTCCTTGGCTTGAGGCACCAGGTCAGCCTCATTGAACACCACATCCGGACCGAACCCCCATCCGGACAGTGAAGCCAGATAGCCTACAGTGTCAAGGACCTGAGTTCTGCCTTCGAACTGTGGATTATAATTATCTATGAACAGCCATTTCTCGACCGAGGCGCCGAACAGGCTGAAATAACCTGAAAGAAGCGAACCCCAGGACGCACTGACTTTATGCTCAAGAGACGGCGACTCATGGGTATAAATGTGTCCAGACTCGATTATAATCTTCAATTCCTGCCCAACCTTTGGGAACTTCAATGATAATGTGCTGTCCATCTTATCCACCTTCCGATCCGCCGTCTTGGCGGCGAACTTCCATAAGAGAGACCTGGAAAGTAGTTATTATTGACGTCTCAAAATTGACATATAAAAACAATAATGTTTAAAATGGAACATAATAGTAAATTATTTAAGGCTGTGCGGCTTGTCAAGATAGATGGATAAATCCACCGCGGAGCTAACTGTAGAGTACATCAAAGAACACCCTCATGTGAAACACTGCCTAAAGAAAGGACTTATCAATTATTCAGCGCTTGCGAGGCTTATATCAAGAGAATTGAGGTTAGAGAAGAGCAGCTCCAAAGAGGCCATACTTGTAGCTGCCCGACGTTATAAAGAGACACTCAAACAGGAAACATCAGCTGAAGATAGAATAAAAGATCTTATGAGAGGGTCAGAGATAGAGATACGAAACAGGATATCCGTTATAATACTCTCGAAGGGAATCAACACGGAGAAGCTTGCTGAGATACAGGTTAAGGCCAAGAAAGAGAACGGCACGATATTAGTAGCAGAAGGGTCTATGAGCTACACGGTGATCATGCAGGAGAAGTACGTTGAGCACTTCCAGAACGCTTTCGCAAACGGAGTGCTCAAACGCAAGAAAGGCCTGGCTATGGTCATTTTGAAATCATCACCAGAGATAGAACATACCCCTGGAGTCGTGGCGTTTCTCGCCTCATTATTCGCCGAGAACGGAGTCAACATAGTGGAGTTCCTATCTTGCTGGAGGGACACGCTGTTTGTAATAGAATCAAAGGACGTGAACAAGGCGATTGGATTCCTCGAGTTCTAAAAGCTGAGGCATCCTCTTATCACAATAGATCAAAAAGAGAATATCCAATGTCCAGTCTCAAGAGCAACCCATGCTCGCGCCGCAGTTCAAGCACTTGTAACACGAGCCTGACCTGACAGTGATGTGACCACACTCAGTGCATGCAGGAGCGTCACCCATCATCTCATCGAGATGCGAGGAGAGAGTTCCGGCGTCAGGATTGACTGCCCTTTGAGCCTTTGTAGAGTTTGATTGTGGAGCGCAGCCGCAATTCGAGGAATGGGCTGAAGGCATCGTCAAGCCGGCTGAGAACCCACCGATCTGAGACTTCCTTGTGACAGACGGCTTCACATGAGCCAAGTCCTCACGGCCCAGATACTCCATCGCAAGCACTCTAAAGACGAAATCAACGACTGAAGTGCAGGTCTTGACATTCGGATGACCAGTCATACCGGCAGGCTCGAAGCGAGTGAAAGTCAACGAGTCGACGAACTTCTCGAACGGGACGCCGTGCTGCAGGCCGATAGTGACCGCCTGAGATAGAGCATCCATCAAAGCGTGCATAGTAGCGCCCTGCTTGTGCATCACAATAGATACCTCTCCAAGAGATCCGTCAGAGAACTCGCCGGTCCTGACGATGACTTTCTGGCCTCCGATGATACCTTCGTGCACGATGCCTGTCCGCTTGGCAGGCAGAGCCTTATGCTTTGGCAAGGACGACCCGACAGCAGACTCTTTTGAAGCAGACTTGGATTCCTTCTTCTCGCCGCCTGAAGTCAAAGGCTGGCTCAACTTGCATCCATCACGATACAAGGCCACTGCCTTCAAGCCCAACTTCCAGGCCTCGACATATATGCTCTCGATATCCTTTACAGTCGACTCATTAGGGATGTTGACAGTCTTTGAGATAGCGCCCGAGAGGAACGGCTGGACAGCGGCCATCATCTTGATATGACCCATAGGCTCAATGAATCGCGTTCCTATACCACAACGGTTGGCGCAGTCAAAGACCTCGAGGTGCTCAGGCTTGAGATGCGGAGCTCCCTCTACAGTCATGGCACCCCCGATGTAGATGACGGCTTGCTTGATCTGATCATCAGACAATCCCCTTGATTTGAGGCTCGACGGATTGACGTGAGGCGTGTGGTCATCAAGGCTCTTCGACTTGCGGACAAACTCTTCAGCTAGGTCTATCTGATCCTGCGTGAAGCCAATCCCTTTCAAAGCCACAGGATCAATGAAAGGAGCACCGTCAAGAGACGCGCGGCCGAGCATGTAAGCGATGATGTCCTCGGCCTGAGACTTGCTGTAGCCCAGCTTCTTGAGCGCCCGCGCGACAGACTGGTTGACAATCTTGAAGTAACCACCGCCAGCGAGCTTCTTAAACTTGACAAGAGAGAAATCCGGCTCGACGCCAGTTGTGTCGCAATCCATAAGCAAGCCAACCGTGCCAGTGGGGGCGAGAAGAGTCGACTGCGCATTCCGGTAGCCGAAGCGCTCACCCAGCTTGACAGCCTCATCCCAATCCTCTCGCGCGGCATAGATCAACTCCTTTGGACAAAGCCGGATGTCCAGCTTGTAAGCAGCATCGCGATGCTTGTTCATCACATTTAGCATCGGCTCCTTGTTCTTGACATAACCCTCGAACGGGCCGAGCGAAGCAGCCATCTCAGCAGAAACACAATAAGCATGGCCAGTCATTATAGCAGTGATAGCACCTGCCCATGAACGTGCCATATCACTGTCGTAAGGCAAGCCATTCACCATCAGCAGAGTGCCAAGATTAGCGAAACCGAGACCGAGAGGGCGAAACATATGGCTGTTACGAGCAATGGACTCAGTAGGATATGACGCGAAATCCACCAAGATCTCCTGCGCGATGAAGAAGACCCGGCAAGCATGACGAAAAGCACTGACATCGAAATTCCCCTCAGCGTCAGCGTACTTGATCAAGTTGATAGAAGCTAAGTTGCAGGCGCTGTCATCAAGGAACATGTACTCAGAGCAAGGGTTTGAGGCCTTGATGCGGTCTGAGTTTGGGCAGGTATGCCAATCATTGATTATAGTGTCGAACTGCACTCCAGGATCGGCGCAAGCCCAAGCAGCCTTGCAAATCTCATCCATCATGAACCTAGCATCATAGACCTTATGGATCTCGCTAGTGGTCCTAAAGCGCGTGGCCCAAGTGCCACCATTTAGAACAGCGTTCATGAACTCATCAGGCAGACGGACAGAATTGTTAGCGTTCTGGCCAGATACAGTGTGATAGGCCTCTCCATTGAAATCAGAAGGGAAACCTGCATCAATTAGCACCTTGACTTTCCGCTCCTCTTTCATCTTCCAATTCACTAAATCAAGTATCTCAGGATGGTCCATGTCAAGACAGACCATCTTCGCGGCGCGCCGAGTCGTGCCGCCAGACTTCATGCTGCCAGCAGCGCGATCGAGCACCTCAAGAAAAGCCATCAAACCAGACGACGTGCCGCCTGACGAGAGCTTCTCGTACTTGGAGCGGATCGCAGAGAAGTTAGAACCTGTGCCAGATCCGAACTTGAACAGGAAAGCCTCATTCTTCGCGAGCTCGAAGATCCTCATCAAGTCATCTTCCACAGACTGGATGAAGCAAGCAGAGCACTGCGGATGAGAGTATGAATCCAACGTCTGGAAAATAGACTGCTTCTCGAAATCCCAGTACCATCCCCCGCCCTGGCGGCTGATTCCGTACTGATGGTAAAGGCCGCAATTGAACCAGACCGGGGAATTAAAAGCGCCATGCTGATTAACAAGCAGGTAAGACAGCTCCTCTTCGAATGAGTCTGCGTCTTCCTTTGAAGAGAAATAGCCCCTGTGCTCACCGAAAGACCGGATGGAATTCGCGATGCGGAAAACGACCTGCTTGACACTCACCTCATGGCCAGTTCCAGGAACACCCGCCTTCCTGAAATATTTCGAGACCACAATATCGGTGGCCAGCTGAGACCAAGATGATGGAATGTCGAGATCCTTCATCTCGAAAACCACAGACCCGTCGGGCTCGACGATCTGGGAATTGCGCTTCTCATACTTGACAGCGTCGATAGCTGGCTTGCCCTTCTGGGTGAACCTGCGCACGACAGAAATACCCGTGCCAGATTTCTTAGTTACTGCACTTTGGACTGACTCCATCATCGACACCTCCTATCGCCCGAAAACATGGGCGTGACTGGAACCTCCACAAAGAGCATAAGAAGCGGCTTGGCAATGAACTCCAATCCGCTATCCATCCTCTTGACCCGAGCCAGCGCCGGCAGGGACAAGCTACCGACGATGACAATTGAAATGGCAGACCTAGGAACCATATATAAGTTTTCTTATGCTGGAAAAGTAAGATTGCAGAACCGAAAAAGCATTATGAGAAATGTAATCACTTGACGGAGGAAAAGAAAGGATAGAGACTCATCGGCTGATCGACTCGATCAAAGAATCCACCTTCTCATTTAGCTCTTCGATTGATCCAGTGTTATCGATCTTGAATCTAGCCATCTCCTCTAGGACGTCAAGCCTCTGACCGGACGGACCAGCGTCTCTCTCAAGGTTCTCCATCGCGATGAAATCATCATACGAGAGCGAATCGGATTTATCACGATGTCGCGCCAGCGATCGCTCATATCTAAGCTGTGGAGGGGCGTCGACCCACACAAGGAAGAAGTCATCATGATTTGAGAGCGCCTTGGCTTCGGCGGGATTACGGATGCTGATGACAGATGCCTTCTCGACCTTTTTTTTCTTGATCAGATCCAGGATGCGCTCGCCGAGGATGCCCGGACCTAACTTCTCACGCAGCTCATTTCCCAACTTGATTAGCACATCACGGTCAGACGGCAGACCGCGCGCCTTCGCCTCCTCACGGATAGCGTCAGAGAGCGAAAACTGCTCGAAACCAGCATCCTTGAGTATTCTGGCCACGCTGTCCTTTCCAGCGGAGTTGGTGCCTGAGATGCCGAGGATCATTTTGAGAAAAGGTTTAAGAGCATACATAAAATGGTATCGACATCACCGAGAGAGGTAGTAAGGATGATCGACACATAATCACAGTCAGCCGGATCTAATATCCCCGGTCTCCCGATTATAAAAAACAGACACAAAACACCTGCAAACCTATTTAAATCAGAGAAACATACAAGGAACCATGACAGAAACTGCGACCCTCCAAGATGTATATAATGAGATTATCGAGCTAAAACAGAGAATGGTGTCCAAAGAAGAGGTCGAGAACCTGCTGGAAACAGTCGAGATATTACATAACCCGAAGACAATGTCTCAAGTGAAGGCCAGCGAAGCAGATATCAAGGGCGGCCGCACGAAACCTATCAATAACATGAAAGACCTTCTAGAAGAGCTATGAAGATGCCCTGGACAGTCGAACGCACAGAGACATTCTTATCGGCGCTAAAAGAACACAAAAAGAACCATGAGCTGCTGACAGCGCTTGAGAAAAAGATCGAGAGGATGCGACAAGACCCCACATCCCTCGGTGGGAAGCTGTCAGGAGAATTGCACGGTTGGCAGTCGACGAGATTGGTTAAGAACTTCCGGCTCTTATTCAAGACAGAAGAATCGGAGAAGAAAGTATTCCTTGGAGCGATAGACCATAGGAAAGAAGCATACTAACCTACGATGGAGTTTGTCTATACCAATGATATCATGGATAAAAAGTGTATTTAGGCATGCTAACAATCCTTAACACTTCATAATCCCGGATTATATCAGAAAAGCGAGTCGTCAGCCCGATGATGAATGACCGGAGCTGACTTATATCTTCTACTTCAATATCGATCTCATAATCCCACTGGGCCAACACCCGGACGATCGCGATCACCCGATTGTTCAAGCTCGACGATTCAATCAGGCGACTCTCTTTATCCTTGGACAAGTTGTTTAGGGATACGAGGATTTTATAGTGGGATTGATGGAGAACGGTTTGGTCCAGCACGAGAGTGCTCCCGAGGATTATGCCCTTATTTCGCAGTCTTACAATCCTCTTTAATACTGCATCGCTTGACAGACCGATTCTCTTCGCGATCTCTACAGAAGAGCGCCTTGAATCTTCACCTAGCGAGGCGCAAATCTTTTCATCAGCATCATCTAAGATGGTCGACCCTTTATGAGATTTGTATGATGTTCTCCTGACAGTTGACCTCTCATTACCTACTAGGTAATCCCTCGCAAAGAAATCCGCGTGGAGATTTACTGAGAGCACCTTCTTCATGATGTACTTACTGAATCTTCCATGAAGATCTTCTATGAGGGATTGCAATTGGATCTGATCTGTGACATAAATGATAAAGGCGATATCATAATTCCCTTCCAAGTCACCGATCCACGCAATATTGCGGTGGGTTTTCAAGAAGCTGATAATCATGGACTTATCCCGCTCATTCGCATTTTGAAGCTTGAGCATGATCTGATAATATGAATTCCCAAGCTTGGTGGTGTTGAGTATTGTGAGGAATTTTTGGATTACCCCCTTTTCGACAAGCGAGTTGATCCGGTATCTCACTGTCTCTTTGGAGGTGCGAATGGATCTGGCGATCTGAGAGCAGGAGACTCTAGAATCTTTATCAAGTTCGAAAAGGATCTTTCTATCAAGGGTATCCATATTTACTATAACCCGCACAATAATATAAATATATCGGAAAATAGTAATATTCTGATATTAAACTTAATATATCTTGCTCAATTACAAACTGCCATGAGAAACCAAAAGAACCAAGATACGATCAAAGAGGGATCGTATAGGAATCGACAGGATTCCCCCCTACGCCCAGAGACCGAGCTGATGGAGCGCTCATAGGACTGTATATGGGCATTTGCGCACTTGATATTGGATTTTTGGTATTATGGGAAAAATATATCCCCCCAGACAAATCTTTCTGCCAAGAGTATGGATGGCTGAACAATCACCCAATAGAAGACCGGATACGGTTTCTTGAAAAGGATTTCAAAGAAAAGGGGTACTGGGACACCGGACAGTTGAAACGACTCACGATCAATGCCGAACTGCATGAGTTAGACCGATGCAAAGAATGGTACGGGAAATAAAAGGCCAATTTGTCGATTGATAAGCCTCAATACTCAATCCCTCTCCTTGCAGGGGTCTTCTTGGTGTTGAATGGGTGTTTGACTTCATTGATGTTCGAGACGTAATCAGCAAGATCTAGTATCCTCGAGGACGCTCCGCGGCCGGTCAAAACAAGCTCCAGGTCACGGCGCTTCTCTTTTATCAACTGGGCGAGTTTCTCCTCATCGACGAACTTGAAAGCGACCGCCACAAGAATCTCGTCTAGCACAAGGAGATCGTAATCCTCGCTTTTGGACAGCTTCTGCGCCTTCTCCATCCCGTCCTTGCACGCCTGCGCCTGGTCTGCATCATTTAGGAAGCAGAACCTGCAATCTCCGCACTCGATATCGTCTCTGACAAAATCATAATAATGATAACCCCGATCAAGCCCTTGCAGTTTCATCTGCTTCTCCTCCTTGATGCAATGCTTGCCGAACTGCTCAAAACCAATGTTAGGCAAGAAATTCTTGGCAGAGATGAATTCGCCAGTGTAAGCGCCGCCCTTCATGAACTGCACGATGAAGACCCTCAATCCCTGACCCACAGCTCGCACGGCAAGACCCATCGCAGCGCTCGTCTTTCCCTTGCCATTGCCGGTGTAGACGTGGACTAGGCCTGTGCGAGTCTTTGCCATGGTGATATCTCACTAGTCGATCGATCAAGGCCGCGAAAGCGATGGCTGAAATCGACGGCAATCCTCTCGAATATGCGACCGGATCGGCAACGCCGGGTGGTGAGGAGGCTAAATAAACTTTGTTTCGTCACTCGGAGTTAGTCATCGGCACTAGCGACGGAATACCAATCAAATACATGGCCGAAAAAGTTATATCCTGCCCATGCACACACAAGATGATGGCTGAATCAAAGAATCCATGGAAACTCCTAGGCAGCAAAGAGATCTACAAAGACAAACGAGTGAGAATCAGGGCTGATAACGTGATTAGGCCCAACAAAGAGAAAGGAGTCTACGTAGTAGTAGAATCAAGCCCTGGAGTGATAATCGCGGCAGTCAATGAAAATAAGGAAGTGGCGCTAGTCCGGCAATGGAGATACCCCCAAGGAAAAGAGTATTGGGAACTGCCTGCAGGGCATTGCGATAAAGAAGAAGATTTCCTTCATGCAGCAAAAAGAGAACTTGAAGAGGAGGCAGGCATCTTAGCGAAAAAATGGACAGACATTGGGCCGGTGGAACAAAAAGTCGACAGAGCAAACGACAATGTCAGGCTGTTCCTTGCGCAAGGACTCGCTATAGGAAGATTCATCCCGGACCCAGCCGAAGCAAAAGAAAGAAGATTCGTGCCCATACGCGAAGCTGTAGAGATGGCAAACGACGGAAGACTCTCGGCGGCAAGCGCCCTGGCAGGCATATATCGAGCGGCCTGCAGATTAGGGGTGCTGAAACTTCAGAAATAAAGGTCTAAACTATACGAGAGGAAATTAATAACAGATCGCACAAAAGGACAATAAATAATGAGATCCGCGTTAAGACAAGATTCAATCCATACAAACTGAATATCCACAGCTCTCACACTCGGCGCAACCTTCCTTGCGCGTGAGCTCGTGATCACATTCAGGACATTTCTCAAGAGCTTTCTCCTTTGCGATCCTGCGCTTCTCAGGAGTGATGCCTGTGCGCTCAAGCTCAATGCCAAGCACCTGAGCCTCGCGAGAGCGGTCACGGTATATAGTGACACCCTTGCAGCCCATCTCGTAAGCCAGATTATACACATCCTCGACATCCTTGATAGACGCGTCATAGGGGAAATTCACCGTTTTTGACACGCTGTTGTCAGTATGCTTTTGGAAGGCCGCCTGGATCCTGACATGAGCGAGCGGGTTGACATCGTAGGCCACCTTGAATACATCCCGAATATCCTTGGGTATATCAGGGAACTCTTGGATAGATCCGCGGTTCGAGATATCCTTCATAAGCTCCTCATTATACAAGTTGGCGCGACGCAACGCAGCCTCGAAGTGCTTGTTCACATACAGCAGCTCCTGATTGTTTAGAACGCGCTTGGTGTAGACAATCGCGTAATTCGGCTCGATCCCTGAAGAGACATCAGCTATCATGGATATAGTGCCAGTAGGCGCGATGGCGGTAGTCGTCGCGTTGCGAAGCTTCCTCTTGCCCGAATAGATGCTCTTGGACCAAAGAGGGAAAGAACCTCGCTTCTTAGCCAGCCCCTCTGACGCATTCTTGCTCTCGTCATCCACGAACTTCATGATCCTCTCGCCAATCTTGACCGCATCTTCAGAATCGTAAGGGATGCCCATCATGAACAAAACGTCAGCGAAACCCATGACCCCAAGGCCTATGCGGCGCATCTTGAGCGACATATCCGCGACCTCCATTAGAGGGTACTTGCCCATGTCGATCACATTGTCAAGGAAATGCACTGCCTCATGGATCACCATACGCAAGCGATCCCAATCGAACTTGCCACCATCGACGTACTTGGCGAGGTTTATCGAGCCAAGATTGCACGACTCGTATGGCAAGAGAGGAACCTCGCCGCAAGGGTTAGTGCTCTCGATTAGCGCAACATCAGGAATCGGATTTGAAGATGTATTGTTCATCCGATCGATGAACACTACTCCCGGATCCCCTGTGCGCCAAGCCATGGTTATGATGAGATTCCACACCTCAGCCGCGTTGAGGCGCTTGGTGGCCAAACCGGTGCGAGGATTGACAAGATCAAAACACTTGTCATCCTTGACTGCCTTCATGAAGTCATCTGTTATCGCTACAGAGATGTTGAAGTTGCGCAGCGAGACAGACGCTTCTTTCGCACCGATGAACTCCAACACATCAGGGTGGTCGACACGGAGGATAGCCATGTTGGCCCCTCGCCTGCGGCCGCCCTGCTTAATCGCCTCAGTCGCGGCGTCATAGACACGGATAAAAGAGACCGGGCCTGAAGAGACCCCGCAAGTCGACTTCACGATATCATTTCTTGGACGAAGCTTGGAGAACGAGAACCCTGTGCCGCCACCGGTCTGATGAACGAGCGCAGCATCCTTTAGCGTTCCAAATATCGACTCAAGAGAATCCTCTATAGGGAGCACAAAGCAGGCGGACAGTTGCTGGATGTCGGTCCCTGCATTCATCAAAGTCGGAGAGTTAGGAAGGAACTCGAGATCAGACATCATCCTTAGGAAGACAGCCGCCGTGGCCTCAACATTCGCCTTAGGATCATACTTCTTGTCAGCCTTGGCAACATTAAACGCGACACGCTCAAACATCTCATCTGGAGTCTCAACTACCGCTCCAGACATATCTTTGCGCAGATACCTCTCACGCAACACGGTCAGCGCGTTGATGGAAAGCTTTGCCTTGAGCTCCTTGCCGCCGAACATCCCCAGGCGCCGCGCACGCTCCTCAGCGCGCTTTTGCCGATACAAGATATAGGCCTTGGCTGTCTTGGCATGGCCCTCCTTCATCAGGACCGCTTCAACTATATCCTGGATCTCCTCAACAGACGGGATACGCTTAGATCCGTAACGCTCATCTAGAATGGAAGTCACTATCATAGACAACTCATGGGCGCGCTCGCGATCGTTGCCTCCGATCGACTGCGCAGCACGAAAGATCGCGTCAAAGATGCGCTTTTGGTCAAAAGGAAAAAGACGGCCATCACGCTTGCGGATGTGAGAGACACCTTTAGAGAGACGCTTACCAGAATCTGCCGACTTTTCACCACTCTTGGCCATAATCAAAGCAAGGGGTATCTTTACCACAAAGGCCCCTTAAACCGGAAAAGTAACGAATCCACTATATAAACTATAATGCAATTTCAGGCCAGCTTGACTGCAGAGATCAGATAAGTAGGCTCCAGGCCAGGACATCCATTTGCCAGCAAGGTAGGAATACATGACAATGCCATACCCAGTGGCAGCCGGCAAAGAGCTAAAGCCCTTTGTGAGCGCAGCTCTTCCTGGCCGGATTGTGGCGCTTTGAAGAAGCGGAATTGAGCTTAACGATGAATTTACCCACATCAAGTCCATGATCTAGCGCCCAGGCCTGGACAGTCATGCGCTGCTGATCAGGATCGCCAAGACAGAGAAGATCTTTGGACGCAAAGACCGCAAGGGTCTCAGGGTGCACCTGTAAAACCTCGGAGACAGACATGCCCTTCTCGATATTGATAAATGACTTCTTCTTAGACGATCTTGACCTGGACTTTTTAGACGAACCCGATTTCGCATTCCTCTTAATCTTTTTCGCCATAAAAGAAAAACCAGAACGGCACATTATAAATATTTCGAGGAAATTTTTCCGCGTTCGGACTTTTGGTCCTCACACAGGAAAAATTAAAGGTATTAATAAGAGACCGGATTACCTGTTTGGAATGCCATCAATAAGAATCAAGAAATTCAACTTGAAGGACACGCTAGACTCAGGACAGCTGTTCCGGTACTGGCCGCATGAAGACGGCTATCTGATAGGGCAGCGGGGATCGCTGTTCTTTGTCAGGCAGGAGAGAGACAAGATAGAATTCGAAGGATGCAAGAGAGGATACTTGACAGAATTTCTTGGACTGAACGATCCAATCGAAGAGACACTAAAAGACCTTAGAGAACACACGCACATCATAAAGGCAGCAAAAGCATACCCCGGCATCCGGCTTCTCAACCAAGACCCATGGGAGTGCCTCATCGGATTCATCTGCTCATCAGCATCGAACATCCCGAAAATAAAACGAAACATGGACGGCATGTCGAAGCTGTTCGGGCGACAACTGAGAGCTCGCGGAGCAGAAAGGCACAGCTTCCCTGACCCTGGAGGGATAAACGACCTAGAAAAGATAAAATCCACAGGCACAGGATTTCGCGCGAAGTTCATCCACGGTGCGAACAAGATGGTGACAGACGACTGGCTCTCTTCACTGAAGAAGAAGCCATACTTTGACGCTAAGAAGGACCTTATGACAATACCGGGAGTCGGAAGCAAGATATCTGACTGCATCCTATTATTCTCACTTGGCTTTCGCGAGCCATTCCCTGTCGACGTCTGGATACAAAGAGCGATGAACGAGATGTATCCCCAGACCAAAGGGATGGGCCCTAAGAACATCGAAGTGTTTGGACGAGGCTTATTCGGGAAGAATGCGGGATATGCTCAACAGTACATCTACCATTGGAGAAGGAACCAAAAAGAGGAACCCACAACCCCCTCACTGACAGGACACGCACATCGAAGAAACATTTATATAATCGCTTGACGGATTGAAAACTATTATACCGAGGTGAAATAAATTGGCAAAAGTCAATCACGCAGTCCTAAACGCAACGCTTGTAGCATTAGTCGCCATCGGCGGCATGGTCATCTATTTCGGCTCTGATGGAGGGGTCGAAGGAGCATACAACTACGACCCTAGAGGAGTATTCAAGATAGGAACATTCCAAGGATACTATGAAGTGGGCGACAAACAGATCGGACCTCAATGCGTGCTGACTGCAAAAGAGAGCAGCGCGGATTGGCAACAATGCTGCGACAAGAGATGTATCGAATTCTGCAACAGCATAGGAATCAAATTCGACCCCAAATACTACGGCTTGCAAGAGAACGAATTCCGCAACTGTGGAAAAGGATGCGATCAAGGATGCAAGTACAGCGTGATACGCGCAGTCAGCATCGGATTCGACTACAAAGGAGTGAGGGACACGACGTCTGAATACAGGGACTCTGTCGAATAAATCTCACAAACATATGGCACAACACCACCGAGTCGGCATCTTCGCGCTAGTTGGACTCATCGCCATAATCGGGCTAGCTTCTTTTTTTGCAGGTTCTCCACAGACTGGATTGACTCCGGCCAAATCCAACTACTTAACCACATCCGCAGGACGTGGAGAGGACGTGGCGATAGAGGCCGCGAAGATCTGTTATCCTCAAAAAGATAAATTCGAGAGCTACCGGACCTGTTGCAGCCAGCCATGCATCGATGAATGCAAGACCCAAGATCCACTAGGAGACATAAGAATCTGCCAGTCAGTATGCCAAGAGGATTGCGTAAAAATAATCACGTCTATATTCCTCAAGAAAAAAATAGGATTCGTAGGAAAAGCCACAACCGCCGGATCGACGAACCAATATGTAATATATGATAAGTAATGCCCACAGATCCGGGTTATCTGGGACTGATTTGGTTTATATAGTATAGGCACTGTTTTCCCGAGAAAAACGGCTTTGCGTGGAAACTCACTTGGTGGTTGATTCTTTGAGTTTGTCTAGTTCGGTGTAATCTTTTAGTATGGTGTCTGCTGTTCCGAGGTATCGGATTACTTTTTGTTGAACTTTGTTTTTGGATCTTATTGCTTCTAGAGACTATCTGGTTTGTCCGTGATTTCGGCTTTAAATGGCGCTTTCTTCTGACC
>JBBSWF010000184.1:0-6059 GCA_038046365.1 Nanobdellota archaeon
GATTTTCTCGACGAAAAGATCAGGTAGTGAGAAAAATCAAGGAAAACTCAGGTAACTAAGAAGATACGCATCCTCGAGAAAAACTAACTGTACACCATCCCCTTCTGCTGCCTAGACAAGTATCGATCAGGAGAGATACCTGATGATGAAGAGATTATCCTGCCACCTACAGCCCTTGATCCGGTCCAGATAACCAGGCCTTGATTCACGATCATATCATAATCTCCGGTCCCGTCGATAGTATACATCTTAGCGGTCTTCTCACCCAGATTGCGAGGATCAGCCATCTCGCTAGATCCCCTAGGCACGCCCATATTCTGTATGATCGCAGTCACCGCACCTCCAGAGACACCATCAAAATCTATCCTCGAATTGGCACGAGGCACCACATCGAACCAATCATCGAAAACGCGACCGACATTGACTCCCAAAGGACCAGGCAAAGGAGGAGGATCCGGAAAGAAGCTGACAGTGATAGGGAGCTGAGTAGGCTCATAGACCACCGCACCCGTCAGGAATGCACTGAGGACCGGACCGTAGCGCTGATACAATCCGGCCACCTTCACCCCGGCAGCGACACCAGCAGAATAAAGATCGCCAACACCAGCCAGATCAGCAGTCATCTGACCATAACTGATTATCGTGGCAGTGTTCCCACTGAAAGCAACCGGATTCACAGTCCCGGCCGGCCCAGGCTGCATCTTCACTGAACCTGTCGGCGTGGTCCGCGCCACAGTACCTTTGCCGGGATCGACGACAGAACTCGCCCCATCCTTGAGCTGCGAAGCCTGATACTCATTATTGCCCGCAGTGACGGTCCCTGCCTTGCTGTCAAGCTTCAAGTCAGCAGGACTCGCCGGAC
Organism: Nanobdellota archaeon; assembly: GCA_038046365.1. Lineage (GTDB taxonomy): Archaea > Nanobdellota > Nanobdellia > Woesearchaeales > JAGWAF01 > JBBSWF01. The sequence goes on from JBBSWF010000184.1 coordinate 863, forward strand.
CTCCCTGCACAGACACCTTGCCTGAACCGGAAGGAGACAAAGAATTGAGCGCGCCTTCGCTCAACACGTTCTTGAGATCGCCATAATTGGTCAAACCCTGAGACATCATGTTCTTTATCGTCGGCAGATCCTTTGCGGTCAGCGACTTCATGAAGCCCCGATCATTATACAGCTGCTGGAGCTGTTTCGGATCCTTGACCGGGCAATTGCTGCTCAGGATCCACGGCTTGCAGTCATCGAGCGAGCCGCCAGTCAGCGGATTACCCTTGAGCATGCCTCCGCAAGGATTTCCCTGGATGAGGCGCTGAAGGCCCTCGGCGGCTTTACGTGAAGCGCAGCATTTGGAACCATCCTCATCAGCCTTCTTTTTCTTCTGCTCCATCTCCTGCTGCTTCTGAGGCTTCTGAGACGGCGGCGCGGCCTGCCACTCGGCCTTGGCCTTATCATAATCCTTCTTCGACTGGACGAACTGCTTGCAGTCCTTCTCGCCCTTCGACTTATAGAAGAAAGAGCAGGAATCATAGCCGCACTTCTTCTCCTTGCTGCAAGGATCGCGGTTAGGATCAGGGCTCTTGTCATTCTCTGAATCGAGCTTGCACTCCTTCTCCTTGCTATCCATCACGTCCTGCGGCTTGATAGGCTCGGAATTCTGAGGAGTCTCCGGCTTTTGATCGGACGGCTTGGAAGAATCCGGTTTCTGAGACGCTGATTCCGGGTTCGCTGGGGATTCAGGTTTGGATGGAGCCTCTGGGGCAGAAGGCTTCTCAGCAGGAGCGTTCGGATTCCCTTGCGAAGGAGCCTTAGCATCCTGAGGTATCAGGCCGTTATCCTTGAGCTTCTGCATCAGCTCAGCGCTCTGCGGATGCTGGGCGATCACATCAGGATACTTGTTAAGGTAATTCCCCACTTTACCAGGATGCTGAGAAGCGTAGCTCACTATATCATCCGGGGATGCAGCAAGGAACATACTCTTGATCTGGGCAGGCGACGGCTTGAAAAGACCAGCTGAGGACAATGTGGAACCGAGACTCACGACTAACAGAACGACCAACACCCAAGATAGCGATCGCCTCCTGTTCAATCAGGCTCACCCATAGACCATTTCCCTCTGCTGCTTCGAAAGATACTGATCGGGAGGGATGCCGTAAGAAGAGGAGATTATCTTGCCGCCGGAAGTGCCGGAGTAGGGCCAGATAGTCAGGCCGTTGGCAATGATGAAATCATAATCCTTGACCCCATCGATGAGGTAATTTAGAATAGACTCCTCCTCCAAGTTCTTTGATGAAACCATCAGGCTCGAACCCCTAGGTATGCCCATCCCCATAACCTTGTTAGTGATGAACCCAGACGCTGCGTGGAAATCTATCCTCGCGTTGGCACGAGGTATCACCGCGACCCAACCTTGAGCGACTTGCCCTGCATGGATCTCTCCCATGGAAGCTATCCTCGGCTCGCCAGGAAAGAAACGCACGATCGCGTAGTACAAGACATTGCTCACAATTGCACTGCCCGTGATACTATCTGGAACCAAAGGAGACAAAGACGACGCAGGGATCTTCGGATAGACATCCATGTAATATTGAGGACTATTGAGGATCCCTTCATTGGCAGCGCCTGAGAAGACTCCGGTCATGCTAGAAGACGCCATCAGCATCCCATTCGTCGATGAATAAGACACTGGGACAGCAGAAGGCGCGGACTCGCGAGCCATCACAGCCACCTGATCCCCACTGCGCTGGAGCTGAGCAGAACCATCTTTCTGATTGAGAGTCAGGCTATCGCCTGTCTTCAAGTCGGCTGTCGCAAACTCGTTATTATCCACCTGATAAGTAGAGCCACCGCTTGAGGTCTGGAAGCCTTTCGAATCAGAACCTGCGCCTCCGCCCTGGAAAGCGGCCTGCATGCCTTGCTTCGCCAAATCCATAACCATCTTTTGCATCGCCTGCTTCTTGAGAGCGTCAGACATATCACCTAACTTACTGTTCTGCTGCATCATATCTTTGGCAGTAGAGATATCATTAGGATTGTTGCCCAGTGATTTGCGGAAGTCGGGATCTTGCTTGAGCTTATCCAGCTGGCTCTTATCAGTTATTTTGCATCGGTTGAGCGCATTAGCCTTACACTGCATAATCTGATCAGGAGTCAGGAATCCTCCACTAGCGAGATTAGCTGCTGCACCGCAAGGATCTGTCTGAGTAGCGATCTGGGCTGCTTCGGCCGCTTTATGGGCTTTACAACATTCCTGCTTCTTAATCTGGTACTGAGGGCATATACTATCCCTCAAACCACATTGAGTCGGAGTCAGCAGGTAAGATATACATAAGCTCTTGTAGAGATCACATTGTTGCTTCAAAGTATTCGCCAGCGGACAATTAATAGGCCCCTGCTCCTGAGTGAACTTGAATATGCAATTATCATAACCACATCCCGGCTTGCATGTTTTTGATGGGTCCGCAGGGGGTGGATCAGTGCACTGGAAAGAGGGAGTAGCAGGCTGCGCGGGCTTGAGCGGCGCTCCATTCTGCTGGTTAGGAGGCTGCTTTCCTCCTTCAGGAGGCTGAGGCATCTGAGGAGGCTGCTGTTGCTTGTCGTCTTTCTGAGGCTGCTGCTCAGACACGACGGGAGGCGGAGCCTGCGCTTCAGTCCACCCTTTATCATCGACAGGAGGGGATTCAGGAGGAGCGGGTTGCGAGGGAACCTGTTGAGCCTCCGGCTTAGGCATCTCCTTCACTGAAACATCGATAGTGTAAGGAAGAGTTGGTCCGCTGCTGATCTCCTCTGAGATGACGTCACCTGGAGAATCCGAAACGGCTGTAACCGCCGAAGACCCCACTGGCGCCAAAATCACCAAGAGCAATGAGACAAGCACGCCAAACCGCACAATCATTCCACCCTCACCCGGTTCGCGAACTGGAACGTGAACGGCTCGAAATAGATCAATGAAGAAGGATCGACCAGACGATAGATCACCGTATTATCCCTCTCCGCGTGCGCGGTCATGTTATATCCACGCCGGGTGACATCAGTGACGAAATCCCAATATACGATAGTATCATCTTTCAGTTCGCGGTCCACTACAACCTGAGCGATGGCGAGAATCTGATTCAACCTCGACTCCAGCCTGAAACTCCAATCATCCAAGACGGTCTGCTGGTCGCCTCGAACGACCTTCAACGGATAAGCGAGAGAGAAATCCACAGTCTTCTCATTGATACGCACAGTCGTCTTAGGCGCCTGCTCCTCTATCTTGAAACCCTGCACCGACATGAAGCCGTTGGTGCACTTCTGCAGGTTCTCGTCGACATAAGCGCCGATCATCTGCTGGGCCTGAAACTTAGAAGGCATAAGAGACTGGCCGTTCTTGTAATAGTAAGGAATCTTGAACCTGTCATCATAAGCGAAATAGTTCCCTGTGAAGAAATCTCTTTTAGAAGACCGCGAATCACCCACCATGCCGAAGTAGAACACGGACTCCGTGGAGAGCTTATCAAAACAGGTCTGCACTAACCCATTTATGGACTGCACATCCCACTGCTGGCCCACTTTCACAAATTGCGAAACTTCCTGCTTTGTCATAGTGCCCTGGTAATACAGGAAAGACATAGACAATATCAGGATCAATCCGAATATTATCCATACAGAGACCTGAGCGCGACGCATAACCAACAACCAGCAATACCCATTTTAAATGGTTTCGACGCGGCGGACCTGACAAGCAGACGCAGACCCAACAATCTTTATATAACAAACAGGGATTAAGAGCATCCATGGTCCTTGAGAAACTTGGAAGCTCGCTCAAAGACACGCTGTCCAAGGTAGCTAAAGCAGTGTTCGTGGATGACACCCTCATAAACGAGCTGGTCAAAGACATCCAAAGAGCATTATTGCAAGCAGACGTGAACGTAAAGCTAGTGTTCTCGCTCACAACAGCGATAAAGACCCGCATAAAAGACGAGAAGACACCGCCCGGGCTAACAAAGAAAGAGCATCTGGTCCACATAGTCTACGAAGAACTAGTCAAGTTCCTAGGCGGGAACAAGCCAGAAGTGCAGTTTGGCACAGAGAAGCCCCACCGGATAATGATGGTAGGACTCTTCGGATCAGGAAAGACAACAACCTGCGGAAAGCTAGCCAAATACTACGTGAAGCGAGGACACAAAGTAGCCACACTAGGCCTTGACGTATGGCGACCGGCAGCCATGGACCAGCTCCAGCAAGTCTCCACACAAGCTGGAGCCACAGCACTTATACTCAAAGGAGAGAAAGACCCGCTCAAGATAATCAAATACTACAAGCCAAGATTCACAGAATTCGACCTGTTATTAATAGACACGGCAGGACGCGACGCGCTAAACGACGAGCTCATCAAGGAACTCGACGCGGTCAATAAGGCAATGAGCCCAAACGAATCATACCTTGTCATCAGCGCAGACTTAGGTCAAGCAGCGCAATCACAAGCACAGACATTCCATGATACCGTAGGAGTCACCGGAGTCATTGCCACAAAGATGGACGGCACGGCGAAAGCAGGAGGCGCTTTGACTGCTTGCGCAGTCACAGACGCACCAATAGTCTACATCGGAGTAGGCGAGCACCAAGATGATCTAGAGAAATTCAACCCAAAAGGATTCGTAGGACGCTTGCTTGGCATGGGGGACATCGAAGCGCTGCTAGAGAAAGCCGCAGGAGCGATATCTGAAGACCAGGCTAAAGACCTCAGCCAACGCATGCTGCACGGAGACTACAACCTAATCGACCTATACGAGCAGATGGCAGCCATGAGAAAGATGGGGCCTCTAGGCAAGATAATGGAGATGATACCTGGATTCTCACAAGTGCAGCTCCCAAAAGAGATACTTGACACCCAAGAAGAGAAACTCGAAGTCTGGAAACACATAATGAATAGCTGCACAAAAGCAGAACTTGAAGATCCAGAGATAATCGACTCGTCAAGGATGGACCGCATCGCCAAAGGCAGCGGAGTCAAGACAGAAGAAGTCAGAGAACTAATCAAGCAATACAAGAACAGCAAGAAGATGCTCAAGATGCTAAAAGGCGGCTCGCCAGACAAACTCATGAAGAAACTCCAGAAAGGAGGGATAGGGAAAGGGCCTGGCGGGAAGATGAAGCTGAGATAAGACTCAGTATCTCCGAAGGTGAGTGATTTCTGAACAATAGTGTCAAAAAGCGAAAACTA